>JAFGRJ010000215.1 GCA_016935235.1 Candidatus Cloacimonadota bacterium
CCGATCGTCGAGCATGAACTCGCTTTCGGCCCGGAAAACCTGAAACTTCCACGTGAGGAAATACGTGCAAGGATAGAAAATACCCTTCTTCTGCTTGATATATCCCGACTCCGCGATCATGAGACATCCACCCTGTCTTTTGGACAGAAAAAAATCGTCGCCTTGGCAGCCTTATTAACCCTGTCTCCCCAAATATACCTTCTGGATGAACCAGGCGCAGGGCTTTCCAGTGATAACATCAAAAAGGTGAAAGAAATAATACTGAATCTGGCAAGGGAAAGTAGAATTGTTTTCATTGCAGATCATAATAGTGAGATTCTGGAAATATCCAACAGGACAATCAATCTCGGTAAAAAAAATCATGTATGTAATTAAGGATCTGAATTTCACCTATGATACCGGACAGGTTATATTCCAGAATGCCTCCCTTGATCTGGATTCGCAGAAATTAACCGGGCTGACCGGGAAAAATGGAAGTGGCAAAACAACCTTCTGTCGCTTATTATGTGGATTAATCACACGATATGCCGGGAGCATTAAGCTGCAGGATAAGAACCTGAAGGAAATGTCAACAGCAGAAATCGCCAGGACTGTCACCTATATCAAACAGGAAGCCCTTGCCAACATCGTTGCTGCTACCCCATCCGAGGATCTTACCCTCTGGTTGCACCGGTTCTCCTCCGGTAACATTGGTGATGCAAAAACTATAAATCCTGCCCTGGAACAATTCAAGATTGCAGAATGCAAAGACAAACCTATCTGGGAAATGAGCAGCGGACAGATCAGGAGAATCAATCTGGCCGCTCTCCTTTTAAATCCTGATAAATACTGGATCATAGATGAGCCCATGGCCGGTCTGGATGCGGATATTCAGAATATTTTCATAAAGATGCTGCTCAATAAAAGAAACTCAGGGACAGGAGCTCTGGTCATTTCCCACGACCAGGGTTATTTGATGCAACACCTTGATTATGTTTATCAGATCGAAGATCAAAAATTCAAAGTGAGTTGAAGTGAAGTTCATCATTTTAATTGCGCTAATCATGATTTATGTCTGTATCCAGGCCCTGGAAAGGGATGATGCTGATAGCCTTTCCCTGGAAAAGAAAAGAATCTATAAACTGGAGGGCATCAAGGTCGTTGCCGATCGACCGGAATCATCCATCGGTAAAGTACTCAGAAAGGATTATACAATTCAGGGGATGAATCGCGATATGAATCTGGGGGAATCGGTTTCTGATATGAATGGTCTGAACCTGACCACCGGTGGTAAATCTGGAAGTAACCTCAGTATCAGGGGTTTCAACGAAAAACAGGTTAAAATCCTGGTCGACGGACAGCCAGTGGGAGGTGGTTATTTCGGAAGTGTAGATCTGAACACCATCCCTGCGTCCGATCTGAGGGAAATCCAGGTGATCAAGGGACCTGTCTCAGCTCTTTATGGATCTGATACCATGGGCGGAGTGGTAAATTTTATCACCGCAGATCCCCAATCCCGGTTTGCCCTTAGAGCTGGCATTACCGCCAAGAGAAACAACAGCAACAAGATTTACCTTACTGCTTCCAAAAGTTTCCCTGACTGGGATTTCCGAATTTACCTTTCCCGGTTCCACACCGATGGTTTCATGCTTTCCAGTAAATTCGAGCCTGCCGCTTTTGAAACTGGCGACGTGAGAAATCAAAATGCAAGTGAACAATACAATATCCAGTGTAAATTGAACTGGACACTATTTGATTTTCATTCTTTCTCCATACAGACTGGATTTACCACAATGCCTGAAAAAGAGGTAACAGCTTCCATATACGAGAGAAACTACCGAAAATTCCTGGACTGGCAGAGATGGTATCTTTCTGGTATCACCAATTTGCAGTTGCATTATAACCTGGAATCAAGAGTTGGAGTCCATTACGAGCAATATGACGATACTTATGCCGAATACAGTGATCCCGGATACCAAAACATGTACCTGCAATGGCCCTCAAAGTTGAACAGCTGGATATTTGGCATATTCCATATTTTTGACTGGCAGACTACTGATTTCTGGAACAATAAGCTGGGCTACCGTTACGAGAAACAGGCTTACAATCGCAAAGATAACGGTAACTATGAGGATTGGACTTCAAATAATCTCCAGCAGCAGAATATTTTCTGGCAGGGAGAAATTTCTCTTGAAAAAGTCATAATCAGCACTGGCTGTGCCTTATCCCTATTTCGGCAGAAACACCGGGAGAACTGGATTTATCACGTGGAACCATCGCTGGGTTTTTATTATTCTCCCAGTAATTATGGAAAATTTTCCCTCGCCTATTCCCATAATACAAAATATCCCACTCTTCATGAACTTTTCAGCCATGATAAAGGAAATGAAAACCTCAAGGAGGAGAAAGCACATAAATTAGAGTTCAGCTGGGACCTGCCCTTCATCCTGGGAATTGCCGCCGGATCGTTGTCCAATACTCTCTACTATAACATGATAAGAGATCTTATCGATCTTACCCAGGCAGGTTACGACAATGTTGCTGAAGTTGATTCCTACGGCTATGAAGCCGACATCAATCTACATTGGGGCTGGGATCATGGATTAAGCTATTCTTACCTGGAATTCAGCAAGAAAGAGAATTATTCCCTGCTTGTCGTTCCCCGTCACACTCTCCGCCTGGAAGAAAGCTGGAAATTACCTTTTGATCTCAGGTTCACTTACAAGGCAGAATGGAAAGACATCAGAGAAACCGAGATCGGCACCATTCTGCCGTCATACTGGTTGCATGATATCTACTTGAATAAACATTGGGAAAATGTTAATGTAACTGTTGGTCTGGAAAACCTGCTCGATGAGAATTACCAGGAAGAACGGGGTTATCCAGGGGAAGGATTCAATTTTTTAGTAAATCTCGAGGTGACAGTATTCTTAACAGATTGAACCTCCGAACAATCATTATCCTTGTTATATTAATCACCTCACTGGCGGTGATATATCAGAATCTTACCGCCCAGTTGCTTTTAACGGGATGTGCCATTCTTTTGCTTATTCTGGTCCAGCCCAGCACACATAAGCTGCATCGCATCTTCAGACGGTTGCATACACTGGGAAAAATTATTCTCACAGTAATGATCTTTCAGATATTATTCCGAAGATCGGGTGAGGTTATCTGGGAGTTTTCAATCCTGAAAATAACAACAACAGGCTTGAACTTCGGTATAATTTCCTCACTGCGGTTTTTTATCATCATTCTGGTTGCCGGTTTATTGTTCGATGTATCTTATTATGACTATCTGCTTGCTTTCAAGAGCTGGAAAATTCCCTATGAGATCTCATTTCTGGTCGCTTCTGTGATCCATTTCATTCCCATATTCTCCAGCCAGTTTCGGAAAAGCCTGGAAGCATTGCAGCTCAGGGGGATAGACCTTAACCGGATAAATCTGTTCCGTCGTCTGCGTATCTATCCCATCCTGATTTTCCCAGTGCTTGCCCGGGCTGTGGCTGATGTGCGCTGGAGAGCTATCTCCCTGGATTTAAGGGCGTTCAGGTTGTATCCCTCCCGTAGCTATCTGCATGAAAAAAAACTCAGTTTCATCGACCTGTTCCTGCAACTATCAAGCCTGGGATTGTTCATCCTCATTTTAGTAAAATTCTGAACACTCTTCATGAGGAGGTAATTATGAAAGTTTTCAGTGTTGCTGGATTTCATCACACCGGTAAAACAACAGTGGTCGTTAATCTGATCAGGGAATTGAAGAGACGGCATCATCAAGTAGTTTCCATCAAGGACATCCACGCTGAAAACTTCACGATGGAAAAGGAAGGTTCCAATTCATGGAATCACTGGCTTGCCAGCAATGATGTTGTCTTCGCCCGGGGATTGACAGAAACTTACCAGATCTGGCACCGTCATCTCTCCCTTTCCGAGATGCTTGCCCATCTCGCTGCTGACTATGTGGTCGTAGAAGGTATGCGCTCTGCCCCGCTGCCCCGTATTATCTGTGCGGATTCACCGGAACAGCTGCAGGAAACGGTGGATGATACTGTTTTTGCCATCTCCGGGAAAATATCCG
>JAFGRJ010000216.1 GCA_016935235.1 Candidatus Cloacimonadota bacterium
CCATACTTGATGAGAATACCTTCTGGGGCATCGATGATGACCAGGGAGATCATGATGAGGCTGCTTCCGTTTGTGTACTGCCGGACGGAGGATACTGCCTTATCGGCGGTACCACGGCTGAAGGGGTGGAAGTTATGGACGTGCTGATTATCAAGGTCAATGCTGATCTGGAAGAAGACTGGAAGACAGCTATAGAACCGGGAAATCTCCACGATTTTGGCAAATGCGTCTGCAGATACCTTCTGGACGGCAATCTCCTGATCTGCGGAACCACCAGATATGCCCAACCCCTTACCAATGATCTCTTTCTGGTGAAAATGGATCTGCAGGGTAATGTTGTTTCCAGCGATCTTTTCGGTGATGATGGTTCGGAAGGCGGATTTGCATTATGTGAAACTGCGGAAGGTAATTGTGTTGTTGCCGGGCAGACCAACTCCCAGGGAAATGGCGGTTATGATGTCTGGTTATTTATGATCTCGGGAGTTACACCCGATTTCGAGGCGGAACCTCACAGCGGGGTTGCCCCCCAGACCATCCAATTCACCGATCATTCCCTGGGGAATATCGATACCTGGAACTGGGATTTCAACAGCGACAGTATTATAGATTCCTATGAACAAAATCCCTCATGGACCTTTCAGATACCAGGTTCCTATTCCGTAACCCTGACAGTGGAATTCGGTGATTATTCCATCTCCTGTTTCAAACAGGATTTCATTACTGTCTTCAATCTGGACAGTGCCCTGTACTATTCCGGTCTGGAGAGTTATTCCAAATGTTATGCAGATCCTGCCATAAACATTACAGGTCCTCTCACTATCGAAGCCTGGGTAACTCCCCAGGACTGGGGAAATTTCTATAACAAGATCTTGGATAAGAATTCATTTACATTCTTCCTTTCTGAATCATTCCCTGTCTACAATGAATATTGCCTGGTCTTTCAGATGCTCCATCAGAACGGGGAACTGAGCCGTTCCTATACCGCTGATTATTCTGTGGCAACTGCAGGAGCCCAGCATCTTGCCGTCACTTACGATGGAGATCAGGATATTCACATCTATATAAACGGGGTAAATCAGGAACTTTATTATCTCAATGAACCGGAAGGTACCATTTCCGATAACCTTCTGGACGACCTTTATATTGGTAATGATGCTTCCTGTAATTTCCCCTGCAACGGGATTGTTGATGAACTGCGGGTCTGGAATATTGTACGGACACCTACTGAGATCAATGACAATATGTTCTACTATCTTAGTGGCAGTGAGAATGGTCTTGTCGGTTATTTCAAATTCAATGAAGGTAATGGTTATGAAATAAATGATCTCAGCGGTAACCTTCTCCCGGGGTACATCAGTAATCCGCAGTGGGTGCAGGGTGTTATTCTGTTGCCGGTCAGTAATGACGATGCAGAAATACCGCAATTGTTCCGACCGGCATTATTCAATTATCCCAATCCTTTCAACCCGGTTACAATATTCCAGTATTATTTACCCGAATCTGATAATGTAAAACTGCAGGTCTTCAACCTCAGAGGTCAACAGGTGGATATTCTGGTCAATGGTTATCTGGAAGCCGGTATCCACCACTATAGCTGGCATGCAGGAGAATTACCCGCGGGAATATATTTTGGTCAGATGATCACTTCAAAAATCAAGATCAACCGGAAAATGGTGATCCTTAAGTAATATAGAGTATCTTAGTTAGAGAACCGTCCAGTAATGCCGTTGATTAGAAAAGTCTACTGCTGGATTCTTATCATCACCATTAACTGGAAAGGAACATACATCAGCCAATTTTCAGATTATTACATAAATTGATTGCCAATTTACCGCCAGCGCTTTTATTGTGTTGCTGATGCCATTGTTCGAAAAAGAATGATAACGCTATTTCAGCCATAAGCGAGGATTGAATGAGCAGATTGATTACGTTTTTTCTCAGTTTCATGTTTATCCTTTCCTGTACCGCTCAGGTAAGTAATGAAGATTTACTCGTAGAAGTTGAAAAATTGTACGAAGAAGGCAAATATGAGCAGGCTGCTGAAACCATAGATAAACTGGTGACTCAGGGAGGAGAATCAGAGCTGGTCTTTTATTATGGAGCCTGTACCTGGTCGCTGGTAGGCAATAAGGAGAAAGCACTCTCTTACCTGGAGAAAGCGGTTGACGCCGGCTGGCTCGATAAGGAGCTTATAAGCAGTGATACTGATCTGGACGCTATCAGAAGTGATAATAAATACACCAGAATCATGGCTGTACTGGACGCCAAGCTGGCTGCTGTAGAGGCAAGTTTTCCCGTGGAACACAAGCCTCTGGAAATAATAGTACTACCTGAACCTCATTACAGCGGAGACCTGTCGGTTGAGGAAGCATTACAACAGCGCAGATCACGACGCCGTTACGCGGAAAATCCTCTGACCCTGGCAGATGTCTCCCAGATTCTCTGGGCTGCTTATGGATTGACCAGGCCCCTTCCGGATGCTCCCGCTTTCCTGCGCGGGGGTCTGAAAACAGCTCCTTC
>JAFGRJ010000217.1 GCA_016935235.1 Candidatus Cloacimonadota bacterium
GTCATGGTTTTATCTCACGACCTTATGATGCTGTGCAGAATGCCATGGCTGGTTGTTATATCCTGGAAGAGCATCCGCTGGCTTGCTGGCAGAATCCAGCTGTTTCCGGGAGGGGTGTGGAAATTAGCGGGAGTTTTCTCTATTCTCTGCCAGAACTTCCTCTGGCAATTGCCTGTTATTCCACTTCAATAAGGAAATGGGGCTTTTCCTTATCCCATAGTTCCCTGCTGCATCCGCTGTTGAAACAGAACCTTTCCCTGGTAGGTGTGAACTATGGTAATGAATTTCTTGCCGGAGGCCTGGCTCTTTCCTTTATTAATTACACTTATCATGACAGGGGAAAATTCAGCGCTTTTTCCCTGAACTCCGGCTTTTACTGGCAGCTTGGCATATTCAAATCAGGCTTTTCCTGTCATAATATCTTGCAGTCTCGTCTTGGTTCAGCAACCCTGCCTGTCCTCTATTCTTATGAAACAAGATTGCAGTTGCCGGGGAATGTTATAATCGGCTGCGGATTGGAAAAGGAGACAGGTTATGATTTCTCCCTTCGTTTTGCCAGTAGTATTTCCATAACAAAATTTCTGAAATTATTCACTGGCTACCAGTATAACCCGGATCGAATAGGAACCGGAATAATGATCATACTGAGAAATTATCACCTCTGCTACAGTGTGAGAAATCATCAAATATTGCCTTATACTCACTACCTTTCGATCTCCTATGTCTTCTAGAGTTTTCATCCTGTTGGGTTTCTGCTTATTTCTCTATGCTGGGGCCGAGGAAAAGGATGACTTCTTTTTCGAAGAGAAATACTGTCAGGAAGATGAAATTGAAATTAATGATCAGCAGGAATACTACCGCTGCCATCCCCTGAATATCAACAAATGCAGCAGGGCTGACTTATTAAGCCTGAATCTCCTGACTGAATCAGATATCGAAAAGATATTATTATACAGATATAATCATACCATGCAATCATATCATGATCTTATCCGCGCGGGACTGGGCAGGAATATTATAACTTCACTTCTTCCTTTTATTTCATTCCATGTTAATTCAGTCTGCCGAGTACAGAATCTGATCAGATGTAAATCTGCTCTGAAAAATACATATGATGTCGCCTTCCTCCAAAAAACTACCATGAGTTACAAAAGAAACCTCTGGGGATTTATATCAGATAAAGATGCTCCAGAAGACAACTGGCTGGATTTTTATTCCTATTTCTGGGATATCTCGGGATTGGCAGTATTTGATAGAATCATTCTGGGCAGATATCGCATCGTCTTCGGTCAGGGTCTTGTGTTCAGTCCTGTGACTGGCAGGGGGAAAGGAGACAAAGGCGTATCTGTGCCTTTCAAGAACAGGCTGGCCATACATCCTTATACAGGTACTTACGAGCAATGGTATCTGGAAGGAGGCACATTTACTGCCAGAAAAGGCTACTTTTCCTTCACACCATTTTTCTCAGGAACAAAGCGACCTGTGAAGCTGGAATACGGTCTTATCAGTTCGTTCGACCAGAACAGCATTCATGCTGAAAATTCACCTGTCTTTTTCACCAGGGAAATGATCTGGGGAGCAGTACTCGGATATGACCGGATCAATTCAGGTATGCAATTCCTGTTCAGCATGACAGAATTCGACCGCCGATTCAAGGCTCCTGAACTGAAAAACAGGTACACTACCTTCAGTCTGGCAAGCCGATATTATCATTCTTCCCTGACATATTGGGGAGAAACTGCTCTCAAGCAGGGAAAAATCGCAGTCCTGCAGGCGCTGCAGTATAATGCGGGATGCTTTGCCCAGCTACTTCTACTGCGTTATTACGCCCCCGATATACCTAACTGGCATAATAACACCTTCGCCGCGAACAGCAATCCGGAAAACGAACGTGGTATTTATTACGCCCTGGAACTTAAATTCCTGAATAAGTACATTTTTCAGGTCTATTTTGACCTCTGGCGATTTCCTCACCCCCGATATTATGAACTCATGCCGACCACAGGTTCAGAAAGATACCTTAATATCACCATGAATTTAAAAAATCAGTCATATTACCTGCATCTCAAACACCAGATCAGGGATAAAGCAAGCAGTGGCATTGTCGACAAATATACAAAAGTGGAAACATATAAAGTAAAAATTGATTTTGAGCATAGAATAGCAGCATGGGACTGCAGAACTTCTGTCACTTTTTTTCAGGAAAACATCGCAGCTCTGCACAGATTTTCCAGAGGATTTCTGCTGGTAAACCGCCTGGGATTTGAGCATGGCTTATGCAAAATTTTCATTCAACTCACGGTTTATCACACGAAACCGCTGCTTTACTGTTACGAATCCAGCCTCTATCGCAGCAGTGATTTTCTGGTGTTGAGCAAGGAAGGGTTGCGTTCCTGTATCGTGATCAAAGGTAAAATAATACCTGAAAAACTATCCGCTCAATTCAAAATCGGAGGAGAACTGACTACCGGAGAAATGAATCTTGCCCTTCAGGTTATATCCGATTTCTAATGATATTTTAAAAGTTCACTGCCTGTAACCCCTGCATATAATTCTATATAACTGCGCACAGGGCTTGAAGTAATCTTGGGATACAGTACTTCCTCAACCTGAAAGAATCCAACAGTGGAACTCATCGTTATCTCTATTCTTACCGGTTTGGTCTCTCCGTTCTTGATCATGACCCTGTCAATTGCAGTGGCAGAATACTTGTGTATATCACCAACGCGTGGTTTTGCAGCAAGCAGGGTCGGGATGCGAGCCCGTCCCTTCTCCATATCCAGCCCATCCCCGATAAGAACAATTCCTGCCTCCAGGGTATATATCTGCTGGGTTGCCATGTGCCCGAATATACATTCCATGATCAACGGATAAAGAGTGTATCGCCTGGCAGGATCATCTTTATAGAATTTCTCCAGAAGACGCTTCACAATAGGCTGGGTAATTATTATGCTCATATATTCATGATTTTCCCTGGTTACAGCCATACCCAGATCGTGAAGCAGGGAAGCAGTCAGAACGGCAATCTTACTATCTTCTACAGTACCTGATCCCTCTTTTTCATAATTGAATTTGACATCAGCAGCAGCCAGCAGGTCAAAGATGGTAAGAGAATTCAAGGCGGTCTTGCGCATGTGGACAGGTCCATGGTCATTGAAACCCAGACGTTTGATCGACACAGTGTTGGCATAATCCTGCATAGTCAGGATCTCCTGATCGTTGAAAAGGAAGTACGCCACATCCAGGGATTTACCCGTAAGACCTGCCATGATTTTTTTTTCCAGATTCACCTGTTTCGCTGATTTATTCATGAAACCTCCAGCAAGTAATAATCAGGTACAA
>JAFGRJ010000047.1 GCA_016935235.1 Candidatus Cloacimonadota bacterium
AAGACACTGCTGTTAAAGGTAATACCTGCAGGAAGAGCTGAAGAACCCCGTAAACCTGCTGTACCCGCAGGACCTGTTATTGAGGAAACCTCAGGAAAATTCAGCACCGAAAGAACCTATCAGAATCTGCTGCAGAACGAACACGACGAATTGCTGTTCGATTATTATTTCACATCTCAACTCTGCCTGTTTAACCTCGAAACCCGGCAGATCAGATTTCTGGGTAAACCCGCCATCTATGATAAAGTAATATTCTCACCAGATAATAAATACCTGCTGGTGGAAATAATAAACAGACCTTACTCCTATGCCGTCCCGCATTACCGCTTTCCCCGTTCCTTCGAGATCTGGGACAGTAATGGCAATAAGCTGAAAACAATCTATCAGAGACCATTACAGGATGAGATCCCTATCGGGGGAACCTATCAGGGACCCCGCTATTTTCAGTGGCAACCAATTCAGGATGCCATTCTGGTGTGGGTGGAAGCCCTGGACGAAGGTGATCCCAAGAAAAAGGTCGAGCATCGTGACCGCGTCATGCGCCTTTCCGCACCTTTCAGTGACCAGCCGGAAGAATTGTTCCGGATCACCCATCGTTACAGCAGCCTTTACTGGTCACAACAGAAAGATGAGCTTATATACAGTGAATATGACCGTGATCTTCTCTGGACTAGACACTGGTTATACCGTATCGGGGCAGATAAACCAAGCCTACTTTTCGATCTCAGTATCAACAACAGGTATGATCATCCCGGGGGGATCATATCCCGGTTCACCGCCAGGGGTGAAGAGGTCTTCATCAAGGAAGGGGACTGGGTTTTCTATAACAATGTCATGGGGGCAACTCCACAGGGAAATTACCCCCACCTGAGCAGAATAAACCTGAGGAATGGCAGGAAAGAAACCCTTTTTACCAGCCGGGAAAATTTTTACGAAAAAGCCATCTGCTTTACCGATACTTTATTGACAGAGATAACCTTTCAAAGCGAAAATAACAATTCCCCCCGTAACTATTTTCTGAAAAATCTCAGCACGGGAAGAACTATCAGAATAACGGACTTCCCGCACCCATACCCTGAAATTAGCGGCATCCCGATAAATATAGAAAAGTATACTCGCAAAGATGGCGTCCCGCTTTCCGGCACCCTTTACCTGCCTCCGGATTATAAACCGGGACAGCGGTTACCCCTAATCTTTCATGCTTATCCCGAAGAATACACAGATGTCACCACTGCCGGTCAGGTTAAGAGTTCCCCTTTTCAATTCACCAGATTCAGGGGAGCTTCCGTCAAATTTCTGGTCCTGGCGGGTTACGCTGTGCTGGCTAACGCTTCCATCCCCATCATCGGGGAGCCGGAAACCGTTAATGAAAACTTTATTGAACAGCTTCTCGCCAGTGTGCAGGCTGCGGTGGACCATCTTGACAGTGAAGGTATAATTGACCCGGAAAGGGTGGGTATCATGGGACACAGCTATGGAGCCTTTATGGTAGCCAATGTACTGGCTCACAGCGATATCTGCAAAACGGGGGTTGCCCTGAGCGGGGCATATAACAGAACACTGACACCCTATGGCTTCCAGAGTGAACGCAGGACTCTCTGGCAAGCCCGTGACTTTTACATCAAAGTCTCTCCCTTCCTCTTTGCAGATAACATAAAGAATCCCCTGCTGCTTATTCACGGACAGGATGATCCCAACGCGGGGACCTTCCCCATGCAATCGCAAAGAATGTTTCAAGCCCTCAAGGGGCAGGGAGCAACCGCCAGGCTGGTTTTACTGCCTCTGGAAGGTCATGGTTACCGCGCCCGGGAATCCAATCTGCATGTCCTGGCAGAAATAATCAACTGGTTCGATAAATACTTAAAGAATGTAACCTCAAAATAGATAATACCTTAGTTCAGACTGAAATATCTTTCCCCTTCCTTGGCCAGACAAGTGGAACAATGACCCGAACAACCTAAGCAGGGTGATTCAACTTCCTTTATATACCCCTTTCTGACAAGAAGAACCAGCATCCCGCTCAACGCACCACGGGAAATCTGCAGCAAAGCTGACATCTGCGCTAAAGAAATAACGCGTTCCCTGCTCACAAGGTCGATTATTCTGCTGATCATTTATCTTACCAGGATCTTCCCGGCCAGATCCCGGGGTATTATGTAACGTGTCTCACCAATAGCAACAATCAGATTCTGATCAACAGGGTCATTCTTCTGAACAGTAACGATACTGCCACAGAAAATACCCATCTCCACAGTTTTGCGATCAGGATTGTGCAATATCAAATACCTTTCACCTATCCGGGCATCATCAAGAGTAAACACATGCTCAGGATGTTGACGATGATGACGACCATGACCATGATGTTTGAATAGATTTCCCGACCTTTTACCCCTGCCTTTTTTGTGCCCGAACATTATTACTCCCTGTTATACTATGGAGAAAATTTATTCCATAATATTTAAAATGCAAATAAGTCTCATTATCAAATTAGTGTCGTATCAAATTCTCGAACCGATCAAGAAAACAGAATTTTAAAGCAGCGGGGGAGCTACCCGGCGACCCATGCCTGTTTCCGGATCGCTGCCCATGGGTGAATTATCAAAAATCTCCACTGTATAATAGATAACAGCAATGAAGTTCTTGCTGAAGGGTCCATGGAAAAAACCATGGATAAGATTGATATATTTAACAACATCCCGTTCGTATGCAGTAAGATCGGGATCTTCCGGATGTAGCAATCTGACTACAGTCTTGAGCTTGTAGGAGGGAATGTCCAGGAATACTATGGTGGCTACGGGATTTACCATTTGATTGAGAAAGGACTGGGTCATGAATTCCGGTTGAGAATATAATTCCAGCGAAATCTGTTTATCTCTGGCAAAGATTGAATCAGCCTTCTCGTAGAGGTAGGCCAGTTTTTCCAGACGAACAGGCATGGGAGCATCCATATTCTCTTCCAGCATAGTGATGATCCCGGCAATAACTTCCCGGCGGGGCAGGAAACCCATCCCTTTCACTGCATTGTTCAGCTTGAACTGAGAATCTTCTCTCTGAAAACCATAAGTTGCTACAATACCGTTATGAGGTCCGGCAAGATCTGGTCCCTCACCTGTTTCTTCTCCTCTCATCATGGCCCGGAACAATTCTATGGTTTCCTTTCTCCGGGCAAGGTTCCACTCCATGAATTCTTCTGTAAATTCAACCAGCTCATAATCATGCCATTTGCCGTCCATCCGGGCTCTCACTGTTCTACTGCCTTCTTCCTGAGTGAGAGCTGTTGTCTGAACACAATATTTTCCTTCCTTCCAGAAAAGGGCAGGATCAGCCTGAGGTTTTTCACCGACACATCCCACAACAACAAGAAAGATAATAGCTGACCACAGTAACAAATTCATTTTCATAGAAAACTCCTTATTTTTTTCGATGTGCTGAGATTTATTCTGGAATATGGATTGCAAACTGGCAGCAATCATCTCCCAGCAACAGAGATTTTACAACCTCTACTCTGACCGTTCTGTCCAGTGCTGTTTCCCATTGCTGACGTTCCCAGCCGGCACTGCAATAGCAATAGGCTGGTGAGAGATCTTCTTCGAGATGTGCCCTTATCTGAGGACAGAAGCAGTAAGCTTTTCTTTTTTCCGCTGCAGTTTCCGCATCCTTGAATGCCTGAGGGTTGCAGGGATTTTTCGTGGAATAGACAATATTCCCTTCCCTGACAGGAACATTACCCCAGCCTTTGTCCCTGGCCATGAACTGGATAACAGCATCAACCGCCAGTAGATTGTCTTTACCTTCCTCTAGGGCCTGTTCATAAACCTGGCGCAGTTTTACCAGTTGTCGGCGAGGATATACATGGGCACAGCGTGAAATGATCTCATATTGCTGATCCTTGCTTAGAGAACGTTCTATTTTCAGCATTACCTGCCTCAACCACTGGAATCTATCAGGTTCCGGTGTATCCCAGCCTATTTTTTCTGCACCCGCCATCATTTCAGTACAGGCTTCCTTGCTGAGGTCACCTGTCAGTTTTTTCATCAGGAGCCGATTCCAGTTATGGATCACAAATTGAAGTTCCAGAAAATACTCCTTCTGCTTGCCCGTATGATACACTTCCCGGCAGAACTCATCAGAGATCAATCCTCTCTCATAGGCAGAACTGTAGAGCTGGTTGTAACTATTGTTGATATTTTCTGCATCTTCCCCATGTTCAAGAGACAATACCTCAAGTTCCGGCATTATTTCACAGAGCATGTCATCAGTTACCGCAAATTTTTCCCTTACCGGGATCCCCACCTTAACCTCGAAGCCTTCCTGACAGCTGTTGATAAAATTGAATATGCAGAAATCAGCACCTGCAACCATATCATCCGGTATGTTTCCATGCATTTCAGCAAGAGCAGTGAATATTTCCTGCCGCTTTTTTAAGTTCAGTAATCGGGTTATAGCCACAAAGGAGGGAATAACCTTATATTTCAGTTGCATAGCCCTTTTCCTTTTGCTCATTTTCAGATATAATGAATCATTTCGGCAAGATTTTTTTTTCTGGGACCTTTACTGATCCTAACAGGATAACCCAGCGGTATTACCGCCATGAATTCTCCTCCCGGTTGCTGCAGGAATTCCAGGACCTGAGCCTTGATCAGGAAAAGGATTCCCAGCCAGACGGTGCCGATACCCAGAGAAGTTGCCGCCAGCAGCATATTTTCCACGGCAGCCGCAGAACTCTGGATCTCCATTGTTCTGAAGAAATCCCTCGCCTGTTCCTGCTGGACTTTGTAGAGCATTGTCCCGCTATTGATAAGTTCTCCCGTGTTTACCACGGCAATGATCACAGGAGCACTATGGATACTGCGGCCTGCCATTCGGAGTAAAGTGGAGGAAGGTCGGGGAAAATTTTCGGCAGCTTTACTGACAATTGATGTCAGTTCTTCCTTCTTGTTTCCGGTGATGATAAAGAACTTCCATGATTGCTGGTTATGCGCTGATGGTGCCTGATTAGCTGCTTCCAGTATGGTCATGAGGTTGCTGCAGGACAGTGGCTCATCCCGGAAAATGCGCACACTGTGACGCTTTTTGATAACCTGAAGGGTCTCTTTTTTCATCTTGCTTCAATCAGCATCATGCTCAGGCTATTGTTATCTCAGGACAGAGATAAACATCCTGAATAGCATTAAGCAATTTTATCCCCTCGGACATGGGTTTCTGGAAAGCTTTCCGCCCCGAGATCAGCCCCATGCCACCGGCTCTTTTATTGATAACTGCTGTACGCACAGCTTGTTGCAGGTCGTCCTTACCGGATGCTCCTCCGGAATTGATGAGACCGGCTCTGCCCAGATAGCAGTTGATCACCTGGTAACGGGTCAGATCGATGGGATGCCCAGATGTGAGTTTGGTGTAAATTTTTTCGTGGGTCTTACCGAAATTGATCGCTTTGAAACCACCGTTATTGGTAGCCTGCTTCTGTTTCACTATGTCAGCTTCTATGGTTACAGCAAGATGGTTAGCCTGACCCGTCAGGTCTGCAGAAGTGTGATAATCTACACCGTCAGTTTTAAAGGCGGGGTTGCGCAGATAAGCCCAGAGTACGGCTACCATACCCATTTCATGGGCATACTGGAAGGCTTCCGCGATCTCCATGATCTGACGATTGCTTTCCTCGGAACCATAATAGATTGTTGCCCCCACTGCCACTGCTCCAAGATCAAAAGCCTGTTCCACATCGGCAAAGATTATCTGGTCGTGCTTGTTGGGATAGGTCAGCAGCTCATTATGGTTTATCTTAACAATAAAGGGTATCTTATGAGCATACCTGCGAGACACGGCCCCCAGAACTCCCAGGGTGGAAGCAACGGCATTACAGCCGCCAGAGATTGCCAGTTTGATTATATTTTCCGGATCAAAATATAATGGATTGGGAGCAAAGGA
>JAFGRJ010000218.1 GCA_016935235.1 Candidatus Cloacimonadota bacterium
AGAGCCTTCGTCCATATGATCCTGTCGTCCTCTGCAGTGAAGCTGCCTTCTGTTTCCAGGGAAAATGAGTCATAGGCAACATTTGAAGAATATATCTGGTAAGAAGTAGCAGGATAGATAACATCCCAGCTTATCCGTATCTGTCCTTCAGCTGTTTCAATAATAATATTCTCGGGAGAAGCTATTTCAGTTATACCCTGGAATTCATAAGCTCCTATATCTATAATATCTGCATAGATCCTGGTATTCCCTGCCCTGTCATACTGGGGAAGGTTTAAACCTGTTGTGTCTTGAATCCCGGCATTGATGCAGGGAGAACTGCTGAAAAGCTGATGATTCCATGGACTCATAAACACCGGCTCAAGAAATATGTTATAAAAAGCATCACAGGGATCGCCATTATTATTAGTTCCTGTTATAACACCCAGCGAATCATTACAATTGGAAAAGATATTCCCCTCATTCCAGAAATTATTGCAGGTGGCGGATAAAATTGTATTCGCATCGAAAACATGAATGGAGGAACAATTGTTGTTACCTGTGAAGATACAGTTAACAATATCTATGGTGGAGGATACATGCCCAACCAGGGCTGAGCCATAACTGTCCGCATAATTATCGACTAAATTGCAGTTACACAGCAAAATGTCCGTAAGTATAATATAAAGACCTCCCCCATTGCCACGCTGCAAAGGGCAGATATTATTCCTGATGATCGTGTTATAAATATTCAGTTCTGATAGATAGGCATAAATTCCTACCCCATGACCTGCCATATTTGATGATATAAGAGTATTATCCATAATAAGATGTGAATTATTCAAATACAAACCACCGGCTAGATTCTGAGCTGTATTATTGACAAGATCTACCGCATTCATCCAGACTTGATTACAACCCAATATATATATAGCAGCACCATCACCACCGGCATCATTGAAACTGCATTTGATATTTTCCAGCCAGATTGTGAGAACATTATCCAGATACATCCCCCCACCAGCAATGGCAGCTGAATTATTGCTGATTTCCAGATCACAGGCGTATAATTCGGAAAGGTTGCAGAACAAACCTCCTCCTTCTTCTGCACTGTTCCCGCTTATCCGCAGATGGTATAGGTCTACCCTTGCCCCAGGAGTATTGAGATCAATATAAACTCCTCCCCCGTATTGAGCATTTCCTCCGCTAATGGTGAATCCTTCCAGACGAACATATTCTTCATCATCCAAAATCGCTATCACCGCTCCATCCCGGGGTGCCTGGATTATTGTATTTACGATATAGTATTCATTCTGGGTTGAGGGAAAATAACTCTCGAGGATCAGATTTTTCCCACCGAGAAAAATGCTTTCCGAGTAAGTTCCCGCAGCAATCCTTATGGTATCTCCATCGACAGCATAATCTATGGCAGCGCTGATGGAAGAGAAATAATCCGGTACAAGGATGAGACTGGATTCCGGTACCAGTATGATGTCTGGCATTACAATATCATCTTCAAAATCTACAATCGCGGAGCTTCTGGGGAAATATCCTGTCTTTTCATAAACCAGAAAATACTCATCTGAATTCAGAAAGAATTCATAGTAACCATCTAACGATGTTATTACATTACGCATATACTGCTCATCTGCTGCGTGATACAAACTCACAATTATCCCACTGTGATCGGAGGTATCCTGAAGAAATGCATGACCACTCAGCCTGTTTTCGAACACGTTGATGTATCCCGATCGGGTTACTATATCTTCAGCACCTTCCATTTGTATTTTCAAACTGATGTCATAACTCCCCGTATCCTGATAAGTATATACCGGGTTTTGCAGATAGGAATTCGTCACACCATCACCATCCAGATCCCATTCCCAGCTGCTGACAGAATAGAATTCGGGTACGGAGGTCAAGTCCTGAAATTGAACCTCAAGAGGAATGGAACCTTCACGGGGTATTGCAGAAAAATCAACATTGACATAGAAATCCTTGATCACGGTCACAGAATCTGAATACTGGCGACCAGCAGAACTTACCTGGATAATATTTTCCCCGCAGGAAAGGTTAGCGATTGCAGTGAACTGATCCGCAATAACAGGATAATTGACTCCCTGAACGTTCACCTCCTGGATAACACTATCATCTGCATAGCCGGATACAGCTATTGCTGTATTCAAAGTATGGGTATTTTCCGGGGGTGTTTTGATATAGAGCACATCATTTCTCGTTTTCCGGGTTGTATGAGGAATGTCCGTTATAGATGATTCAGGTAGAAGATACATGTTCCAGGGATGAGAATGATCAGTATTTCCGCTTATTTCATCCGGAATGGAATGAAATTCTGCAGCACTGGGGAAATCCATGAAATAATGGGTTGGATCGATGTGATACCAGCGATCAAAAAGATACATAACAACATACATGTGTTGAGAATATCGCAGATGAAAGCGGCATTCACCGATAAAGAACCTGTTACGGTCCACCCCGGTTTTATAGAGAATGGTACTCAATATGTTAGCCTTGCTCATGCAGGTACCCCAGGGCAGGAACCCGTATTCATAGTAGGTTGTTGCCAGAGCAGCAATAGTATAATAATGGTCACCTGATATATCCAGCAGATACTGGTTGGCTTCTAGCCACAATGAATCACCGAGAGCGTAATAGGAATTTTCTGCCAGCCAGTTCCAGACGGTTACCAGCTTTGTATAGATCATATTATTATCATTGGTGTAATCCGTTCCCGCACCGATTTCAGCCATGAAAGCGGCAATCGTATCCGACTGGGCATTGATATCATAGAAAAAAGTGCCGCAACTGTTATCAAAGATCTCGCCATTGCTTCTGTACCAGTATTCGCCGTTATATTCATAGTTCTTCAGCCCTTCGTTGAGCGTTTCGACCAGGAGTCCATTTGCAGGTTTCCAGAGATAAAATTCATAGTACCCGGGCGGTTCCTCCAAAAGCTCATCTGCAGATTCGTAACCCAGGGCGGAAGCATTTATTGTGTAGTCATTTGCCTGAAGAAGATTATCCAGTAAAAAGTATCCATTTACATCCGTTGTATCTACCCAGGTCGTATCTGTATAAATATTATCTATGACCAATCCACCCCCTGTGACCACCGCACCCGGTATCGGCAACAGCGTGTCCTGATCGAAAACATACCCCTCAAAGCTGGTGGAATAAGCTACAGAATTTGCCAATAACAAAATCAGACACAATGGCGCGACTTTATTCATTTTTATCTCCTGGCCAAATATCACGAATTATTTTCTTTCTCTATCCATTATTTTAAAAATAAGACTCGTGACTAGAATCATTGCAGTATGTATTGCTTTCTCATCAAAATCAAAATTGGATGTGTGGGCTGCCAAAGGAATATTCAACTCCTGCCCGTTATCCTGATCGGATGACTGCAGGGCAGCCCCAATGCCTATATTAACCGCCAGACCATCATTTTCCTGAACCCGTTTCATCATATAGGTAAAATCCTCGCTTCCCCCTGCCCTGTGAATCCTGCGGCACGTCAAATTTCCTATTTCCCGCCCGCAGGTTTCAACAAGTTCCATCAACGCTGGATCGCTGTCGGCAGTAGGGGCTTCTCCCATGAATTTAATCCTGTATTCACAATTGTACATCCTCACCGAATTTTTTATGATATTTTCTGCTTTTTTATACATGTATTGATTTAGTTCATTATTTGCCCCTCTCGTTTCAATTTCCAGCACAGCAAGGGGGCATATCACATTTCTTGCTGTTCCGGCATTTAATTTTCCTACGTTCAATCTGGTGGCACCATTACTGTGCCGGGAAATGGCATACAGGTTAAGGACAGCATTCGCTGCCGCCAGCAGTGCATTATTACCGCTTTGCGGATTCCCTCCGGCATGAGCTGGTTTTCCCCTGATGACAACATCGAATTTACTGGTAGCTGCATATCCACTCATCCCGCTGGCTATTTCTCCACATTTCATACTGCTGAGGACATGGTGCCCCACCAGATAGTCGAGATCATCCAGAATACCTGCTTTCACCATCGCTTTGGCGCCCCTGACTCCTTCTTCAGCCGGTTGAAAGATGAATCTCACTGTGCCTCTGACTTGATCTTTCATCTGCATCAATATTTCTGCTATGCCCATCCCTGCGGCAGCATGACCATCATGCCCACAGGCGTGCATCACTCCGTCATTAACCGATGCATAACCTTCGCGGTAAGGGCGGTGTTTCCTTTCCCGGGCTTCCTGCAAACCCAGAGCATCCATGTCGAACCTTAAGCCGATAATTGGTCCTTTACCATTTACTAACTGCGTTACAATCCCGGTAAAACCATCCCTGAGCTGTCCGGAAAACTCCGGGTCCGCCCCCTGCTTTATAGCCCGGTGGTATTGCTTTTCCAGATCATCCCTGCTGGGAAGCCCCATTCTGCTTTCCGGATCGATCACTTCCCTGCCAATCTCCAGTTCATATCCCATCTCCACCAGGTGCCGGGCTATCAGGGAAGCTGTTCTTATTTCGCCCCATCCTGTCTCCGCAAACCTGTGAAAGTCACGCTGGTAAGCGATAATCTTGTTTATTATTGCATCCGCTATCTGTCTGATTTTTTCTAACACTTCTTCTTCCAAGGTAGATATATTTATTGTTGACATTTAATATCCAGATTTTTTTGTAAAGCAATGAAAATAAAAATCACATTATTATTTTTCTATTTTATTTTCTGCATTTCCACTCTCATGACACAACCGTTGCAACCGGTACGTATGTGTGCTGAATGGGAGCCTGTAAGAGGAACTCTGATCCGCTGGCCCCTCGGGATACCCTGGATACTTGTTGTTGAACTGGCTGAAGAGGATTCACTTTATTTCCTGGTTGAAAATGAGATGCAACAGAACCAGGCTTACTATGGCATTATCGCCGCTGGCGCCAATTTAGATCACTGCCGTTTTATCATGGCAGACACATATTCCCACTGGACAAGGGACTGGGGTCCAGTATCGATATTTGATGGCAATGGGGAGTGGAGCATAGTTGATCCCATCTTTCAGGGTTATCCCTGGGTTCCGGGAGGTGATCCTCTCTGCAACCGTGACTGGGAAGAAGATAACATGGTAAATGCTGCATTGGCGGAATACTTTAGTTGCCAGCTTTTCCAGTTACCAGCTTTCCTTACCGGAGGTAATATCATGGTCGATGGTCATGGTACTGCCTTTTCCACATTGCAGATGCTCAACGAAAACCTTCAGCTTATGGATGAAGATACCTTCTTCTCCCTGACAGAAGCCTACTGTGGCATTACAACTTATCATATTGTCAATAATATTGAGGATTTTGGCATACAGCACATTGACTGCGCTGCGAAATTGGTTGACGAGGAGACGGTGATAATTAAACAACTGCCAGCCTGGCATCCTGAATATCAGAGGATTGAACTGGTTGCTCATCAATTTATGGAACTCGAGAATTGCTGGGGGCGACCCTACAGGATCTTCCGCATTTTCTGTGATGTATATGAAGGTAACAATGCTGCTGCCTATACCAATGCACTGATCCTGAACAGCAAAGTTCTGGTACCTCTATTCAACATCGATGCTGATACTGCTGCCCTGCAGACTTACCAGGATGCCATGCCCGGATATGAAATCAACGGTATTTATTATGAGGACTGGTATTATTATGATGCCCTGCATTGCCGTACCCGGGGTATATTTGACCGTTACATGCTTCACCTGAGTCATCGTCCACTGGATCAGGAGCAGCCCCCTGGAGAGGAACATGAGATTCTCTGCCTGATCGATGACAGGAGTGAGAGTGGTTTAATCCCCGATGAATTGCTGCTCTGCTGGCGGCATAGTGGCAATACCACCTGGAATCAGGTCATGCTCCAGGAGACCTTTATGGCAGATACATTTAGTGCTGCAATTCCCGGTGCTTCTCCAGGGACCTCAGTTGAATATTATATCAGCGCAGCTGATTATTCCGGGAGACAGGAAACACTTCCCCGCTGCGCTCCGGCGGCTTTCTTCAGCTTTACAGTTGCAGAAACTGGTGCGGAACCGATGTTGTTCTTCGAGGCAAACTTCTCCCTGCGAAACTATCCCAATCCCTTTGGCGGAACTTCGTCCCGCTTCCCGGGGACCTGGTTCAGTTTTCATCTGCCTGTTACGCAGAAAGTGGCGATAAAAATATTCAACATTTCCGGTGAGCTGGTTGGTACTGCCTGCAACTGCCTTATGAACCGCGGATATCATAATGTGTTCTGGCAGCCATCCTCCACGCTTGGTTCCGGGATCTATATCTATCAAATGAAAACCGAAACAGAAAATATCAGCGGAAAATGCCTGTTGCTGGAGTAATCATGCCAGAAGAAAAATATTCCTGTGAAATTGTAACACCCCTGGGAACACTTACAGCAGTTGCCAGTCACAATAAACTGCAGCAGTTGGTTCTGGGGTTTTTGCCCCCTGAAATTGCCGAAAATACCACAAAAAAAGAGAGCCCGGTCCTCAAGGAAACTGAAATTCAACTGAAGGAATATTTTGCAGGAAAACGGCGGCATTTCGATCTGGAACTGGAGCCATTGGGAACTGAGTTTCAGAAACTGGTATGGCAGAAGCTGCTTACCATTCCCTGGGGTGAGACAATTTCCTATGAAGAACTTGCTATGAGAACAGGATCACCTAAAAAAACGCGTGCTGTCGGGAATGCCAACTCAAGAAATCCTATTCCTATAATTATCCCCTGTCATCGTGTGATCTGCAAGAACGGGCAGCTGGGCGGCTATGCGGGAGGACTTGATAAGAAGCGATTCCTGCTTGAACTGGAGAAGAATCCGCGTTGATCAGGTGATCATCGTAAGTATTTTATTGGCTTTATCGATGAAGCTGTGCAATTCTGATCCGTTAAAGCTCTTCTGTTCCAGGAGAGCCAGTTCATGTACGAATTTCACCATCAGTTGTGCTTCTTCCAGTTTATTATCTTCGTATTTATTTAATATCTTCTGAATTATTTCATTTTCAGGATTCACGATCAGGGTATGATTTTTCAGCATATCGAAATCTTTCTGCTGGTAGATATAATTCATTTCCTGGAACCGGCGCATGAATTCGTTGAAAACAACCATGGCCGGGATGTTCTTCGCTTTCAAATATTTGACCTGGGTGGTAATTGTCATTACAGCACGATCCAGCAGGGCTTGGAACGCAGAGCTGCCCAGCTTCTCCCGGATGGCAGCGGGAATATCGTAAGGTTTGACATGGGTGAAATCTTCCCTTGTTCTTATATAGGGTGCCAGAGTGTTGATTGCATCAGGATATTTCTTAATGTAATCAGCATAATCCTCCTTGTTGAAGGAAGCTTCTATATTATCATTGAGTGTTTTGTCGAAGATCTCCTTTACTTTTTCAGAAACAGTTCGGTTGGCAGCATCCACTATTTCTTTCCGGTCAGATTCGATCAGGTTCTCGTTGATCTCGGAATCGATACGCACAAAATTGATGTCCGGATTCTTCATTTCAAGATGCTGAAAGAGATGACTATCGATGATCGAGTTGGAGAAGATCACCTCGATGCCCTGTTCTTTCATCAGGTTGAGATAGGATACCTGAAGATTTTCACTGGCTGCATAGAATATTTTGGCAGGTTTATCTTTGGTTTTATTCCTTTTCTGGTATTCCTCCACCGTCACATAGTCTCCCTGAGTAGTCTTGAATACAGCCAGGTCTTTCACAGCAGCGGAAAATTTATCATCAGTGAGTATACCATATTTAATGAAATGATGAATATCTTCCCATAAAGTCTCATATTTTTTTCTATCGCTCTTGAATATTTCCTTGAGACTATCTGCTATTTTTTTGGTGATATACTGCGTTATCTTCTGCACCTGTTCGTCATTCTGCAGAAAGCTGCGGGAAACATTGAGCGGGATATCTGGTATATCGATGCCACCCTTGAGAAGCAGCAGGAATTCCGGTATAACCTGTTTGAGATCGTCCGCCACAAAAACATTATTGCAGTAAAGTTTAACCTTACCCTGGCTGATGTCAATCTGGTTCCTGATAGGCGGAAAATACAGAATACCCTTGAGGTTGAAGGGAAAATCCACATTCAGATGAATCCAGAAAAGAGGATCACTGTATTCGTGAAACAATTTCTTATAGAATTCCTTGTAATCCTCTTCCTTGACATCCTTGGGTTTTCTGTGCCAGAGCGCTTCCTGCTGGTTAATGACTTTTTTTTCAAATTCAATAGGATAAGGTACGAAATTACTGTATTTCTCGATCAGTTCAATTATCTTGGCTGATTCCAGATATTGCTTGCTGTCATCATTCAGGAAGACGGTCACCGTAGTGCCGATTTCGGTGTGGGTGCCAGCTTCCATTTTATATTCGGTCTCCCCTTCACATTCCCAGTAAGCAGCTTTCGAACCCTTGCGCTGGGATAGTGAATCAATGCTTACTTTTTCGGCGACCATGAAAGTCGAATAGAAACCAAGCCCAAAATGGCCGATTATGGATGCCTGTTTGTCCTTGTATTTATTGATGAAATCCTCAGCGCCGGAGAAAGCAATCTGATTTATATATTTCTTGATTTCAGAAGCGGACATGCCAATACCATTATCAGATACTTCCAGTGTTTTCTTTTTTTTATTGACCCGGATCACCACTTTCATCTCACCCAGATCAGGTTCGATAGCTTTACGTTTGTTCATGGCATCAACAGCATTGGAAATCAATTCCCTGAGAAAAATATCATGCTCGGAATAAAGCCACTTCTTGATAATAGGAAATATGTTCTCGGTATGTATCGTCAATTTACCGGTACTGATTTGACCCGTCGGCATATAATTCTCCTTATCTCTTTTTTTTGAGATAAAATATTCAAAGAGGTTTATCTGTCAAATTGAATTTAGCAGTCGCTAAATATGATTGCTATGTTTCCTATTTTAACTGGAATTCGGCGGTCACGGTTACCCTGATCATTTTTCGCCGGGTTGAGGTCTGATAGATACCATAGCCTGATACTTCGGTAGAGTAAGGTTCGGTGATCTGAAAAACACCAGCACGGGCGGAAAGCATTTTCCCCAGGCTGGTATCGGTTGATCGCACTATTTCTTCGGCTCTTTTTCTGGCATCGAGGGTAGCCATGCCCAGAAGTTCTTTTTTAATCTCCGGTAACTGAGAAGAGAAATACTGGATACTGGAATATTCAAAGGCTATGGACCGGGAAGTAAAAGGTTCGGGATCGATAGCGATACTTTCGATTCTGTCCAGCTCATGTGATACTATATATATGTTCTGCTCGAAATTATATCCGGTTATTTTACCATATTCGCCATAATTCTTATTGATTGTAACCGGCTGTATATTCAGTTCTTCAGTTTCGATCTCCATTTTCTCCCAGATTTCCCTGAAAATATCCAGTTTCTGTTTCATCTGCCGGTAACCATTCTGCAGTCCATCGAGAGGGACCATAGTGGTGAGGGTGAAATTCCATTTCACGATATCAGTATCGAATTCACTGGTAGCATGGCCCACCACTCTGATCATGTTAATATTTCTTCGGGTAGCATAGAAGAAGATTCCAAAGATCAGGGAAGCAATCACAATTGCTGCAGCAATAACATAAACTTGTTTAAGATTCATTCTATCTCCTCTTCTGTCATTTCATCACAACTTCCAACATCATCAAGGGCGTATATCTTTATTAATCCTGCTTTACCTTTCAACCTAACCTCGTCCAGATAGGATGCCTGGATATTTTCTCCTGCAAGTTTCCAGGTGGATTCGCTGATAATGATGTGATTGGAGGTGGAATAGACTTTATTAAGGTCTTCGATCCGGGCGCCGGTATTCATGGTGTCTCCTATGGCTGTATAATCGAAGATCTGTTCGGATCCCAGGTTTCCCACAGTTGCTATTCCGCTGTTGATCCCGATGCCCATTTCCAGGATTTCTTTCTTTTCCTCCTGCCACTTCTGCTTCAGTTCCTCATATTTTTTTCTCATGCACATTGCGGCTTGACAGGCTCTGTAAGCATGATTATCCAGTTCAACGGGATCACCGAAAATCGCGATTATAGAATCGCCCACGAATTTGTCTATGGTCCCCCTGCATTTACTTATTTCTGTTACCATACAGGTAAGATATTCCTTGAGGAAAGCAACTGTTTCCCTGGGACTATGGCTTTCAGTGTAGGGAGTAAATGCTCGCAGATCAGCGAACAGGACTGATATCTCCCGTTGCGTGCCCCCATATTCCAGCTTGTTGGGATGGCGCAAAAGCTCATTCACCAATTCCGGAGCCATGTATTGTTTAAAAGCCTGCTTGATGAAATGCCGTTCCCGGAATGTCTTTACATACTGGATGATGAGACCGATGATATAAAGGACGACGATCAAAGCTGGTACTTCGAGGAGAGGCAGGATCATACTGGAACTGACAAAAAGTACATAGACCATGACCAGATATGATATCAGCAGAATTCCGTTTACTATCAGCGAAATGATCGGTTTCAGTTTAATATTCATTAACAGGATCAAGCACAGGAGCAGAAGATAAAAAAGTAAATAGAGCCCATGAGAAAAGCGTTTCAGATAATTGTCATTGAGCACCATCTCGATGAAATTGGCATGAATTTCAACACCGGGAGTGAGGCTGGTGCTCTGCAGGGAAAAAGGTGTATTGTGTGAATCATGAAAATCATCAGCAGTGGTGCCGATCAGGACGATCTTATCCCGAAAGGTGTTTTCTTCCAGAAAGAGCTCATAAGTATTGAGATCATAATCTGCCGGCATGATAAAAGTGGAATCATCCAGGACATCGGCGAAATCGTAATAGCGGAAGGTGTGAACCGGTCCATAAAAATTAATCAGACAACTGGATGAAGTAACTTTGGGGATGTTCTTGTCCCTGATATGAAAGAATTTTTTACCATTGACCACACTCTGCTCCCAGTTGGGATCACCATGAAGAAAGGCAATGGACAGTACCCCGATGGAATAACTGTGTTTCTTGTTGAAGGATTGCAATAGTTGATATCTGCGGACAAATCCATCCTGGTCCAATGAAATGTTGACCGTTCCCCAGGGAAGACCACGTTCTGTTATTTCGGTGATGGGTGGTAGTATCTGTTGTTTCTGAACCCGATCGTCCTTTTCCCTGATATGCTTTCCAGCGAAGATAATATTGTCATACCGGGCGGCAGTTTCTGCCAGAAGTTTGTCCTGAGCCGGAAAGGATTTCTCGATGAATTCTATATCGAAGACTATCTGTTTCGCTCCGGCTTTTTCCAGATTGGAGATTATCCGGGCATAGTATTCCCGCGGAAAGGGCCAGCGTTCATTGAGAGCATTGAAAGTATCGTCTCCTATCTCCACAATAACTATTTCATCGCTGATGGCACGGGCACCGCGTAAATTAAAGAGAAGATCGCTGAAACTGTATTCCAGCCGTAACCAGAATGAACTGATGAATATCAGACGCAGTATTACGAATAGTAAGACAATAATGATAAGATATTTTAAATTTCTCATTAATTTATGGTAATCCAGGTTACTCAGAACCGGTAGGAAGCTCTGATCCGGAAGCTGTAACGAGTGTAATCTGTATCTTCATTATCATGATTGCTATACAATTTCATTCCTCCTTCGCCCCAGAGGTTTATTGCCGGCGTTATGCTGTATTTTACACCCAGGTTTATCAACTGATGCGATTGGCTTTCGATATCACCTCCATAACTGCTATACCTGAAATCAAGGTACGGTTTTAAATTATCTTCCCGTAAGAAAAACTCGGTTTTCAAATAAACGCTGTGGTAATTCGATTTAGAACCGGTTTTTTCCGACCAGGCGTCCAGGGAATCTGTATAAACCCTGATCTCATCATCATTCAAAGTTATGGAATAGGAGAGCGTGGTTTGCAGCGGGAGCGAATTCAGCTTGTTCTTCAAGGCCAGGGTCAGGTTATTCCTGCGGTAGGTGAAACTTTCGTTCTCCACATCCCTGTTATACTGGTTCCCGTAATTCAGACTTAAATTCAACGGACCTGTTCTGAAATTCGTGAATTCATGTCCCACATTAAAGCTTATACTTCCGGATTTCACATCCAGTGGACGACTGGAATCATACTCTTCATCATAATTATTCATGACATTATTGGTTGTTAAGCCCAAGGAGAAATAAGGTGATCCCGGGGGAGAATAGAGAAGATTGAGGAAAAGGCTAGTATTCTTGCTGGTAGTGTCCTTTTCATCATAGACATTATCGGAGATGTAATTGAATCCAAAACTTAGATTCACTTTTCCCTGCATCAGGATAACATTATCTATCAGGGAAAAAATTCTGGCATCTTTCGGCACATAACCTGCAGAGAGGGAATTGAAGCTGGCTCCAGTGGCAGAATAGGAAATATTGAGGAGATTCCGGTAGAAAATAGCCCTGATATAGGTTTTATAAGCAAGGTTGGAAAGGTTGGGAATAATAGGTTCCACATTTTTGTTTATAATGAAGAGATATTCCCAATCTTCCGGATCGAAAGGCAGGTTGACATCGAAGTCCGCTTCCAGGGAATCCTGGGAGATTGCCCCCCCTATGGTGTTGCTGTTGTAAAGACTCATGGCTGCTTCCACACCCCAGATCAAACGCTGTTGAAAAAGTGAAAGCCTGGTATCCATGCCAATGATGAGATTATCCTTGGGAGTGACCATGGGCAGATTGTCCTCTGGATTCAGATAATACTTTTCTGCCAGAGAAGTGATCTTATCTCTATTCTTAACGAAATTCAGTCCTGCCAGAAAGGAGAAGGGAGAACCGAATTCCAGGCGCACCCCCAAATTATAACGACGGAAAGTACCGGCAGTATAAGAAGTCCCGGTAGTATCGGAACAGGTTTTCCCCTGCACGCTTCTCTTCAGATTGCCAAAATCAACAAGCATGCGGAAGCCCTTGAACTGGGTCTGCAGATGTATACCGCGGATATTTCTGCCGTTCATGGTGAAATCACTGTAAACAGGAGTTTTATCTCCTATTGTCAGTTGCAGATGGGGGATTTCCAGACCAAGCTGGTAACGGTTGCTTGGTTGTGCCTGACTGGTCTCCAGCGAAGTTATATACAGGCGTGAGAAATAATGCAGGATTTTATAATCACCGTTCCAATTTATATCCATATCTGCCAGTTTATCGGTATCTGTTTCGTCCTTTTCCCGCATCACCGTTCTGGCATATTTGCCATTGGTAACAACTAAACCGCTATAGGAAAAAGGAAATGCCGGCTTTTTACCCCGGACCTCGATGGACCAGAAGCGGGAAGACACCTTTTCACCTGTGACCAGGGTAGCTTCCACATGATAGTTATACAACCCCGGTGCTGGATCCATTATCCTGTATACAATCATATTGCTGCTGATAACTGCTTCCGCAGATTTATCACCACCATTCATCACCAATTTGAGAGAGCCGGGCTTGAGCTTCCCTTTCAGGTTGATGAATGAGACAGCGATAATGAATTCCTCTTCAACATCCTGAATATTTATATCCGGAGAAAGAAGTATAAACTCATTACTGGCTGTTAAAAAAGTCTCATAAATAAGTCGTATAGGGTTATTTTCCGGTCTTATCTCGGGCAGTGTAGCCAGTAAATTATCAAATTGATCATATACTTCGAAATAGTATTCCAGTCCGGCAGGATAGGATCTCAGATTATTCAGCCTGCAACTGAGACGGGGATCGGTTTCAGTTCCAATTTCCAATAACTCCCGCTGGTAAGCCAGACTTCCGGCTTCGCGAAGATAAATATAACCGGCAGTGATTTCTGGGAATCCCTGCCTGATCTCGAGATTGATATCAACTTTTACACCCGGATCCAGAATTACAGGAGCCTGGTGAAACAACAGGACTTGAGCCTGGAGCAGACCAAATATGGCTAAAAAGATGAGGACTGCTGTAGATCTTTTCATAAGATCCTCATTCCATTTCGATCCTGATGGTCTTACGATCGCCATTTTCGTTTTCCACTTCGATGCGTAAAGTTTCGGAGCTCTCTTCCAGGTATTCTCTGATGTCTTCATCCAGATCGGAAGTCTGGAATGGTTCCACGGTTATCATTCCCTCACCACTGGAGAAAGCCTTTTCCCCAGCTTTTACATCAATATAATTATCATCCAGCTTATTGCTCAACTGCAGAAGACCGGAAAAGGCAAAAAGTGTAGTGGAACCATCTTCAGCTACGGATACCAGGAACTTCGTTCCCCTTACCGACACCACCGTTGTGGGTGTTTCTATTTCAAAGGTGCCCATCTGTTGAGTCACTTTAGCCCAGAGTTCACCCATCTTGAGCAGACTTTTTTTCTCCAGGTCACTTTCTTTTTTCTGGGCATTTATTTCCAGGATACTGCTGGGAAACAATTTCACAATGGAACTGCCATCAATGAATTTGATTGCGGCAAAGGATTCTTCCCCGCTTTCCAGTATATCCCGGTTGAACAATTCTATTCCGGCTGAGATCTTGCTTGTATTATCCTCCCTGGTTAAAGTAACATTGCCTTTTACTTTAAGAGTGAAGGCGACAGCATCTTCCTCACAGTATAGGAGACCTGCAATCATGATCGCGATCAATAAAAATATTCTGATTTTCATCTCATTCTCCTTTATTCCACTGTGATATTGGTAACGGTTCTCTGCCCTGAAGATATTTGATTCAATAGATCATTCAAAATATCAATCGCATGTTCTTCTCCCTGCCAGTAGATCTTGTCCAGGCTGTATCCATTCTGCAAAAGAAGCAGTATTTCCTCGATACCGGCAACATTTAATTGCTGCAGGAAGTTCATCAGAAGCTGGTCATTCTGGTTTATCCCTCCCTCCAGTGAGATCCGGAAAAGATTGATGGTGCTTTTTAATTCCTCCTCTTCGGTCATCATTGGAGTCACCACATCAGCCAAGACCTGCCAGCCATAGATGCGATTGTTTTCCAGGGGAGGTGCTGCAAGGGGATAAGAGTAAACCACGCTGTTATATACATCATCCTCAAAATAGACCTCGTATTGCAGTTCGATCTCTTCAGGATCGCTTATTTCACGATCGAGTTCATACAACCTGATCCGGTAATCGATCATATTGGAAAACCAGATAAAGTAGGGATAGGGATCGGGAATACTTGAGACTCCCATGCCGGCTGGATTACCAGGTGAAATGAGTGTTATGGATGTAGGAGCAATAATGGTAAAAGCAAAGGTGGCGGGATCAGAAAGCGGATATCCTTCAACGTTGTAGATCTGAACTGTAAAAACGTAATAACCATCAGGGAAATAGCCTAGAGCCAGCACCCTGTCCTTGAATTCATCATTATAATCCAGAATATCCTCCAGATCGAGACCCTCGATGGCATAAAAATATCCGGATTCATCAGAGACGATGATATCACGGCTGGTGAACTGGAAGCTTTGACCGGTGAGGATGGTCTCATAAGGTGAACCCGGCTTGGGTTTAACACGGGCATTACTGATCAGTTCATACTCTCCCCAGCGGAAACTGATCCAGACCTCATAATCCAGTATATCCTCTTCACCAGTATTGGTAACAGTCAACCAGAACAGCAATGGCTGAGATTCCGGATTTCCTGGATCAATATATGAGGGATAGAAATAATTGTAGACCATTGCCTGGGGATTGATCTCAATAACAACGGAGTTGGCATCCAGAGCTGATGTGAGCAGCAGAAAAACCAGAAACAGGAGAGTTATTCTCATTATTACCTCCATCTTTTATCTGAGTTGTAACGATAATTCCATTATTTTTTCCAGGAGTTGAGGAAATTCCATACCCTGTGCCCGGGCAGCCATGGGTGTAAGACTGAGGGGGGTCATACCGGGTAGAGTATTAACTTCCAGAAAATATATATCTTTGCCATCGAACCTGAAATCCACCCGGGCATAAACCTGTCCTCCCATAAACTTGAAAATTGCCTGTGCCATGGTTTTGACCCGGTCCGCTATTGCATTGTCAATTTCTGCGGGGATAATGTAATCGGTATTACCACCAGTATATTTGTTCCTGTAATCATACCACCCCTGCTTGGGTCTTATCTCAACCACGGGTAGTGCTTCCTCTCCCAGAATGGTCACTGTAAGTTCTTTACCCCTGATGTATTTCTCGTATAATATCTGGCGCGAGTAACGAGCTGCTTCCTTTATCGCGGATTCCAGTTCCGTCTCTTCTTTTATCATTGTTATGCCAACCGACGAACCCGAATCATTCGGTTTGATGACCATCGGATAGCCTATTTTCTCCAGCTGGGCAGCAGGTGGTCTTACCGGGGCTGGAAAGATGATCTTATCAGGACTTCTTATGTTAAGGAAACCAGCTATGATGGCTGAGATATATTTATCCATAGCGATAGCGCACGCCCGGTAACGGCAGCCGTTGAAGGGTACACCGGCAAGTTCCAGCAGGGATTGCAGCCTGCCATCCTCACCTTCCGCTCCATGGAGGCCATTGAAAACAAATGTGGGTTTTCGAGCCCTGATCGCCACCATCATATCTGCATAACTGGGGTAATCAGCTGGATCAAACATCGAAATCTCATAACCCAGTCCCCCCAGAGCTGCAGCTATCTCCCGTGCTGATACCAGGGAAACTTCTCTCTCTTCGGAAAAACCACCGGAAAGGACAATCACTGGTCCATCGATTTTTGCCATAGGCTTTTTGTTAACTTCAAGATTTTTTGTGTCAAGTATTTTGCAGAGAAGCCAGATCCCGCCAGAAACGCGGATAAGACTTATTAACGACCACAGGATCTTTAATGGAAACCATGGGAAATACCCGGGTGAGAAGGGCAAAGGACATAGCGAGCCGATGATCACCGCCAGGATCGAGTTGCCGGGAGTTGGGTGCCTTGCTCAGAGGTTCAATGCACATTTCACCTTCCTGATAGGATATTTTTACACCCAGTCTGCCTAATTGCTCGAGCAATCCGGCAATACGGTCCGACTCCTTGTAGCGGAGATGTTGTATACCCCTGATTACAGTAGGCGAAGAAGCAAATAAAGACAGCACAGCCAGAGTAGGGACCTGATCCGGCATGTTGCGCATATCAACCTGTACACCCTTCAGTACGGCATTCCTGACAACAATTTTATCCGCAGAGATATTAACATCAGCTCCCATGGATCTCAGAACCGAGAGAAACTGGATATCCGGCTGGATTGAGCCCGGGCTGATGCCACCCACCGCTATCTCTCCCCTGTTGAGTGCTCCCAGTGCCCAGAAATAGCAGGCTGAGGAAACATCCGGTTCCACCACATAATCAGGCTGCCATTGGTAAACCTGCCCGGGATTCACTGCAATAATATCTTCCCGCTGCTGCCCGGTAATGCCAAAATCCGCCATTATTTTCAGGGTCATATCAAGGTAGGGACGGGAAACCGCTATCCCGGTGAGAACCAGTTCCAGACCTTCCCTGAAATGCGGTGCTATCAACAGGAGAGCAGAGATAAACTGGCTGCTTACATCGGAGGGAACAGTTACCCTGCCACCATTCAGAAACGATCCGGTAACTGTGAATTCCCCGCTTTTTTTCTCGACAAAGACTCCCAGTTTCTGTAAGGCTTCCACAATCTGACCGTGCGGACGTTGCCAGAGTTGTGAACCAGCTTTTATCCGGGAATAGTACCCGGGGATGATTGACAAACGTGCCAGCAGGAAACGAAAAGCCGTGGCGGAATCCTTTACGAAAAAATAACCCTTTTCAGATACCGGTGCATCAGGGGATAAGATCAACTGATTTTTACTCGTCCGAGAGTGAAGCCCTATTTTATGCAGATTCAACAGCATATCCTGGACATCATCACAAGCTGAGGTATTAACGATCCGGATCTGGCGATCGAGGAAGGAAGATATGATCAAAACACGGTTGAGAATAGATTTAGATCCTTCCGGGATGATGCTGCCTCTTAAATTCAAATTTATCTGCATGAGTAATTATATGGACGGCAAGGGATAAAAAGTCAATTAACAATTTTTCTTTTGACAATTTCATGGTTCGCCAGAATTATCCTACAGCTTCGGAAAGCAATACAGGATGTGATAATGAAGCCTTTAATCAGATTGAAAAATATAACCAAGCAATATAAGATGGGCAAAATAATCGTCCCTGCCCTCAACGGGATTGATCTTGATATCGAAAGAGGTGAATTTTTAGCCATCATGGGGCCTTCCGGTTCAGGTAAGTCTACCCTGATGCATATCATGGGCTGTCTTGATACGGCTACTTCAGGGCAGTACATTCTCAACCGGGAAACCGTCAGTGCCATGAAAAAGAGTAAACTGGCTGCCATCCGCAACAGGCAGATAGGTTTCGTATTCCAGACCTTCAATCTCATGCCCCATCTGAATATTCTGAAAAATGTTGAACTGCCGCTGATGTACGCCGGCATGTCTTCCCGTCAGAGGAAGAAACGGGCTCAGGCTGTTTTAATCGAGGTAGGTCTAGGAGACCGCCTGCGCCACAAACCCAGTGAACTTTCGGGCGGACAGCGCCAGCGCGTAGCCATTGCCCGTGCCATCGTCAATAATCCTACCATAATCCTTGCCGACGAACCAACCGGGAATCTGGATTCCACTTCCGGAGGCGATATTCTCACCATTTTTTCTCAATTGCAGGCTCAAAATCACACAATCATAATTGTTACCCATGATCAAGCAGTTGCCAGCCGGGCTCAACGTATCGTCAAAATAGTGGATGGGCTGATCGCTAATGGCGATATCGCTTAAAGAAAGCCTGGTTGTTGGTTTCTCCGATTTCTGGTCCAGAAAGGTCAGAAGCTTTGTCACCATCTTCGGGATCGTTCTCGGTACCATGTCCATCATTGTGGTGCTGGCCATGATCAATGGTATTAATCAGAAAACCCTGGAATGGATGATGGAGAGAGGGGGACTCCGTAAAATCACCATCCGCCGCAACTGGGAATACACTGAAGACACCGCTCAGAAAGGATATCTGGAGTACAAGGAAGTTAATCTCATCCGTTCACTGGTTCCTGAAGCCGAATCTTTCAATCCTCAGATCCGCGAATATTTCAAGATGTCTTTCGAATCCAGGCAATATTGGGGTAATGTGAACGGGATCCTGCCTGATTTCGAACAGGTGGAAGAATGGGGTGTACAGGAAGGAAGATTCATCAGCGATTTCGATATCAACCAATCCAATGACGTCATCTGTATTGGAACTGATGTAAAGGATGAACTTTTCGGCAGCAGAGAAGCTGTGGGCAATTTCATAACGGTGCACAACCGCCGTCTTCTGATCATCGGCATCATGAAGCACCGCTATCTGAAGAACAGTGGTGGTATCGGCAACGAAAATGCTCTTGCCTATATGAACCGCCGTTCCTTTATTCCCATCAGCACCATGCTGCATAAGATCTCCAAAGAAGATCATATCGACAATCTGCTCATCAGGGCCCGAACCGTGGCAGAAGCACCCGAGTTGAGAAAAAAGCTCGAGGCAATCCTGCTCAATCTGCGTCATGGTGAACCCGTCCTGATGGTGGAATCTTCTCAGGAACAGGCCGAGGAGATGGAACAGAATGCCCGGCGCTTCGAGTTCATTTTCTTTCTTATCAGTGCCATTTCCCTGCTGGTGGGTGGTATCGTGATAGCAAATATCATGCTCGCTTCCATCCAGGAGCGCACACGGGAGATTGGTATCAGGATAACTGTGGGCGCGCGCAGAAGAGATGTCTTCCTGCAATTCCTGGTACAGACAGTGCTGGTGAC
>JAFGRJ010000219.1 GCA_016935235.1 Candidatus Cloacimonadota bacterium
AACAGGAATTCATTATGTTTATATAGGTAATGTCCCTGGATTGGGTGATGATACTTTCTGTCCATCATGCGGAAGAAAAATTATCGAACGTGACGGTCTCCAGCTGATAAATAATTTTATAGAAGATGAAAAATGCAAGTTCTGCGGTTATAAAATACCCGGTATTTTTGAATAAACTCACCGGAGTATCGAACAAGAAGACCAGATTAAAATTCTTTGTTCTTGGTTATATATCAATCACAAGTCAAACCTTGCTGCTGCGGGAATTATTGATCCAGTTTAACGGTAATGAAATAGTGTACATGATCTGCCTCAGCCTCTGGCTTTTTCTGATAGCTTCCGGCAGCATACTGGCAAAAATAATATTAAGAAGTGTTATTACTGCCTCTTCGGTTAAGCTGTTGCTGATTCTACTCCCATTCTTGCAGTTAGCATGCATGGCTGCCATCCCATTATTGGTAGGCAAATTGAATCCAATGACGGGTATAATGGTGGACATACCCCTGGTTTTTATCATCTCCCTGATTGTGTTAATGCCAGGCTGTATCATCCTGGGAATGCTGTTCCCGCTGATCTGCCACGAACAGGATAAGGTACGTTTCACCGTTATCAGAGGATATATCGGTGAATGCCTGGGAATGGTATCAGGAGGTTTAGCCCTGTTGCTGATCCTGGTGATTGATAAAAACTTTCTCCTGTTAGCCCTTGTCCAGTTTCTCAGTATGATGTTGACTGTAGTTTTATTCGGAATAAGGAAGAATTCTCTGCTGCTTCTTCTCTATCTTTTATTTGTACCAATTATTCATGGAATCTATCTCCGCTGGTATCATGAAAACTTTAAACCACAACAGCTTATATACAGTCAGGATTCCCGGTATGGAAGGCTGGATGTCACTTCCTACGGTGAGCAGAAAAACTATTACTGGGATGGACATTATCTGGCCGACACCTATTCACGGTTAGCAGCAGAGCAGTTCATCGGTTTTATCATGCTGCAGCATCCTGCTCCCCGGGATATACTGGTGGCAGGAGGCCTGCTATCTGGTTATATTGAAGAAATAAAGAGCTACCCGGATATCGGGACCCTTGCCTATACTGAACTGGACAATAATATCATCAGTCAATATCAAGCACCCAGTAACATCGGTTTTATAAGGAAGGAACTACAGAGTTATCTGAGAAGCAGTACAGGTAAATATGATTTAATAATCATTGATTACCCGGATCCAGCATCTATATTTCTCAACCGTTATTACACGAGAGAATTCTTCCGGTTAATATCACTCAGATTAAAGGATAAGAACTCTCTGTTAGCCATTACTTTAAGTTCAGGGGGCAATTATATCACGGAAGAATACGCGGGTCTATATCAATCGGTTTATCAGGCATTACATTACATATTTCCAGCCACCGTCATCATACCGGCCCAGAAGAACATTCTCCTGGGCAGTAATGGTGATTATCTTACCCAGGCAGTAGAGGTGTTGACAAAGAGAATGCAGGACAGGCATATTAGGAAGGATAACTTCAATGCAGCTGTTATATTCTCAACCTGTAATGAATTGCGCATTGATCAAATTAAAAAAGCTTTGCATTCAGAACAACAAGCAATCCTGAATACAGTCAAATCTCCTCGTGCCTATCAGTACTCTCTTCTCCTCTGGATTCAGAAGCTTGGCTACAGAATAAGCAATGTATATGTATTCGTTAAAAAATACAGGTGCTTGTATCTGGCATCTATTCTGCTACTCACTTTTATTATTACAGGGCTCATAAAAACCTTTACCGGAAGCCCTAATTATCTCGCTCAATATCAGATTTTCAGCATCAGTTATATCAACTTCGTAATGCAGTTATTGTTGATATATATATTTCAAACGCGTTACGGTTCTGTATATTTTATCATTTTCATTTTTACCATGACATTCATGTTAGGTGCAACCCTGGGATTTCATTACGGTATGAAAATAAACCTTCCCATGAATTTCCTCTTCATTATCAATATCATGATGATCTTATTCCTGTTTTTGGCACATCAGAGAATCGATTTCTTTCTCATCATATTTATTTTTAACTTCTTGATTGCAGCACTGGAGGGTGTTTTGCTGACTCAGTTGTTACATAGGAGCACTTATAATTCTGCCAGTAAACAAGCAGTGAGTTTTTATTCTCTGGACAGCATGGGAGCCATGTTCGGGGGACTCTGTTTTTCTGTCTTACTGTTTCCCTTATTTGATCTTAATCTGATCCTGATCTTTCTAATTGGACTTCTTTTAATTAATATGATTCTGAGTAGTGTGGACAGGAAATATAAATCTTGGTGACCTTTTATACTCCTTTGATAATCATTATATCGTCTTGAATTGGGCAAGAACCAGCTTGTTAATTCAGTGTATTGCTCCGAGTTTTACTAGGTTTTCCTTAGCTTTGATATTATTGGGATTCAATTCGATCGATTCCAGAAAGTGCTCTCTCGCCAGGGTGATATTACCCTGTAACATGTAGGCTTCAGCAAGGCTTTCAAATGCCTTCCAGCTATTGTTATAAGTTTCCAGGTTAAGCTTGAATACAGTAACAGCTTCATCAGATCTGCCCTGCTCCAGAAGTTTGTGACCAAGTTTATCGAGATGTCGCTCCGCCATGTCAAAACCACATCTTCTATCACATAAATCCCTGATCTTTTCATATTCTGTGACAGCCCTGGCAATACCTTCTGCATTTATGATCCGCTCTATTTCCAATGATACGGGTGCTGGTCTTCTAACACAATAATCTTCATAAGCAAAACAGCGAGGGAAAAGGTCTGCCATCTTAATAATATGTTCCCCCTGCAATAATGCTTCTTTTAGGTTTATTCTGACGGTGTTCTCAAAATCGTGAAAATTATATAGAAATATGATCCCGTTCAGAAGATCATAGATACAGGAGAATTGGGTTGGATACTCAATTTCCTGATGTGTGGCAGCAAGTATTTTTCTCATCAATTCAAGAGATAATCCCTGGTCAGTAAGCATTGCCCGGGCTATCTGATAACGGTAACATGGGTATCTGTCCTCATTTTCATATTGGGAAATAAGGAAATTCGTCACGATCTGATAATTACCGGTTTTACGGTGGATAATATCCCCCTCCACGATAGCGGAATTGGCATGTTTATCAACCAGCATGATCTGAAAATCATGAAAGAACTCGAGGTTATAATTTTCCAGCAATTTCAATGCTTCTTTCACAGTAGCACATTCTGCCATTATCTTATCCAGGAGGTTATCGTTATACACCGGTTTGCCCAGAGATTGAGTAATTTCCAGAGATTCTGTGGCAAATCTTCCATAGATCAGCCCCTGATCGTTCATACCACTTTGAGCTGCATTATCGGTGAATCCGAAATAAACCCTGCCATAGTTGTTATCTGTCGCGGGGATGAACCAAACCATCGCCTCAGGATCACCCCAATCCACATTAATACCCACATAAGTTTTCTCATTCCGGGAATAATTAAACATTATGGAGGCTTCTAAAAGTGATATAGCTGCAATGCATAACAGAAAGAGAATCAAGAAAAATTTCATAAATACCATCCTTAAAAAAAAACCTGAAGTAAAAATAATCTACCTCAGGTTAATCGTCTACCAGAAAATATCAGATATGAGAGGAAAACCCTTACACCTTGCCTTTCCTGCGAAACATCAGAGGAATATTGTCCCTTTCAGGCGCTCCAATCTGGATCAGTTCCCAATCTTTATCATATTCCTGTATATAATGACGCAGGACAGTGACTTTTTCTTCCGAAGATGGTTCGCTTCCCCGCCAGTGAATTATCTCGACACGATAGATCAGTGTCCTCTTCTTACCATTTATCCTGACTTCGATCTCAAGATTCTGTTCGGCTTCCAGGGTAGGAATGCTCAGTACTACTTCACGCATAATGTTCTCCTTAAGATTTCAGAAAAATACTTTTATTCTCGATTACCTCATGCCTTACATAATTGTAGAATAAACCGAACTCGTCTTTATTCTGCTCATCCAAAATACCCTCGAATACCTTACCATCACAGGTAATCAATAACCTTACTTCCTCGGCAAAGATAATATCCTGGAAAAGATTTCTTGATACCATAAATACGTGATAATAATCAGGTTTTTTCGGTTGAGACGTGAAAGAAACAGAAAGGTTGACCGGTGAAATAAAAGAATCCTGATATTCCTCTATTTCAGAATCAAGGATGAACATCAAGGCAGGTTTCGCATGAAAACTGTCAGAATTACTGGAATGAACACATATCATCCAGTACTCATTACAACCTACTTCTTCAAATAGAAGATGCAAGTACAGGTTATCTGCGATATCGCCTGCGTTGTGTATCTGAATTTCCGGGCTGTAATACCTTTCGGAACCATAATCATGTCCTCGGGCTTGATGAATCTGGAAGTTAGTGACGGCACATCCAGCGAAAAGAAATGAAATGAATATCAACAGTGTAATATTTCTCATGCTTTAACCTCCTTTATTCATATTTCAGGGCATCAATAGGATTTGCTAAAGCCGCCTTGATAGCTTGAAAGCTTACGGTAATTATCGCAATAGCAATAGCAATACACCCTGATACAATGAAAATGCCAATATTTTTCGTTATATCTATCTGATAGGCAAAGTTATCCAACCATTTCTGCAGAGCAAAATAGGCAACGGGCCAGGCGATAATATTCGCTATGAGAACCCATTTCGTGAACTCTACAGCGAGCAGCGTGCTGATATTGGTGACATTTGCTCCCATTACCTTTCTGATACCTATTTCTTTCGTCCTCTGATTCGCTGTATAAGCAGCCAGCCCGAACAGACCCAGGCAAGCGATAAATATGCTTACCAATGCAAAATATGTGAAAACCTTGGCAATTTTCTGTTCAGCAATATACAAATCATTCAGATTATCTTCCAGAAAGGTATATTCAAAGGGAAAAGTGGGACAGAACTCTGTCCATTTTTCTCTTATATAATCAATAGTCCCTGCTACATTGTCTCCGGAAATGCGAAGGCTCAAGTTACGGAGAGGAGAATCAGCCAGCAGTATCAGAATTGGATCTACAGGATTATGAAGAGAGGCATAATGAAAATCCTTTACCACTCCAATTACTCTGGTGCTGCGGACTGGATCGCCATCGGGATTTACTCCGAATTCGATCTTCTTGCCAATTGCTTCTTCGCCATAACCCAGGATCCTGGCGGCTGCTTCGTTGATAAGTATGGCTTCTTCCAGATCTGTTTGCAGTTCCGGGTTGAAATTGCGACCCTGAATAACCTCCATTTCCATGGTATCCAGATAATCATTATCCACAAATACGAAATTGATCCCTTTCTCGACCATGCTGCCATCCTCAGTTTCCACTTTCTGAACGATTATGCCATAACCAGCACCAGGAACACT
>JAFGRJ010000220.1 GCA_016935235.1 Candidatus Cloacimonadota bacterium
TGGAGAAATTCACAGGTGGCTGCACAGGTATCAGAGGATTATCCAGTTCAAATTCCAGTGGATCTTCCTGACTTATCACAACGCTTTCAATAACCTCATCGGGAGGTAAAAGCACCTTGATTCCCCGGAAAGGCAGGGAAGGTAAACCGATATTACCGGTCTGCTGAGTCTGAGGAACTATAATTCTGCTGCAGGAGCCAGTCTCTTCAATCCGGGGTTCTGCAAAATATGTATTTAACTCTATCAGGGAAGCTGATAAACAGAATCCTGTCAGTATAATCGATATTAAAAAAAATCCTTTCTTCATAAATACCTCCGTCAGGCTACTAGCAAATAGTATTCCATATATCATCGGAATGAATTTACCATATTTTCATACAATTTCCCGAAAGCGGGGAATTTTTTAGTGAAGTTATTTTAAACTAAATTTTTATAATTTTTTTTTCGACTAGTCCTAAATATACCTTGTAAGCCATAAGTTGTTAAAACATAAAGGATTAGAATTTAACGCGAAAAGCCTTTCGAAATTAAAAATTACTCAAAAATTCTCTAAATCGCCTTTAAATGCGTATTCAGAGGAATTTTTTTATTGACAAGAAAATTGTCGAATACAAATACTTAAACCGCTTTAATGCCGATTAAACAAAGGAGGTCGTTCATGAATCGACAAGATTTGGTTGCTAAAATTGCAAAAGAAGCTGATGTCACCAAAAAAGCTGCTAATATTGCTCTCAATTCAGTGATTGATGGAATCACTCTTGCCCTGGAAAAAGGAGACAAAGTATCTCTGGTAGGTTTTGGAACTTTCAAAGTCAACGCCAGGAAATCACGCACAGGTGTTAATCCCCAGACTAAAGCCAAGATCAGAATCCCGTCACGCAAAGTTCCTGTTTTCAAAGCTGGCAAAAAACTTAAAGAAGCAGTGAAGTAGATAACTTCTCCAAGAAATAAAAGCAAGAGTGTAAATCAGGATTTAACTCTTGCTTTTATTTTTCCTTTTGCAGAATTCCAAGACAATTTTTCAGAGGATGTTATGAAATTTTCTATTGCTAAATCCGATTTACAGTCCAATATTCAATATCTATATAATATTGTTCCCAGCAAGAATACCATGCCGATTCTGACCAATTATCTGATTGAAGCTGATGAGCAGAACAATCTGCTTAAATTCACGGCAACAGATCTTGAAATAACGGTTGTGGTGGAATTTCAGGCTCATGTTACTGAGGGTGGGAAGGCAGCAGTTTTAGCAAGGAACCTCAATGAGATTATAAGTTCGCTACCGGAAGCCAATATTCAGTTTCTAATTCAGGAAGATACTCTCAAGATCCACTGCGAGCGATCTGATTTTAATCTGCTCTGTGCTGAATCGAGTCAATTCCCCCTCATCCCCCAGAAGGATCTCAGCAATGTGATCGATCTCGATGCCCAGATGTTCAAAAAGATGATCGAAAACACACATTTTGCAGTATCCAGCGAAATTAACCGCCCCATTTTTACAGGGATCTACTGGAAGATATCAGCCGATGAGCAGTTAATGGTGGCAACCGATGGCAAAAAAATAGCCGAATTCAAGATCATCAATCATATTCCCACCACAGAACTGGTGGAACAGATCATCCCCACCAAAGGATTGCTTTTCCTTGATAAAGTGATCAATGAAGACAACAAGACCGTTTCAGTTCTGATTGAATCCAATCGGGTCATGTTCGCCTATGGTAATTATACTGTATTCACACACATCATTGAAGGCAAATTTCCAGACTATTCCAAAGCCATTCCTGCCAATAACAACAATGTTCTGGTTATTAACAAGAACAGCCTGAGGGATGCAGTCAAACGTGTATCACTGCTGGCTTCCGAAGATACCTTCAAAGTGAAATTTGATATCAGTGAGGAAGCACTGCTGATAAATTCTGCTAACCGGGAAGAAGGAGAAGCAAACGAGCGGATCGAAGATTGTATCTACACCGGTGAACCGTTAGTGATTGCCTTTAATTATCGTTATTTCACCTCCATACTCGCTGTTATTGAATCAGAAGAAGTTGAAATAAGAATGGGCAAGGCAAATGAACCGGCTCTCTTCTTCAACAAAGAGAAAAGCGATAAATTCACAGCCCGGTTCCTTCTGATGCCTTTGCGCCTGTCATAGTTATATTTCAGATTAAAATTGATTATCAATCGTCTTGTGCTGAGGAATTTTCGTAATTTCTCAGATGTTGAGTTCGATTTTTACAAAAGCGGTGCCTTGATAAGCGGGGAAAATGGCACCGGTAAAACAAACCTTCTGGAAGCCATATCTTTCTTTGCCTTTGGAAAATCCTTCCGCAATTGCCATGATACCGACTTGATAAACTTTTCCAGTGACCATCTGCACATTCGTGGCGAATTCGTTAAGAATGAACATATATTGCAATTTGAAAGCGGGATTGAAAAGAATCGAAAAAAAATATCCCTGAACGGTAGTAGAATTAACAGAACAAGTAACCTGTACAAATTTATCAAAACTGTTTATTTTTCTCCCGAAGATGTGGAATTCCTTTCGGGTGCCCCTGTTTTCCGGCGCAATTTCCTGGATCAGGCCTTATCACAATATTCTTTTTCCTACCTGGAACTTCTACGGCGGTATTCCCATATCCTGAAACAGAGAAATATCCTGTTGAAAACCGAATATGAAAACGCGATTAAGAAAAGCTGGGATAAACAGCTGATTAATTATGGCAGCAAGCTGATTGATTGCAGGTTGAAATATCTGGACAGCTTTATTCCCCGCTTGCAGAAAAACTACCAGTGCATTAGCGCAAATAGGGAAAACCTCAGCCTTAAATACAGATATTCTTTCCCGCGCCGAGAATCAGAATCTCTGTCATCAGACCTGGAAGAATATCTTGAGGAAATTGCAGGACAGGAAAAAGAAACAGGACACACTCTGGCGGGACCTCATCTGGATGACCTTCAGTTTGAGATTGATAATCATCCTGTCCGTAGTTTTGCTTCCCAGGGACAAAAAAGGTCCACAGCGATATCGGCCCGTCTGGTTCAGGCTGAAATGATCAGAGTCAAAGATTCCGAGACACCCATTCTCATGTTCGACGATGTTCTGGCAGATCTTGATAAGATAAGAACGCGCAATATCATCAAACTGCTGCACAGCGATCACCAGATTTTCATTGCTTCACCCAATGCCGCTATCTACAAGGATTTCAAACTGAAAGAGATAAAGCTGGAATTGCTGCCATGAAAATAACCAGGAACATTTTTGGCTGGATAATGTATGATTTTGCCAATTCATCTTTCACTACCATCATCGTGACTGTAATTTACAGTAAATACTTCGTTCACACTGTGGTGGCCCGGGGAGAACTGGGAACAGCTCTCTGGGGAAGGGCTGTGGCCATCTCCATGTTAATGGTGGCTCTTTCAGCACCTGTATTTGGCGCTGTTGCCGATTTTTCCAGGGCAAAGAAGAAATTTCTTTTCTATAATACTTATCTGACAATAATATTCACTGGCCTGCTTTATTTCGTAAGGCAGGGAGATATCCAGAAGGGAATGATCTTCTTCATACTGGCGAATTTTGGTTTTAACAGTGCTAATGTATTTTATAATGCCCTTCTTCCTGAAATAGTACAGCGCCGGGATATGGGCAAGGTCTCCGGCTGGGGATGGGCTGTGGGCTACATCGGCGGATTGCTCTCCTTGCTCATAGTGCTGCCTCTGGTGCACAACAAATGGGTGAGACTTACCTTCCCGACTGTAGCTGTTTTTTTTGGTATTTTTTCGCTTTTTACCTTCATCCTGCTGCGCGAAGTCAGAAAGCCCTCCCAGAGAACCAATTATTTCAAGACTGCTCTCCGTAGAATACAATCTTCTGCCATGAACCTCAGAAAATTCCGGGAACTGGTGAAATTTTTTATCAGCTACCTGATTTATAACGACGGAATTGTAATTGTGATCAGCTTTGCTGCCATATACGGTGCCTCCCGTTTCGGCATGAACGACAAACAGCTAATCACTTACTTTATCATTGCTCAGTTAACGTCCATTCTGGGAGCTTCCCTCTTCGGACATCTCCTGGATCGAATTGGTGCCAAAATAACCATTTCCATAACTATTCTGATCTGGATCAGCGTTGTTGTCGGAGCATTTTTCTGTACAAACGTGAAACAATTCTATCTGGTTGGTTTAATGGCAGGTGTTGCTATTGGCTCCAGCCAGTCCAGCAGTCGGACCATGATGGCTTTACTGACGCCAGACGATAAAATGGCAGAATTTTTCGGATTTTATTCGTTTACGGGCAAAATGGCAGCCATTATTGGTCCCCTCGTCTATGGTGAGATTGCCAGAATAACAGGTTCTCAGAGGTGGTCACTGCTTTCTGTACTTGGTTTTTTCATCCTGGGGTTATCGATTCTGCAGACAGTAAAGGAAAAAGAAGGCAGAAAAATAGCGCTGGAATGGATTTCGCAGGAATAATGATTTCCTAATAAAAAGGGTTTACAAAAAAATTGATACTTCATATTTGGACTTCGATACTGATTCTGGAGGTCTGATGCTGCGAAATTTCCTGATATCAAAGATCCATAGGGCAAATGTTACCTGCCGTGATCTGAATTATGTGGGAAGTATTACTATTGATAAAAAATTACTGACTGCAACAGGAATGAAAGATGGTGAAAAGGTTGAAGTCTATAATATAAGCAACGGTAACCGTTTCGCCACCTATATAATTGAAGGAGAATCCGGTTCCGGTACCATCGGTATCAATGGTGCTGCTGCACGGTTGGTGAGTATTGGGGACAAAATAATTATTGTGAATTACGGACTTCTCGATGCAGATGAAATGAAAAAACATAATCCCAGGATTATTATCATAGAAGATAATTTTAATCTTTCTTTCCGTAAAATCTGACCTTCATGAAGCTGATCAAATCAATCTCGGAAATGCAGACTCTATCCCGGCAATACAAGGGTACTGCAGGTTTCGTCCCGACGATGGGATATCTGCATGACGGACATCTCAGTCTGGTAAGAAAAGCCTGTACAGATTGTGATGAGGTTGTGGTAAGCATTTACGTCAATCCCAGCCAGTTCGGTCATGGCGAAGATTTTCAACAGTATCCGCGTTCCCTGCAACAGGACATGGAACTACTTTCCAGTTTAGATGTGAAATATTTATTCGTTCCCCAAGATGAGGAAATGTACCGGGCAGATTATAAAACCTGGGTCAGTGTGGAAGGATTGACCGGAGTGTTATGCGGTAAAAGCCGACCAGCCCATTTCCGGGGCGTTACCACTATAGTGACCAAACTGCTTCATATAATTAATCCTGATATAATATTTCTGGGAGAGAAGGACTTTCAGCAACTGGTAGTGATCAGGCAGATGGTTCGCGATCTGAATATTTCTGTTGAAGTTGTAGGATGTCCTCTGATCAGGGAAAAGGATGGTCTGGCTATGAGCTCACGCAACAAATATCTGTCTCGCCTGGGAAGAGAAAAATCACTCTGTTTGTACAGGTCATTGCTCAAGGCTCAGGAAATGTACCA
>JAFGRJ010000221.1 GCA_016935235.1 Candidatus Cloacimonadota bacterium
ATGCTTCCCCGGCTGTTTTAATCGATTTTTCAAGTACATTCTCTCCTGATTTCCTGCCAATGGCTTTTAATTCTCCCGTTTCCCAGGGGACTCTCCAAACAAGGTGGAAGACATCTTCAACTTTTTGTCTGACGCCAAGTGAACGTCCGTTCAGGAATAATTCTGCTTCATCGCAACTGGTATAAGCCCACACATCAATGGTATCACCTTTGTTCCAGTTCCAGTGAGGGAATATGTGCAATACCGGGGTATCTGTCCATTCACTCTGATACAGATAATATGAATCTTTTGGGAAACCAGCAAGGTCGATTATTCCAAAATAAGAACTGCGTGCAGGCCACCAGTAAGGCGTGGGTTCTCCGAGATAGTCAAAACCGGTCCAGATATACATGCCCGACAGGAAATCAAACTTTTTTATCATTACCCAGGCTTCTTCATGAGTAGAACCCCATGGTACATGACAATTATCGTAGGAAGAACATGTGTGGTCAGGGTTTGCAGGAGCTGGTTTATCCCACCGGCTCGGCCATACACGTATGCTGTCGGATGGCATATCGTAATAACCCCTGGTTGCCAGGGCAGAAGTTGTTTCAGAGGCAATGAATTTCTGCCCGGGGAATTTCTGAGGGAACTCGGCAAAATGGTCTTGCTGGTAATTATAACCAACCAGGTCCAGCGCTCCTGATCTAATGATATAATTATCAGGATCAGGGAAATTGCATCCCGAAGTTATAGGTCTGCCGGAATCCAGTTTTCTGACGATAGATGCCAGTTCTTGTGCTATCCTTATGCCTGATGTATCCCATTGTTCACCAATTTCATTACCTATGCTCCATATCAGAACACTCGGGTGGTTCCTGTCCCGAAGAATAAAATCTTGCAGGTCGCGCACATGCCATTCATCCCAATACAGATGATAGTCAAAGTCAGTTTTTTTCTTTTTCCACATATCAAATGCTTCGTCCATCACAAGGAACCCCATTTTGTCGCACAGGTCAAGCAATTCAGGAGCAGGAGGATTATGTGAGGTCCGCATGCTGTTGCATCCCATTTCTTTTAATATCTCAAGCTGCCTTTCGAGGGCACGGGTATTAACAGCAGTGCCCAGGCAACCCAGATCATGATGGTTACATACGCCGTAAAGTTTCATATTTTTCCCGTTCAGGGAAAATCCTTTCTGAGCATCGAAATTGAAATACCTGATACCAAAATTGGTTTCATATTGATCACCAATGTTCTCTGAATATTCTATTGTTGTGATTACTTTATATAAATATGGATTCTCAATTGACCACAGCACCGGATTTTCAACTTCAATTTCATGCAGAATTTCTTTTGAGTTATTATTCAATATTTCCTCGTCAGAAATACTGGATGTAACAATTTTACCATCTGCATCAGCAATTTCAGTTTTCAGACGGATGGTCTGGGCCTCTGGTGTGACATTTTTAACTTTCGTCAGTACGGAAACCAGGGCTGACTGATCGTCTATTCTGGGTGTTGTAACATATGTACCCCATTGATCCACAAACACTTTATTTGTTTTAACGAGCCACACATTACGGTAAATACCTGAACCTGAATACCACCGGGAATTAGGTTGCTGTGAATTATCTACTTTAACAGCCAGTACATTTTCCTCTTCATCATATTTCAGATAGGGAGTCAGTTCGTAACGGAAAGAGATGTATCCATATGGTCGTTTACCAAGATAATGTCCATTGATCCAAACCTCGCTGTTCTGATATATTCCATCAAAATCAATACATATCAATTTGTCTTTATCCTGTCCTGAGATTGTAAAGTTTTTGCGGTACCATCCAATACCACCGGGCAAAGCGCCGCCACCGGGTGTAGCAGGATTATCTGCTTTAAATTCACCCTCTATGCTCCAGTCATGGGGCAGGTTAAGATTTCTCCATTCTGAATCATTATAATCCGGATCCGATGCCCCGGGTGCATCTCCTAAAAAGAATTTCCATTCTTTGTTAAAATTCAGAATGTTCCCGGCTAAATCTTTTTCATTGGAACATGAAGAGAATATCAGCATAAAGGAAGCCATATTGATGAATAAGAAAAACAAACCGCTTTTCAGTTTTGAGTGAAAAGATAATGGTAACATAGTAGAATGGATCAAAGGATTACCAACTGATTTTTTGAACAGGCGAAACTCGTTGGTTGAAAACTATTTTTTAATAATACTTCCGGCACTGGATTTATTTGTGCGGATTGTTTTTGGATCTCCCTTATAATAAATATCACCTGCACTGCTTGCATTCAGATCAACCTCCTCAGTTGCACAGATCTTTGCATTACCTGCACTGGACACATTCACATGGGCCTTTCTGGCCACCAGGTCATAAGCATTCAGATCTCCCGCACTGCTGAGGTCTGCTTCCAGTTCATCAACAGTTCCTGACAGGTTAACATCTCCGGCACTGCTTATACTACACCAGATTTTTACTGCCTCCACATCAAGGCTGAGATTTCCCGCACTGCTGAGATCAAGATCCAGCTCATCTGCTTTCATCCTGTTGGTTCCTTCCACATCTCCCGCGCTGGATATATTAATCTTCCGAAGCTGTTTATAAACCAGATGAACTTCTTTGGATTTTGCATGACGTATGTTTGCGTCAGTATAGATTCTCAGTGTGTTATCATATATCTCAGTCTTGATATATTCAAGAAGATTTTCATCTGCAATAACCTTAATAGATTCTTCTTCCCCCTGAGTAATGATCGCATCAATACCACTGCTTACTTTTAACTTGTCAAAGGAGTCAGCATCCCTTTCCTCGGTAACAACATTACCGTTTCCGTATACCGTTTCACGAAAATTAAAATAACAGCTGTTTAAAGAAAGAAAAAGGATAATTAGGAATGATGTGTGAATAGACTTTCTGATCATAGTATTTATTTTTAAATGTCGCAGGGATCAACAGTGATAATATATAATGCTGATCTTAAATAAGGAACCTGTAAAAAACTTTTAGGCCCCCCTATTAATTCTTCGGATACATTCCGAATAATTTGGAAAGAAAGCGATGAAACTTATGAACTCCTGTCACTGGTTCTGCGAATTTAAGAATGCATTCTTTCTTAATCAGATTTATATCATTCTTTTCTGCCAGTTCAATTGCAGCTGGTGATTCAGCCATTTGCTGGATCCAGATGTTTCGTATCCCTTTATCAATAGCCTTTTTTACAGCCTCTTCCGTTTGCTTTCCCTGTGTCACGATATAGAGATTCTGTATATGGCCTGGCAGCTGTAAAACGTCCTGATAGCAAGGTTCTCCGTCAATCTCATTCATATTGGGATTGATGCCGTATAATTTAAAACCTTTTTCTTTGAGAGTATCATAAACAACTCTTCCGAATTTCTTTTTATCCCTTGAAACTCCGCAGACAGCTAATTCTTTTGGAGCAAGGAAAGCCTGGATTGTACTCAGTTTATTCATTTTTATCGTTTATCGGTGCTCTTATACCATTCTGATTTCCTGCCAATAAATCTCATCCCGAGGATATACCCTTTTATATGAAGAACATTGGGATCATCTTCAAACCACAT
>JAFGRJ010000048.1 GCA_016935235.1 Candidatus Cloacimonadota bacterium
ATGAACGGAATGATCATATTTACCCTGTTCAAAATAAAGATCAGCAAAAGGTCTCAGAGTATAGGAGGGGTAGTTCTCGTGGATGATCTCCTTAAGTTTCTGAGTATAGGATTCTACCTTTTCTATCATTTGAGAATGATCGCAATTTTCTGGAAATAATAAATAGGTGACGTAGTTTCCCCACCAGTCATTTTCGAAGTTTTCCCCCAGGGTTTTGAGATTGATGAAGGGTACAAAAGCTTCCCGTGCCCACAACTGGGTTCTGTATTCAGGATCTTTGATAACGGCTTTTACCGTCAGGTTGAGCGTATAGAATTTAACTTCTTTTCCCAGGGGGTATTCATCCCCGAATATTTTACGGGCAAAGGATTCCAGCAGCACGATCGCATCAGGATCATTCAGTGCTTTATCCAGATCTCCGGCCAGAGCTTCAAAACTGAAAATACGGAAAAAAGTGGAATCAACGAAAGTCAATCTGGAATCAATCTTATTTTCATTATACTCCACCCGACCAGAATAAGGCATCAACCTTGTACCGCTTTCCAGCTCAGGCACACCATCCAGGATCCTCTGCATGAGGGTGATGGCGGTGATCCCGAATTTCTCATTCATATCAACCCGGTATATTCTATGGTAATTCTGGTGAAATCTATCCGCGGACAATTCGTAAAAAACAAAGATGATTATCATAACAAATACTGCTATGCCAATTGCCAGCCCCAGGATGTTGATTAGAGAATGAGACTTATATTTGAAAAGGTTGCGCAGGGCAATGATCACATAATTTTTGATCACAATAACTCCCTATTTAAAAATCAATGAATCAGCTGCCGGAAAGTTGGAAAATTATCATTCTGGTAAGTAATGAATAATACTTCCAGCTACTGAAAACAATAGACAAATAGTATTTCAACATAATTTCCTCTACATTCAGGAATAAGAGAATGCAATCTATGTGCCAAAGCCTAATTTACCAGTATACAAAGGGATAGGCAAGGGTTGTTCATGAGAAAAATGTCCGGTACAGGACTGAATCCGTACGAAAATGAACAATAATTTCGTTGAACTTATTTGATTACAATGTATTATACTTTTATCAAATACGGAACTCATTCATATTTCAGGGTTTTAACAGGATCACTCATGGCAGCCCTCATAAATTGATATCCAACAGTGATACAGGCAATCGAAAGGGTAATCAGGCCTGCCAGGACGAAGAACCAGATATTGATTTTAACGGCATATGCAAAGTTCTGCAGCCATTTATGCATGAAATACCAGGCAACGGGCCAGGCAATCAGGTTGGCCAGCAGGATCCAAAGTGTATACTGCCTCAGTAAAAGACCGATGATTCTGCTTACCGAAGCACCCATAACCTTTCTGATCCCTATCTCTTTATTTTTTTGCTGGGCCGTGAATGCAGCCAGCCCATATAGACCCAGGCAGGCGATGATGATGGCCAGGAAGGAGAAGATTCTTAAGATCATACCGGAACGTCTTTCTGCTACATGAAGGTTATTGAAGTGTTCATCCATGAAAAAATATGCAAAGGGCTGATTTATAGTGAATTTGTTCCAGACGGATTTAAGTGATTTTACAGTATTCATGATATCGCCTGTTTCCATTTTAACTAAAAAGTAATGACTGTAATATCTGTAAGGTGGCAGCAGGGCTAGATTGGGTATTTTTTCATGAAGGGACTCTATATGATAATCCGCCACCACACCTATAACATTCATGTATTGAACAAATCCGGCATAATAAATCCTGGCACCCACGGGTTGCTGCAAACCCAGATTTTTCACAGCTGTCTCATTGATAACACAGGCAAGGGAATCCCCGGGATGATCAGGCGAGAAGAACCGTCCTGATTTGAGTTCAATGCCCAGGACTTTAAGATAATCGTAATCTCCGGACATTTCCCGAAAATGGACCATATCCTGGGTAGAGCTGTTTTCTTTCTGAAAAACGCTTCCATTAGCCCCACTCCCGGGAATATTGCTGGTAATAGAAGCAGCTACCACTCCGGGAAGTTTACTGATCTCCTCCTTATAGGTGATTATATGCTCTTTCAGGCTGTAAGCCCTTTCTATCACCAGCACCTGGTCCTTTTCAAAACCGAGTTTCTTGGTACTGATGTATTTCAATTGCTGATTTACGACTAATGTCGAGATAATAATGATTATGGATATGGCAAACTGCACCAGGACAAGACTATTGCGCAGCCATGATTTATTCCTGCCCTGCATGATATTACCCTTGAGAACCGTCGCTATTTTGAACGAGGAAATAAGGATAGATGAATAGCTACCAGCCAATATGCCGACTATTAAAGCTAAAAGGAGTAACACCGGGATATTCTCCGGTTTAAGGACAAGGACACTCAGGTTGGTTTCAGCAATATTGGAGAAATAAGGCATGACCAGAATCACGATGATCATGGCCAGCATCATAGAGACCAGACTGTAACAGACAGACTCGAGCAGAAGCTGTCTGATTATCTGCCAGCGTCGTGAACCCACCACCTTGCGTAAACCTATCTCTCTAGCCCGAGTTGCTGCCCTGGCAGTGGTTAGATTCATGAAATTTATACAGGCGATCAGTAAAATTACTATTGCAATTATTATAAAAACTATCACATACACCAGGCTACCCTGGGTACTGGTTCCGATCGTTGACAGGGGATTAAGATATATAGAGCGGACGGGATCAAGGTAATATCGATACCTGTTACCTGATGCTTCCCATTCAGTGAAACCCGTTCCGATTTCTTTCAGAACGACCGGTTCTACATGACGATTGCGAAACTCAATTAACTTATTCTCGAATTCACGGTAGTCAATACCGTCAGCGAGCAGGATATAGGTGGTCAGATTATCGCTGAGCCAGTATGCATTATGAAAACGTTCCACATCGTGATTACTGGCGAGAAAATCATACCGCCAGTGGGAAGTTTCCGGGGCATCGGCAATGATACCGACCACTTCATAATCCCACCAGCCGTCGAAATTCATCACCTTGCCGATCGGATCGCCATCTCCGAAATACTTCCTGGCAATGGATTCAGTAATGAACATGGTAAGAGGGCGATTGAGCTTTTCCCTGGGATCCCCTTTGAGAACCGGTATGGTAAAGAGGTCGAAAATCGTAGAATCAGCATAATACACTCTGTTTTCGGTGTGATGGACATCTCCGTCGATATAACTTACAAGTTTATTTATTCCCCTATAAATCCTGGCAGCATTTATTACTTCAGGATAATCCTCCACGATATGAGCAGCCAGCAGACCGGAAGAAGAAGAGCCCTTCCCCTCCATCTCCCCCATCTTGATATCCAGCCCTACCAGATAAAGATTTTCATAATGCTCGTTATGTTTGTCATAGCTGAACTCGTGTTTTACCCAGAGCATAATTATGATAAAACAAGCCAGACCGGTTGCCAAACCGATGATATTTAAAAATGCATAGATTTTCTGATTTTTGATGTGACGCCAGGTTAAAAGAAGATAATGTCTGATCATGGTTCATCCTTTTTCACTCGTATTTAAGCACGCTGACAGGATTGGTGCCTGCCACTTTCAGGGTTACAGTACTTATGGTGATGTATGAGATCATCAATGCTAAGAAACCGGCACTGAAAAGAGTACCGACAGGGAAGTTTATCCTGTACACAAAATTCTGCAGCCATTTTTGAACGGTGTAGTAGGCAATGGGCCAGGCAATAAGATTAGCTGCTCCCACCAGCAACATGAACCTGAAATTAAGCAGATATAAAAGCCGGAGAAGAGATGCCCCCAGTATCTTTCTGATACTTATTTCCCTTATCCGCTGCTGGGTAACGAACAACGAAATTCCCACCAAGCCGGAACAGGCAATAGTAATAGCCACCAATCCGAAAAATTTAATCAGAGTGATAGCCCTCATTTCATTTATGTATTGCAGATTAAAGGAGTCATCAGCAAAAAAGTATTCACAGGGAATTCCGGTAAATTCGGTTTTCCAGGTTTGTTCGACCAGCCCGATTGTCCCGGTCAGATCAGTGTTCTCCAGGTACAAAGTCAGATAGGTGAAATCGCGGGGAAAATATTCCAGAAAGATCGGTGATATGGCATATTGCAGGCTCATATAGTTAAAATCTTTTATTATTCCCACAATCTGCCCCTTTCTGCCCTGGTTCCCGGTAATGATCTCTTTACCAAGTGCATCGCGAGGTTCTTCCCAGCCCATCAACCTGGCGCCGGACTCACTGATCAGAAAAACCCGTTCGGGCTCGTGATCAATCGCTGGATCGAAATTCCTGCCAGCAGACAGCTTTATCTGGTAAATGGGTAAAAAATCATGATCTATACTGAAACAATTCATTGTTTTCTGAACTTTTCCTGTTTTCTCATCGTTGCTTTCAATGTAAAAACTGGTTTCCACCTTCCCCGGAATTGTATTGGATGCAGTAACCGCTTTGACTCCCGGTAGCCGGGAGAATATTTTCTTGTAGGTTTCGAATTTTTCTTTTATGTTTGTTTCACTGCGGAACTTAACAACCAGTTTGTGAGCAAGATCAAAACCAAGGTCTCTGCTCTGCATGAATTTTACCTGCTTCTGCATATTGAATAATACGACCATGATAACCACAGCTATTTTAAATTGTACAACAATAAGGATGGGACGGATCAGGGAGTTGCTGCGTTTCGATTTCATGGATCCGATAATTTTGATTTCCCCATGTCGTGAGGTATATATAGCTGGATAGGTGCCTGCCAGCAATCCAATTAAGACCATGGTTACCAGGAAAAGAATCAGCCTGAAAAAGGAAATCTGCTGCAGGAAACTTGCGGGGATTCCAATAAAGTTGAGGAAGCAGGGTAACGATACCTCGATCAAAGCCACAGAGATCAAAACAGCCAGTATAATTACGATAAAAGTTTCAAACAGGAACTGCCGGGCCAGGTCTTTCGATCGGGCACCGATTATTTTCCGAATGGATACTTCCTTGATCCTCCTCCAGTAAAGAGCCAGCGTAAGATTGATAAAGTTCAGACAGGCGAGGATCAGAACAAATACTGCCAGTAACTGGAATATTGTGACATTCCGGGCAGAAGCTGAGGTAATAATCCCGTTTTCAGTTACCTCTTCCTGTCTTATCCTGGTAAGTGGCTGTAAGGAAAAAGTGTAATCCAGCCCTGCATCCTTGAATTGTCCCAGAGCCTCCTCGTTCCGGAGATATCTGATTTTTTCGTCAACATCTTCCCAATCAGCAGCTGGCTGGATTTTAATATAGGTGTTGATGGCATGCCATAACCAGGCACTCTTGTGAAAGGCTTCATTATCGATTAAATTCATTGTGCAGAGAATATCATACTGCAGATGGGAATAGGATGGTGGATTTTCGATTACACCTCCTATATTGTAGTCTTTATCACGAATCTTTATCGATTTACCGATTATATCCAGATCGTTGTAATATTTTTCGGCGATACGGCGGGTAATGATCACATTATCACGACCCTCAATTGCCCTGGCAACGTTGCCATTCAGTACTGGCACAGAGAAAATTTTGAAGAAGGCAGGATCAACCAGCACGAATTGTTTTTCATAATCGGAAAATTCAGCACTGGAAACCAATCTGTCGCTCAAAAACAGAACCCGGCATACTTCCTCTATACCAGGAACAGTTGATTTCAATTCCTCTGCCAGCGGAGGTGCAGTTGAAACGCCCATCGACTTCCCTCCTGCCATCATTTCTCTCTGTAATACCCGAAAGATCCTGTCATTATTCTCATGGTATCTGTCGAAACTCTGCTCATGAGAAATGAGAATATAAACAAGAAAGATCCCGGTTATTCCTATAGACAGGCTGAGCAGGTTGATCAGGGTAAAACCCTTATTTTTCAGCAGGCTGGTGGAAGCAGACCTGAAATAATTCTTTAACACGAAAAACCCCTAATGCAGAGTAATTAACGCTGGGGATGACCGATTCTATTCATACTTCAGTATATTGGCCGGATTAGACAAAGCTGTTTTCAGAGTATAATAACACACAGCGAGTAAAGCGATGATTAATTGAGCCAGTATCGGCAGGGCGAAATCAGCAAGAGTCAGGTCTATATGATAAGCGAATCTTTTCAGAAAAATCCTGGAGATATACCAGGCAACGGGCACTGCCAGGATGGTGGCTATTGCCACCCAGCGGAGGAACCTGGCAGAAAGCAAAGAGACCACTTCCTTAACTGATGAGCCGAATACTTTTCTGATGCTGATCTCCCTTGATTTCTGCTCTGTCACGTAGGAAGAAAGACCGAACAAACCCAATCCGGAAATAAAGACTGCCAGAAAGGCAAAATAGCTCATAATCAGCCGGGAGCGTTCGATGCTTCTGTATTGCTGCTGAATACTTTCATCCAGGAAATCATATTCAAAGGGATAACCTGCAACAATCTCATTCAGTTTGTCCTCGATAAAAGCCAGTGTGTTTTCTATTTCATTAGATTCAAGACTGATGAACATTGTCCCGCGGAACCAATCGAGCTGAGAAATGAGCTGAGGTTGGATCGCCTGAGTTAAAGGCTTGTTATGAAAATCCTGCACAACTCCGACAATGTAACCGTCGTTACCGAACATACTGAACTTCTTGCCTACCGGATCTGTCATTCCCATCATCCTGACTGCCGTTTCGTTGACAATGTATTCAATTTCATTGATTTGAGCAGTATCCTGCAAGAAGTTACCACCTGCCACAAAGGGAATCTCAAACATCTCCAGGTAATCTTTATCGGCATAAATACAGTTAAAAATGACTCTGTCGTCATTTGGTTTTCCTTCCCAGCTTACCGGATTTACATTTCCAACCCTGGCAGGATGAGTATTGGCAGCAGAAATCCTCTTAATATTCGAGTTCTTTAACAGCTCTTCTTTTATCATAGCAAATTTTTCATGATATTCCGCATAGAAAGGCATCAAGATAATCGAATCCTTTTTCAAGCCGAGATCCTTGTTATTAATGAAATTAAGCTGCCGCACAATCACAAAGGTAACAATTATCAGGGCAATGGAAATGGTAAATTGAAAAACCACCAGCAATCTCCTGAATCTATTCATTGAGTTGATATTGAAATAAAGCTTGAGGACTTTCAGGGGATGGAAGGAAGACATAAAGACTGCCGGGAAAATCCCGGCCATCAGTCCTGTCAGTAACAGGACTACAGGCAATCCGATCATGATCAGCTGATCATTAAAATCCAGACTGATCGATTTGCCTGTCAGCATGTTGAATTGAGGAAGTAAAAATTCGATCAGGATAAGGGAAAGAATCAAGGCCAATAACGACATCAACATTGATTCGAACAGGAATTGTCTGATAAGCTGTTTTCGCTGAGCTCCGATGACCTTCCTGATACCGACTTCCCGTGCTCTTTTCATGGATCTGGCAGTGGTCAGATTTATGAAATTTATACAGGCAATTATCAATATTATTATCCCTATCGCACTGAAAATATAAACGAGGATAACTCCTTCCGGTTTATCCAACGGTGAATAAAGGTGCACTCTTGAGAGCGGCTGCAGGTACAGCATGTCTTTATCAATATCACGCGGGCTGTTGTCCACCAGGGCTGTTCTTATCTTTTCATTGAAAGAATCAATGGCAACATTATCATGCAGTTCGACAAAACCAGAGCATTCCCAGCTCCAGGTATCCGCTCTTTCTCCCAGCAGACTGAAGGGAATGATATAATCAAAAGAGAGAGTAGAATTTACGGGGCAATCCTCTATAACACCTGTTACAGTGAAAGGAGTGCTGTTGTTGACCAGGAGAGTTTTTCCCAGAGCAGGTTCTTCACCGAAGAATTTAGCTGCTGCAGACCTGGTCATGATAATCGAAGTGGGTTCAATCAGTGCTGTTTGCGGATCCCCTGACAGTAAAGGGAAGGTGAACATTTCCAGAAACTGAGGTTCCGCAAGCAGAAAATTACTCCCCCGGAATGTCTTCTCACCGGCCTGCAATACTATATCATTGATAATACGGATTCTGGTCGCATTTTTTACTTCAGAGTATTTTTCCCTCAGTACAGGTACCATTTTATAGGGAATTGTTCTGCCTCCACTTACAGGAATTGCATCTTCGAAGACCATGGAAATCTGGTAGATATTTTTCTCATTACTGTGAAATCTGTCGAACATCAGTTCGTCCCTGACCCAGAATAAGAGCAGCAGGCTGATAGCCATGCCCAGAGATAAACCTGCAATATTGATCAAAGAAAAGAGTTTATTCTTCAACATGTTCCGTAATGCTAACTTCAAATAGTTCCCGATCATTTATCTCTCCCTTGTTGAACCATGACAATTGG
>JAFGRJ010000049.1 GCA_016935235.1 Candidatus Cloacimonadota bacterium
TATTAAAAGGTTAAATACATGAAGTGGTATGTGGTTCACACCTATGCTTCGCATGAATTCAAGGTGAAGGAAGCGATTCACAAGGGCATCCAGGGAACCGATTTAGAGGACAAGATTGGTCAGGTTCTTATCCCTACCCAGAAAACTTTTCACATCCGCGAGGGCAAGAAAGTGGAAAGGGAGAAGAAATTATTTACCAGTTATCTTATAATTGAAGCTGAGCTTACTCCTGAAATATATAATTTTATAGTTGGTTTACCGGGTGTGACAAATTTTCTGGGAGTCGGGAAGAAACCACAGCCCTTAAGTGATAACGAAGTTAACCGTTTACTTGGCATAGCTGACAGGGAAAAGGATATCAGTAAGGAATATCACTTTCTGCCGGGAGACATGGTAAAAATCACTGCAGGACCTTTCAGTGATTTTGAGGGAATCATCGAAAAAATCAACGAAGACCACCAGAAACTAACGGTGAAGGTGACTGTATTCGGTAGAGTAACTCCGGTTGAGGTCAGAACTGACCAGGTAGAAATTTTATAAATGAAGGAAACTAAAAATGGCAAAACCTAAAAATGTGGTACAATTGATCAAATTGCAGTTACCCGCTGGCAAGGCCACACCTGCTCCCCCGGTGGGACCAGCCCTGGGACAGGCCGGGATTAATATCGGCGAATTCTGCAAGGCTTTTAATGATAAGACAAAGGATGAGCCGGGAATGATTTTTCCGGTGATAATCCAAGTATATAAAAACAAATCGTTTACCTTTGATATCAAAACACCTCCGGCAGCTGTCCTAATCAAGAAAGAGGCTGGATTAGCCAAGGGTTCCGGTGAACCAAACCGTGAAAAAGTAGGTAAGATAAGCCGGGCTGCCTTAAAAAAAATAGCCGAGATGAAAATGCAGGATTTGAATGCCTACACGATTGAGGCTGCCATGCGGATGATCGAAGGTACTGCCAGAAATATGGGAGTCGTGATAGAGGATTAGGATATCATTATCCCCTATTTACAGCAGGAGATTATCGAAGAAGGAGTGTGAATGGCAAGTAAGAGATTCAAGCAAGCCAAAGAGATGATCGAAAAAGAGAAGAAATATGATCTCGAAGAAGCTATCAAACTGTTGCAGAGTATTCCCAAAAGCAAGTTTGATGAGACGATCGAGATCCATATGAATCTCGGTGTCGATCCTCGTAAAGCTGAGCAGCAGATCCGCAATTCCCTGGTACTGCCACATGGGACAGGGAAAACACAGCGTGTGATTGTATTTGCGGAAGGCGAGAAGGCTGACGAAGCAAAAGCAGCGGGAGCTGACTATGTGGGCGTGGACGAATACATCGAAAAGATCAACTCCGGCTGGATGGACTTTGATGTTGCAATTACAACCCCCAATCTGATGGGGAAAATCGGTCGTCTGGGAAAAGTGTTAGGTCCAAGAGGACTTATGCCCAATCCCAAAGTCGGAACTGTGACCATGGATATTAAACAGGCTGTCAGTGATTCCAAGGGTGGCAAGGTGACCTACCGGGTTGATAAATTCTCCAATCTGCATATCATAGCCGGCAAGATCAGCTTTTCCATGGAAAAGCTTAAGGAGAACATACTGGCCATCATAACTGCCGTTCTGCGCGATAGACCTATTTCCCTGAAGGGGATTTTCATTAAGAGTGTAACCCTTACTTCCACGATGGGTCCAGGCATTAAACTTGATGTGGGTCTAGCGACCATTGAGTCGAAGAAATAGGAGAGGATTATGGTTCAATCTTACAAAATTGATGCGGTGAGTAATGTAAAAAGCAGGCTGGAAAATGCCAAATCCATAATCCTGGTAGATTATAAGGGTGTTAATATTGAGGAAGTTGATGAACTCAGGACCAGAATGAGGAATGCTGGTGTTGATTATTTTGTTTCCAAGAACACCTTCATTAAAATTGCCCTCAATGAACTGGGCATCAAGGAGCTGGATGATTATCTGGCAGGTCCTACTGCGGTTGCTGTTACCAGAATTGATGAAGTGGCTCCAGCAAGAGAACTTGCAAATTTCAAGAAGGATGTTACTCAGGAGAAAGATTATCCGTCCTTTAAAATCGGTTTTGTGGATGGCAGACTGATGGATGCGCAGAAGCTGTCTATTCTGGCAGAACTGCCAGGCAAGGAGGTTCTGATTGCACAAATTCTCCAGAGTCTGAATTCTCCTGTTGCCGGTTTTATCGGGGTTCTACAGGGAATATTGAGGAAATTGGTCCTGGTTGTTGACGCTATTGCAGAAAAAAAAGCTAAGAATTAGATAAATATAACGGAGGAAATAATGGCTGATAAAAAACAACAAGTTATTGATATGATTAAGGAAATGAGCGTTATCGAGCTTTCTGAACTGGTCAAGGAACTGGAAGAGATATTTGGTGTAACTGCAGCTGCACCGGTTACCGCTGTTGCTGCCACACCAGCTGCCGGAGCTGCTGCTGAAAGCGCAGAAGAAAAAACTGAATTCGATGTTATTCTCACCAATGCAGGTGATAAGAAAATTCAGGCGATCAAAGTTGTAAGAGCCATAACCAAACTTGGTCTCAAAGAAGCAAAGGAACTGGTGGACAATGCGCCTAAACCTATCGTGGAAAAAGTAAGCAAAGAAGAAGCCGAATCTATCAAAGCTCAGGTTGAAGAATCCGGGGCTACTGTGGAGATCAAGTAATCATATCCATATTTCAGACGGAAGTGTGTCAAACAGCACACTTCCGTTCTGCAGTTTTTATGAGAAATAAAAACAGGCGATCAGATTCGCTTTTTGCTTAATAAGGAGTATATACTCTTGGAAATAAAAAGCTATTCCCGAATCAATGATAAAGCTCAGAATGCAGGGCTACCCACTGTGGAGGTGCCCAATCTCCTGGCTATGCAGATCGATTCCTTCGAGGATTTTCTCCAGAAGGATGTTCACCCCCAGAAAAGAAAGAATATAGGTCTGCAGCAGGTTATGGATTCGATTTTCCCACTGGAAGACCAAAAAGGTCTGTATTTCCTGGAATTTCTTGATTATCTGGTTTTGAAAGAAAAATATAACACCGATGAATGTATTGAAAGGAATTTATCCTACCAAGCCCCAATCAAAGCCCGTATGAGGTTGACGATCTATGATGACGAATTACTCAAGGAAACAGGAGAAAAAAGAGTAAAAAGTACGATCGAGCAGGATGTCTTCCTGGGGGAGATACCTCTTATCACAACCAGAGGAACCTTTATTATTAATGGTGCTGAACGGGTCATCATCAGTCAGTTGCATCGCTCCCCCGGTATCTTTTTCTCCGAGACCAAGCATCCCAATGGCAAGATGCTCTATTCAGCCAAGCTGATACCGGAGAACGGTTCCTGGCTGGAATTCACCATGGATAGCTATGATGCCATGTTTGTCCTCATCGATAAAAGACGCAAACTACCGGCTACGGTTCTGCTGAGAGCAGTGGGACTGTCAACCAACAAAGACCTCCGGGAATATTTTTATGAAAAAGAAGAAGTACCCCTGAACAAAGCACGAGACCGTTATAGTTTTCATGATATTATTGACCAGGAAACCGGTGAAATCATTGTGGAAGCCGTTACCTATCTGGATGAGGAAATACTGGACAAACTTACCGACCATAAGATCAAGAAAATCAATGTAATCAGTGAAAAATCTGATATTACCAGAAAAATCATCGAACAGACAATCGCCAAGGATCAGACTTCCAGCCAGGAAGAGGCTGTGAAAAAGATATATACCCTGATCAGACCCGGTGAAGAACCCTCCTATGACATAGCCCTGGGGCTTTTTAACCGCATGTTCTTCAACGAGCGCCGCTATAATCTGGGCAAGGTGGGCAGGCATAAATTGAATGCCCGGCTTGACCTGAACGTTGACAAAACGATCCATATCCTGACCAGAGACGACTTCATCGCGATCGTGGAAAAGCTTATAGCTGTTTATAAGGATGAAGATTCCATAGATGATATCGACCATCTGGCAAACCGCAGGGTAAGAACCGTGGGAGAATTACTTACGGAGCAATACAATATCGGTCTCTCCCGGGTTGCCCGTACAGCCGTGGAAAGAATGTCGATAGCCAACTCGGATGAAGTAACCATTCATGACCTGATAAACAGCAATGCCCTGATCGCAGTGGTACAATCTTTCTTTCTGACCGGTCAACTTTCTCAATTCATGGAACAGACCAATCCTCTTACTGCCGTAACTCATAAACGTCGTCTTTCCGCTCTGGGTCCCGGAGGACTCACCCGGGAAAGAGCTGGCTTTGAGGTCAGGGACGTTCATTATTCTCATTACGGACGCATCTGCCCTATTGAGACACCAGAAGGTCCTAACATCGGTCTGATATCTTCACCGGCGATGTTTGCCAGGGTAAATGAACTTGGTTTTCTGGAAACGCCCTACATAAAGATCGAAAATGGCAGTATCACCAATAGAGTTGATTACCTCGATCCTTTCCAGGAAGAGAAATATATTATCGCCCAGGCAAATGTAAATTACGATAAAAACCTGAAGATAACAGACGAGGTCGTCTTTGCCCGGTTCAAAGGTGAGTTCCTGCAGGTACATCCTGAAGAAGTTCACTATATGGATGTTTCCCCCCAGCAGATAGTTTCCGTATCAGCCTCAATCATACCATTTCTGGAACATGATGATGCCAACCGGGCTTTAATGGGTTCCAACATGCAACGACAAGCCGTTCCCCTGATCAAACCTGAAGTTCCCATTGTGGGAACCGGGATGGAGAAGATCGTGGCTGAAGACAGTGGTGCCATGCTTACCGCTCCTTTTGATGGCATTATCAGAAAAGTTACCAGTTCCTACATAGATCTGGAAAGGATCAATCCAGATGAAAGTATTCTTGATCTTGAACTGGGCAACAGAATTTACCTGAAGAAGTACCATCGATCCAACCAGGATACATGCATCAACCAGAGGCCTCTAGTCAAACAGGGTGATGTTGTAAAAAAAGGTGACATGCTTTCCGACGGACCAGCCATTGCTGAAGGCAGGCTAGCCCTGGGCAGGAATCTCATGGTTGCCTTCATGCCCTGGTATGGTTACAATTTCGAGGATGCCATCATTCTCAGTGAGAAAGTTGCCCGTGACGATATCCTGACTTCACTCTATATCGAGGAACATGAAGTCCTGGTAAGGAACATGAAGAACGGTAAGGAAGAACTTGCCTATGATATTCCCAATGTACCCATCAAATCACTGCGCAATCTGGACAAGACAGGTATTATCCGGGTGGGCTCGGTAGTAAAAGCAGGCGATATCATTGTGGGTAAAATTACTCCCAAGAATGTGGACATTGATCCGTCACCGGAAGAAAACCTGATGCGCGCTCTTTTTGGTGATCGGGCTGGTGATTTTACCAACAGCTCTCTGAAGGCGAAGCCTGGTATGGAAGGGGTGGTCATAGATGTCAAAGTCTTCTCACGCCTGGAAGATATCGATGAATTTCAGGAAGAGGAAAGAAAAAAGGACCAGCTAAATAAAATCAAACAGGAAAAGAATGAAAGACAAAAGAAAATTGATGATTTTCTAAGCAACCAATTAGCAGCAAGGCTGGTAGGACAAACAGCCAAGAATATCGTCGATGCTAAAACCAATATGTTCTTCATTCCGTCCAACAAGAAAATCACCAAGACAGACCTGAACAAGATCAATTTCAAGCGTCTGAATCTTGATTACGATCTGGTCGAAGACCCCGAAATGAACAGAATGATATACCATGATGTAATTCTTAAAGTAAAAGTTGCCATGGAAGAGAGTGAGAACATTTACAAGAAGAATCAGGAAAGGTTGAAGCACGGGGATGAATTACCTTATGGTGTGCGGAAGATGGTCAAGGTTTATATCGCGAAAAAACGCAAGATCCAGGTTGGCGATAAGATGGCCGGACGTCATGGCAACAAGGGTATAATTTCCCGGATCTGTCCCATTGAGGATATGCCGTTTACCGAAAACGGTGAACCTGTTGATATCATACTGAATCCGCTGGGCGTCCCTTCCCGTATGAATATTGGTCAGATTCTGGAGACCCATCTGGGCATGGCAGCCAAATTGCTGGGATTCAGAGCTGTAACACCGGTATTTGATGGAGCTTCATTGAATGATATCATAGAAGAAATGAAGAAAGCGGATTTACCCACTGACGGGAAACAGGTACTCTATGACGGTAAAAGCGGAGAGCCCTTCCGAGAAAGAGTTACCGTAGGTATCATGTATATGCTGAAACTCAACCATCTGGTAGCTGACAAGATGCATGCCCGTTCCACAGGGCCCTATTCTCTAATCACGCAGCAGCCACTGGGAGGGAAGGCTCAGCATGGCGGGCAAAGACTTGGAGAAATGGAGGTCTGGGCGCTGGAAGCTTATGGTGCTTCCCGTCTCCTGGAAGAAATGCTAACGATCAAATCAGATGATGTCGATGGTCGCACCAATGCCTTCAAAGCCATAACAGCCGGACAAAATCCTCCCAAACCGGGTATCCCGGAATCTTTCAATGTCCTGGTCAGTGAATTGAAATCTCTCTGCTTTGACATTGAATTCCTTACTGATAAGGAATCATAAACTGGGGGTTTAAGTGATCAGAGAAATAAAAAGAGACAAGAGAGTTGAGAATTACGATATTGTAAAAATAAAAATTGCTTCTCCTGATTCGATCAGAGAATGGTCCTATGGGGAAGTGATAAAACCGGATACGTTGAATTACCGGACTCTTAAACCGGAGAAAGGTGGCCTTTTCTGCGAAAGGATATTCGGACCCGAAAAGGATTACGAGTGCAGCTGTGGCAAATATAAAAAGAAACGCTTTCAGAACACAGTATGTGACCGTTGTGGCGTTGAAATAACTACTTCCCGGGTCAGACGCTCCCGGATGGGTCATATCGAGCTGGCCGTACCCATTGCACATATCTGGTTTGTGAAAAGTCTTCCCAGCGTGATCGGCATTCTGCTGGATATGCCGGTAAACAAGCTGGAAAGGGTTCTGTATTACGAATCCTACATCGTTATCAATCCTGGTGACAGTGATTATGAGAAGAAAGACCTTATTGATGTTGATGAATACTATGAGATCAGGGACAGAGTCAGTGACGATTTCAGTGCCCTGATGGGCGCGGAAGCCATCAAGATCCTGCTGGAAGAACTCAATCTGGAAGACGAAGCCATGAATCTGCGGACTATCATCAAGATGGAAACATCATTGCAGAAAAAACAGAAGGCCATCAAACGGTTAAAGGTAGTGGATGCTTTCCGCAAATCAGGAAATGAGCCGGAATGGATGATTCTGGAAGTTCTTCCCGTACTGCCCCCTACACTCCGGCCCCTTGTCCAATTAGAGGGTGGCAGATTCGCAACCGCGGATTTCAATGAACTTTACCGGCGTGTAATAACCCGTAACAACCGGTTGCGGGGACTACTGGAGATAAACGCACCGGAAGTTATCCTGCGGAATGAGAAGAGAATGCTGCAAGAAGCGGTTGATGCCCTGATCGACAATTCCCGGAAAACCAGACCAGTCAAGGGGAGAGGTAATCGACCTCTCAAATCTTTAGCTGACCAACTCAAGGGGAAAACGGGCAGATTCCGTCAGAACCTGCTGGGAAAACGAGTTGATTATTCCGGCCGCTCTGTTATTACCGTAGGTCCGAACCTAAAGCTGCACCAGTGCGGTTTACCCAAGGAAATGGCCATTGAGCTTTTTAAACCATTCATCATCGAGAAGCTGGAAAAACTGGGTGAGGTTGAAAAAGCAAAAACCGCCAAGAAATTAATTGAGAAACAGAAACCACAGATCTGGGAAATTCTGGAAGATGTAATAAAAGATTATCCGGTCCTGTTAAACCGTGCTCCCACTCTTCATAAGCATGGTATTCAAGCATTTATGCCGATCCTTACCGAGAGTAAAGCTATAGAACTTCATCCACTTGTTTGCATCCCCTACAATGCTGATTTCGATGGTGATCAGATGGCAGTACATGTTCCCCTCTCCCATGAAGCACAGATGGAAGCAAGGGTCCTGATGTTATCTTCCCGCAATCTGCTGCTACCGTCTAATGGTAAGCTGGCTATGGCTACCAATCAGGACATAGTTCTGGGGATTTATTATCTGACTATGGTTAGAAACCGGGAACCTGCTCCGGGCAGTGACTACTGGAAAAGAAAATATTTCGGTTCACCTGCGGAACTGCTGTATATATTCAATCAACAGGAATTGTATTATAATACCAAAGGAGTTAAGAAGGAAAACAGAGATCTTGATATCCACAACTGGGTAAAAGTACTCGTGAATAGCAAAATAATCACCACAACCGTTGGCAGGGTTATTTTCAACGAAGTTCTGCCTGAAGAAATACCTTTTAAAAATAACACTTTCACCAAGGGTAAATTGAATGATATCGCCATGGAATGTTTTGAAACCGTCGGTCAGTACAAAACAGCCATATTTCTTGACGATATCAAGGACCTTGGTTTCAAGTATGCCACTAAAGCCGGCATTACCTTCAGTATAGCGGATGTTATCTCTCCCGAGGAGAAGACAGAAATAATTCAGCAGACAGAAAAAGA
>JAFGRJ010000050.1 GCA_016935235.1 Candidatus Cloacimonadota bacterium
TGAGGTTTTCCTTTTTTCTGATGTCATCAGCTGTCTGGAATAGAGAACTGACTATGGCGCCCTCGTGCATCAGCATATCCTGGGTAAGGGATCGGATTCGATCATGGGGCAGGGGCGTAAACCACCCATGAGGGTTCTCAGGTAAACACCTTTAACGGAATCGGTCACTTCGCCAATAATCGCTGCTGCCCTGCCCAGGGGATGTTTCCTCATTTTCCGGAGGATATGCTCATCATTATTTTGGCAGAACACTGTCATCTTGCCTTCATTAGCCAGATAAAGCGGATCAAGCCCCAGCATTTCGCAGACAGCTTCTATCTCACGCCTCACCGGGATCCGTTCCTCCTCAAGGATAATTCCCAGCCCTGTTTCAGCATACACCTCATTCATTATGGCAGCTATACCACCTCTGGTAGCATCGCGGAGAAAATGGATATCCTTGTCTGGCAAAAGGTTTGAGACTATTTCGTGCAAGGGTGCACAGTCACTTTGCGGAGCGGGGGTCAATCCGAAATCATTTCTGGCATTGATCACGGCAATGGCGTGATCACCGATGGTTCCATTGATGAGGATCATGTCACCTTTTCTGATCAGACGGGTGCTCAACTCGAGATCACAGGGCAGGTAACCTATCCCGCTGCTGGTGATGTAAATACCGTCACCACGGCCTTTTTCTACTACCTTGGTATCCCCTGCGACCACCTTAACATCAGCTTTCCGGGCAGCACTGGCAATTGAACCAGCTATCTTTTTCAGTGTCGCCATAGGAAGACCTTCTTCGATGATCATCGAGATCATCAGAAATGCTGGACGGGCTCCCTTCATGGCCAGATCATTTACTGTGCCGTTTACTGCCAGTTCGCCGATGTCACTGCCTGGGAAAAATAGCGGTTTTACAACGTAGGAATCGGTCGTGATTATTGTCCGTTCTCCCACTTGTGCTGCATCTTCCAGGGAAGGCATTGCAAATAGCGGTTGAAATATCTCCAGTATTAGTTTTCTGGTTAAACCGGTACCGCTGCCATGCCCCAGGGTTATTATCTCAGCACTCATTACTGTTCCTCTCGTACTTGAAATAGGCAGCACAACTTCCTTCTGAAGAGACCATGCATGATCCCAGGGGGTGTGCTGGATTGCAATTGCTGCCGAATAGGGGGCACTCGCTGGGAATGATTACTCCCCTGAGAACATCAGGACAGCGGCATCCACTTTTGATATAGTCTTCCAGAGGAGGTAAAGAGAAGACCAATCTGGCATCGAACCTTTCATAGGCAGGTTTGAACCCCAGACCCGAATTTTCCAGCCAGCCCAATCCCCGCCAAAGCGCTCTTTCAGGCTGGAATACCTTATAAATTATATCCTGGGCTTTATTATTGCCCCTTTCGTTAACAACCCGGCTGTACTCATTTTCGATCTTGCAGTCTCCGTTTTTCAGCTGCTTCAGTAAACGGGAGATAGCCAGCATAATGTCTACCGGCTCGAAGCCCGTTATAACACCTCCTCTACCAAAATCCCGCGGCAGGAATCGGTATGCCCGAGCTCCTATTATCACACTTACATGTCCAGGAAGAATAAATCCGTCAATGGAATTATTTATCTTCAGCAGAGCTTTCAGAGCCGGTGGAATCAGTTTGAAGGCGGGATAGACATAGAAGTCACTGATGCCCTGTCTTTCAGCTTCCAATACGGTCTGGGCAATGCCGGGGATAGTAGTCTCAAAACCAATCCCCGCCAGGATGGTTTTTCTTTTTCTGGCTATTTTCAAAGCTTCCAGAGGAGAATATATGATCTGGACATCAAGCCCCTGAGCTCGGGCTTTCTCCAGGGAAATCCTTTCCCCCGGGACCCTGATCAGATCGCCAAAAGTGGCTATAGTAACATCTTTCAATCCTGCCAGCTGATCAATCATGGACATGGGTGTAACACAGACAGGACAGCCGGGTCCGGATAATAAACGGATGCTGGAAGGCAGTAATTTTCTTATTCCCCAGCGACCGATGGCCATGGTATGTGATCCGCAGACTTCCATGATGCTGACCGGTTTTTCCCAATCCTGCAGGCAGGTGGTTAATGCGCTCATCAGTGCAGGATCACGGTAGGATCTGCTATCCATAGGCTTCCCGGATCAGAGCAATTGTTTCTCGGGCATCTTTTTCGGAAATGATGTTGAGAGCAAACCCGGTATGTACTATCAACCAGTCCCCTGGTTTAGCTTCCGGTACGAAATTCAGGGCAATATCCTTTGCAATTCCACCGAAATCCACAGTACCGATTTCCCCTTCTTTCTTAACCAGTTTTCCTGGTATTGCCAAGCACATGGAGACCTCTTATTGAAAGGATGCCACGTAGACCTGACCGGCAGCGATGGAACCATCATTAACCGGTATTTCCCGCGGCAGATAAACATGATAATTTTTCTTTTCGAGCAGAGCTGTCAAATTGTTCAACAATATTCTATTCTGCATTACTCCCCCACAAAGGACAACTTTTTTCACACCGGTTCTATCAGAGGCAAGGTCAACAGCGGTAACGGTAAAATCTATGACTGTCTTATGAAATTTTCTGGAGATGGACTCCTTGCTGATACCCCGTTGTTTTTCTTTGATTATATCTTGCAGCATGGGTTTGATATCTATGAGATTCTCTTTGATAGCGTATTCATAGGGTTTCATTTCTGCCAGATAGGCATTACCGCAGATTGATTCCAGGGCAATAGCGGATTGTGCCTCAAAAGTAATTTCGGGATACAGACCGAGGATGGCACTTATGCAGTCAAATAATCTACCCATGCTGGATGTACGGAAGACATTGAAATTTGTAGCCAATTGTCGGGAGAGAAGCTTACGCGTCATTGTATCCAGCAGAAATAGCTCATAATCGATACCAGCGGTATGTAGATAGGAAAAGGCAGTTCTGATAGGGTAGCGGATAGCGCTGTCCCCCCCGGGAAGAGGCATATAATCCAGATGATATAGCCGGTGAAACTCTCCTTTTTCTGCCAGCATAATTTCGCCACCCCAGATGGCACCGTCAGTTCCCAGACCTGTTCCATCGTAGGCGATTCCCAGAACCGGTTCCCGGATAAGATGTTCAGCCATCACTGCAGCTATGTGGGCATGATGGTGCTGTACTTTGACCAGTGGCAAACCAGATTCCTCCGCAAAACGGGTGGACATGAAATCGGGCTGCATATCGCAGGCTGTGAGTTGTGGTTCGATTTTGAACCAATGTTTATATTTTTCCAGGGTTTCAATGTAAAAATCGAAGGTCTGCTTGCTATCTGCATTACCAATATAGGGTGACAGGAACAGGTTTTCTTTTTCAGCCAGGGCGAAAGTGAGTTTAAGTTGGGCACCACAACCAAGGATCGGAGTGGCGATTTTTGTGATACGGAATGGATAGGGAACATATCCCCGGGATCTTCTGACCATGATATTATGTCTGTGAGCTGGAAGAATAACCGAATCATCTGACCTGTTCAGGATCGGACGGTCATTACTGAGATAGTAATCGCAGAGATTTCCCAGGTCCTGCTCATTCTTGGCCACCGGTTCATCGCTGCGATTGCCCGAGGTCATGATCAGATATTTCAAGCCTGAGGATAAGAGCTGATAGTGCAGGGGAGCATAAGGGAAAATGATCCCGATATTGGGCGAATCAGGAGCAACCAGGGGGGAAAGAGGAAATGGGGTAACCTGGGGGAGAATGAGGATGGGAGCAGCCGCTGAAGACAGCAGTTTGATCTGCTCTTCATTCACCAGAGCCAGATCACTGACCAGCTGGGGATGGCACATAACCGCAAAAGGCTTATGAGGACGACTTTTCCTGCGACGTAATTCGATAATGGTATCCTGGTTACAGGGGTCACAGGCGATATGAAAGCCACCGATACCCTTTATTCCCAGAATTTTTCCCGTTTGCAGCAGTTCAATAGCCCTGGTTAAAGGGTTGCCAGACACGTGAGAATAGTTATTGTTCATCAGGCTCAAATGCGGACCACAACGGGGGCAGGCAACCGGTTGAGCATGAAATCTCCGGTTCAATGGATCCTGATATTCATCAAGACAGTAATCGCAGAGGTTAAAATCTTTCATCGAAGTAAGAGATCGATCGTAGGGCAGATCACTGATGATAGAATATCGGGGTCCACAATTGGTACAATTGATGAAGGGATAAGCAAAACGTTTGTCTGAGCTGTCCAGCAACTCTCGGAGACAGTCGGAACATACTGCCAGATCGGGAGATACCAGCGTTACCCCGCTGTCCTTTTTACTGGTCCGGATGATAAAGTCCTGCAGATCAAAGTCTTCTGCCGTCTCACTGATGGCAATATTTTCTATCCTGGCTGCAGGAGGATATTCAGTCTGTAAACGATGAAGGAATTCATGCAGATCCTCCTTTGTACCGCGCACTTTGATCTCCAATCCCGATGATGAGTTAAATACATATCCGCTAATATTCAGCTCCCGCGCCAAACGATAGACGAAGGGGCGAAATCCGATGCCCTGCACGATTCCATTCAGTTTTATTACAACCATGATTTATTGATTTTTTACCATTAAAACCGAATAAACTGTCTTACAAGTCAAGAAAAATCATCAGATCGGGAATTAAACAGTAGTGATTATTTATACAAAAAAAAATTATTTATATATAATTTACTGCTTGCTAAAAAGTTATGGTTGAAATCCCAATATTGGTTTATTGCTATGGGAATAAATTGCTTGACACCCAAAAAATGAAAAAGGGTTATATATTCATTTTTAATTAAAATCAAAAACAGATGGGTAAGTTATGAAACCTTATTCTATTTACATTGACAAGTGGTCCCAAGGCTTAGCAAAATTGCTGCAGAAATATGATATCTATGCTCCCATTAAGCACGAGAATTATCTTGATTATGAACTTTTAACTCCCGGCAGTGTTTCCGCAGTTGTCTATAATCAACCCAAGCCTTCCACACCCCTGAAAGCTTTTTTCTTCCCGGTAAAGGAGAATGTAGTAAGGGAAACCAGCAAACGCACCAAGGTGGTCATTGGTGCGCCCTCCTGCGATCTGCAGGCGCTGAAATTGCTCGATCGCATCTTTCTGGAAGGGGAATATCTTGACACTTACTATCAAAAGGCTCGAGAAGAAACCATCGTTATCGGAACAGATTGCCTGGATATACAGGAACACTGTCATTGTACTACCTATGGTATTGAACCTTATCCAACCGAGAATTGCGACATCTCCCTGGCTATCTGGGATCAGAAGGTGATGCTGCAACCGCTGACCGCAAAGGGTGAGCAATTCATCAACGAACTGGATGCCCACGATCTTTTTCACGGAGAAATCGACTTCACAGATTTACTGCAGAAAAGAGAATCCGTGAGACAAAGACTGAAAATTCATAACCAGAATCTGCCGGATAATGAAAAGACCAGGGAAGGCGTTATCAAAGCAGAGGATGCGATATGGAAAAAATATGCTGCGACCTGTGTATCCTGTGGAGCCTGCGCGGCAATCTGTCCAACCTGTCACTGCTTCCTGCTTATAGATCGACAGGGTTTTGAAAAGATCAAGAACTGGGATACCTGCCAGTATCCGGCTTTTGAAAAAGTGGCGGCTGGTGAGGATCCTCTCAAGAAACTTTATAACAGGCTTGCTAACCGTTATTTCTGTAAATTTGTCTATAAACCTGATATGTTTGGAGAAATTGCCTGCACAGGTTGTGGTCGCTGTATAGAAGCCTGTATAGGCAAAATCAATAAAAACGAGATAATAACCGAAATTTGCCAGCATCTATAAAGGATATTTTATGTCAGAAAAAAATATCTATAAGCCCATTAAATTTCATCTGGATAAGGTTGTAGAAGAAACACCCGCCATCAAGACTTTTTTCCTTTCAGCGGAACAGGATTTTAATTTTAAGACCGGTCAGTTCGTGGAAGTAACCATTGATGGTGTCGGGGAAGCCCCTTATACTCCTTCTTCTTCACCCTATGTGAAGGACAGGATGGAACTCACCGTGATGAAAGCCGGTTATGTAACCGATAAAATGCATCAGCTCAAGGGAGGTGAAATCCTGGGCATCAGGGGCCCTTTCGGTAAAGGTTATCCGGTAGAGAAATTCTATAACCGAGAGATTATCATCCTGGGTGGCGGGGTCGGTCTAGCTCCTCTCCGTTGCCTGATCTACAGTCTTCTGGAAGAGGAAGACAAGTTCAGGAAAATTAATATCTGTTTTGGAGCAAAAACCCCTGCTGATTTCTGTTATAAGAACTGGTTCCCCGAGCTGTTAAGAAGAGAAAGAGTCCACCTGCTGCGCAGTGTAGATAAAGCGGATAGCAACTGGAATGAAACGGTAGGAGTTGTCACTGTCCTGCTGGATAAACTGCGGGTTGACTGGGCAAATCTGATCGCGATTGTCTGCGGACCTCCGATAATGATGAAATTCGGAACTCTGCGTCTGCTGGAATTGGGATGCAGGGAAGAAAATATATACCTCTCCATGGAAAAAAACATGTCCTGCGGGTTGGGGAAATGCGGTCATTGTGCCATGGGAAATTATTTTGTCTGCAAGGATGGTCCGGTCTTTACCTATGATCAAATAAAAAATCATCCAGATATCTGGATCTAAAGAGAAGCTTATGAGCAAGAAAATTTTAATAGATCTGCAGAAATTCAGGGATACAAAAGATGGCACCTATAATTATGGGGAATGTGTCTATGATTTTCATCCCGGTAATTATGGCATGAAACTGCTGGTGGAACAGGCCATGATGATGATTGCCTGCCGGAAATGTGAGGATGCTCCCTGTATCGCCGTATGCCCCGAAGAGGCTATGGAAAAGGATGAGAACGGAGTTGTACACCGGGCATCAAACCTGTGCGTAGCATGTCAATCCTGCGTGGCGGTATGTCCCTTTGGAACAATTATGAACGAGATTTTCACCGCCAAGAAATCGATCTGCGATTATTGTGATCTTAACGAGAATACCACTTCTTTAAGATGCATGGAAACAGCTCCTGCCGGTGCCATTACCCTGGTCGATTTTGAGGAAGATGAATCCCAGCATATTTACAAACTTAACGATAAAGTCCTGGTTAAAGAAATGAACTGGGAAAAAATTATGAATAACGAATAAAGGTAAACCATGGGAAAAGAGATATTTTATTTTCTGATATTTCCGGGATTGCTGTTCTCCGCTGTGATAGGCGGATTCCTCTCCTGGGTGGACCGCAAGATAACCGCCAGAGTGCAGTTTCGCAAAGGTCCTCCCTTGCTGCAGCCATTATACGATTTTCTTAAGTTACTGCTTAAGGAGACGATCATACCGGTGCGGGGTTCAGTATTCACTTTTCTTGTTTCCCCTGTTCTGGCACTGTTTGGCGCCACTATCTCGGCAGTTTTCATTCTGCTTCCTCTATTCCATATTGAAACCGGTTTTGCCGGTGATCTGATTGTTGTGATCTATCTTCTCAATATACCTTCCCTTACTTATATCATTGGAGCCGCTGCATCCGGCAACCCCTTGGCATCCGTCGGCGCCTCCCGGGAAATGAAAATGATCCTGAGCTACGAAGTACCTTTACTGCTCGTGATTGTATCCGTGATTATTAAAGCCGGGATGACCATAAGCCTAACCGAGATAATAGCTGCCCAGGCAGCAGGTGGCGCTTTCATTGGGAGTATCTCCGGGGTGATAGCTTTCCTGGTGGCCATTTTCTGTATTCAGGCTAAACTGGCTCTGGTTCCCTTTGATATTCCAGAAGCGGAAGGTGAAATATGTGATGGGGTTGCCATTGAATATTCCGGATCTTCACTGGCTCTCATTAAACTTACTAAATATATCATGCTTTTCATTGTTCCATCCTTTGTTGTTCTTCTCTTGCTGGGAGGATTTTCCTTTAAGGGTATCGACATACTATGGTCAGTTTTGAAACTGCTGGTGATTATCCTGCTGCTTACTCTTATCAGGAATACTAATCCCAGGGTCAAGATCGATCAGGCAATGAAATTTTTCTGGATCTGGATGAATCTGCTGGCGGTCATTGCGGTAGTTCTTTCAATCTTAGGACTATAAGGAGATAACATTGGGTCTAAAAGAGAAAATCTTTAAGAAATCATTGTGGCTGTTTCATTTGAGTGCAGGTTCATGTAATAATTGCGATATAGAGATACTGGATTGTTTGACCCCGCGTTTTGATGTGGAAAGATTCGGGATGAAACTTGTAGGCAGCGTACGTCATGCCGATGTTTTGCTGATTACCGGCATTGTTACCAGGAAAACAAAGCCCAGAGTTCTGGAAATATACGAACAGGCGCCCAAACCAATAGTGGTGGTAGCCGTGGGAGCATGCCCTATCACAGGGGGCATATTTGCCGAGGGTTACAACTTTGCTGGTCCACTGGACAAGGTAATACCGGTGGATGTCTATATCCCGGGTTGCCCACCTAAACCAGAAGCAATTCTGGCTGGCATAGTCAAATTTTTAAACAAATAACAAGGGAAATTAATTATGGCTATTGAAAAATTCATCGAAGATATTAAGAATAAATTCCCGGAAAATATCAGGAATACGGAAATAATAAACAAGAAACGGTTGATGGTTTATATCGATGCTGATGCGCTGCTCAGGGTATCTGAATATCTTTTCCATGATCTTGGTTACCGCTATGTGATCCTTTCTGCCATGGATTCGAAAGCCGGATATGAAATTATCTATCATTTCAGCGACGATGCCACCGGTTGGATAGTAAATCTGAATGTGGTCATACCCAGGGATAATCCCGAAATTGAATCGCTGGTACCGGTTGTAAAAGGCGCGGAATGGATCGAGAGAGAAATTCATGATATCATAGGAATCAAATTTCGTAATCATCCCAATCTGAAACGTTTCATCCTTGCTGAAAGCTGGGAAGAGGGTAATTATCCTTACCGTAGAGGGAATAATCAGGAGAAAAAATAAATGGCCAAGAGAACCATTGTACCTATCGGACCTTATCATCCCCTGCTGGAAGAACCGGAATTCTTTAAACTTTACTGTGATGGCGAAATAGTAAAGGAAGTTGTCTGGGAGACTGGATATAATCATCGGGGTATTGAGAAGATCTGTGAGTCAAAGACTTTTGAACAGGTGTTTTATGTTGTGGAGAGAGTTTGCGGGATATGTTCGACCTCACATCCCTTTGCCTATGCTAATGCTGTGGAAAGTATTCCCGGGGTGGAGATCCCCCTCAGGGCAAAGTATATCCGCTCCATTGTGGGAGAGCTGGAAAGAGTGCACAGTCATCTGCTCTGGGTAGGTTTGGCGGGGCATTTCCTGGGATATAATACTGTTTTCATGTGGGCCTGGAAATACCGGGAACCGGTGCTGGATATGTTCGAGATTATCACTGGCAACCGGAACAGTTATGCCATGTTCACCATTGGGGGGGTACGCCGGGATATCGATAATGATAAGATTTCCCAGCTGAAGAAAGTCCTGGATTTTCTGAAAACCAAACTTGATCTGCTGGTGGGCGCAGTTATGGATGATCCTGTTATTCATGCCCGTTTACGGGGAGTTGGCGTTCTCACGGCGGAGGATATTCATGACTTTGGAGCGGTGGGGCCCACTGCCCGGGCTTCCGGTGTTGCCATCGATGTGCGGCAGGATGACCCCTATGCAGCTTATGATATGGTGGACTGGAAGGTAATTACTGCTCCTGAAGGTGATGTTTTTGCCAAGGCCGAGGTTCGGTTGCTGGAAATGTATGAATCGATAAAGATCATGGAACAATGTCTGGAAGGTTTAAGAAAGGATTCCAGCAATGAAATCAGAACGAAGGTCAAGGAAATACCTGCCGGTATTGGCATTGGGCATGCCGAAGCACCCCGCGGTGAAGTTTTCCATTTCGTCAAGTCCGATGGCTCCAACCGACCTGTACGGCATAAGATAAGGGCTCCCAGCTTTACCTGCATTCCCACCTTCAGAAAGTCCTGTGTGGGCGGCACTATTGCTGATGCCGCCATTGCCACGGCTGCGGTCGATCCCTGCTATTGCTGTACCGAGAGAATGGCTCAGGCATATGATATTCATACCGGTAGACAGATATTCAGTATGAAGGATCTTATTGGAATGTCACAACGAAAAACGGAAGAATTAAAAAAATAAACAACAAATTCGTTAGAAAGGTTTAAGTATGTTAAATATGAGATTGTTATTGGTTGTACCCTTTGCCGCAGGGATTTTTCTGTTTCTACTACCGGAAAGCCTGCGAGTATTCAAGGGAATTATTACCCTGATCAGCGCGGCAATAACGTTTTATCTCTCTTATGCAGTATTCCTCCTGCCCCAGCAACAGGTTGAATTGACCTGTTATCTTTCTGCCAGCCTGGATAAATATCTGCTTCTGAATATTGATTTTCTCAGTAAACTGCTGATAATTTTCCTGGGCTTCTTTGGTTTTATATTTTCCCTTTACTCGTTATCTTATGTAAGCAAAACCAAGAAACTGACCAATTATTATTCCTATTACCTGATCACACTGGGAGCAGCTTTCGGTGCCGTTCTGGTGGATCACTTTTTTCCCTTCCTGTTTTTCTGGGGCATTCTGGGCATCACCCTTTATAAACTTGTAAAGGCATACGATGAGGATAGTTCTTCTGTTGCCAAAAAAAGCCTGATCATGATGGTTGCATCTGATGCAATTCTTATTCTGGGAGTAGCGCTACTCTGGAAATCAACCGGTTCCCTGCAGATTTCAGGGCTGGCAATTGCTCCTCTGGGCATACTGGGCACCCTTACCTTTATTGCCCTTATCATACCGGCTCTCACTAAAGCCGGGGCTTTCCCCTTTCATACCTGGATACCCGGATTTGCGGAAAAAGCACCAGCATCTTCTTCCGCTTTTCTGATCGCTTCCCTGGATAAACTGCTGGGAATTTATCTTCTGGCTCGGATCTGTATCAATATTTTCATCCTGCAGGACTGGATGAAATTCGTGCTCCTGCTGGTAGGTTGCCTTACCATCATCATAGCTGTAATGATGGCACTCATCCAGCATAATTACAAAAAATTACTTGGTTATCATGCTGTTTCCCAGGTTGGTTACATGGTGGCAGGCATAGGTCTGGGGACTCCTGTGGGTATAGCTGGCGGTCTTTTCCACATGGTCAATAATGCCCTCTATAAAAGCGGATTGTTCCTTACCGCCGGCAGTGTGGAGAAAAGAACGGGGGAAGAAGAACTGGAAAACCTCGGGGGTTTATCCAGGGTTATGCCCTTGACCTTTTTTGCTGCCCTTGTCTTCGCGCTCTCCATTTCAGGTATACCGCCCTTCAATGGCTTTGCCTCGAAATGGATGATATATCAGGGAATGATTGATTTCGGAAGGGGAAGCGGAATCGCCAGCAGCCTCTGGATAGTGTGGCTGATCATGGCTGTGTTTGGCTCGGCTCTTACTCTCGCCAGTTTTGTCAAGTTCACTGCCGGCATCTACTTCGGGCGGCGTAGTGGCAAATATGATAAAATAAAGGAAGTAAGTATTCTGATGTGGCTGCCACAATTGCTTATTTCCCTGCTCTGCATATTGTTCGGGGTATTTGCCGCCACCAGGGTGGTACCTTTCTTACTGGAACCGATAGGTGGGAAAATAAATTACACCGGCGTATGGCAATCTTCCAATGTATCCCTGCTTATCATCGTTTCTATCATTATCGGTTTTGTAATTTATCTTCTGGGTAATATCAGGAAAATGAGAAGATCCGACAGTTTTATCGGAGGTGAAAAGATCCAGGAAGAATTAGGCTACCCTTCCCTGGAATTTTACAAGACAATCAGTTCTTTCAAGTTACTCGCCTTTTTCTATAAAAAAGCTGAGAAAAAGTGTTTCGATATTTATGATCTCAGTAAAAAACTGGTTCTCTGGTGTAATGGAATATTCAGCAAAGCACATTCAGGTGTTCTGCCCACATATGTTATCTGGCTGGTAGCCGGGATGTTGATCTTATTATTAATCATACTTTAGATAAGGATATATTATGGAAGTATATCTTCTGATCTTACTCGTTTTGATGATCCTGGGCTCATTGTATTCCCTGCATGCCCGAGATCTGCTCTCCGCCGTGATTTCCTACGGTATCGTGGGTTTTGGCCTGGTCTTGAGTTTCCTGTTTTTACAGGCTCCCGACCTGGCGATAGTCCAGGTGGTGGTCGAAGTGATAACCCTTATTATAATGATTGCGGTCATTAAGAATACCAGCCGGGAAGAACTGCCCAGGCAGACAAATTATAAAATAGCCATTAACTTCATCATTATTCTTATCTTTGCGGTGGTATTTTTCTATATCTTTAATAGAATGACCGGTATGTTGAGTGAATTCGGTGATCATTTTACCCGTATGGCCACTCCCTATATCGAGGGTTCTGGTAAAACAGGAAGCGCCAACCTGGTCACAGGGATTGTTTTTGATTTCAGAGCTTATGACACTCTGGGAGAAGCAACTGTTCTGTTCACAGCTGTCATTGGAGTCCTGACCATACTCCGGATCAAGGGCAGGAAAAAAGAAGAATAGGATGGCAATATGAGAGGAATGACAATAATTGTCCGTAAGATAACTCAACTGGTTGCCCCGGTAATATTTCTCTATGGTTTGTATATCATTGTCCATGGCCACCTTACACCGGGTGGGGGTTTCGCCGGTGGTGTGATCATGGCTGGAGCGTTTATCCTTCCAATCCTTGCCAATGGGAGCATTCTGCCCAATCTAAGAAAAGAGGAAGCGGGTCTGGAATTAATGGAGAGTGCAGCTATCCTGGGATTTCTAATCATTGCCGGATTGGGATTACTCTTTTCCGGATCACTGATCTTCTTCTCTAATTTTCTCCACAAAGGAATTCTGGGCAAACTTGTCAGTGCCGGCTTCATTCCCATAGAGAATATTGTGGTAGGAGTTGAGGTCTGCGCTGCCATGACTACCATTTTCATCGCGTTAACTGTATTTAGCGAAGAGGTCCCGAAATGATACTTTTTATACTTTGCTTTGTGTTGTTCCTGATAGGATTGTATGGAGTGGTAACCAAGCGCAACCTGATCAAGATCATCATCAGCATAGCCATCATGGAATACAGTATAAACCTTTTCTTTATCTTGATCGGCTATATTAAAGGAGCAACCGCTCCCATTATAAATGATGAAGTACAGGCAGCAGTCTTTGTTGATCCGCTGCCCCAGGCAATGATACTCACTGCCATAGTGATCGGACTGGCAACAACCGCCCTCCTCCTGGCTATCGCCATACGCCTGTATCGTAAATATGGAACTTTTGATATAAGAAAGATAAACAGTTTGAAAGGATAAAAAATGAACTCTCTGGTTCCTTTATTTGTCATTATACCTCTGGGATCGGCATTTTTAATGGCGATTTTCGGAAGGATCATCAAAGGTTTTAACAAAGTACTGCTGCCTCTGGCTCTGCTTTTCCTTACCTATCTCAGCATTAAATTTCTTCTTGGTGCGGAGGGGACGATTACCTACCAGGTGGGAGGCTTTGCACCGGTAGCGGGAGTACCCATAGCTATTTACCTGGCCGTGGATGGACTGTCGCGACTCATGTTAACCATCATCTCACTGATCGGCTTTCTGGCTTGTTTCTATTCCATCTCTTATATCAATATCTATACCGCTGAAAGAAAATATCTAATTCTCTTCAGTCTTATGATTGCCGGCATGAACGGTATCGTGATCAGCGGCGATATCTTCAATATTTTTGTTTTCCTGGAAATAGCATCCATAGCATCCTATGCGCTGGTTGCCTTTGGAATTGACAGGCAGGAACTGGAAGCTTCATTCAAATACCAGGTTCTGGGTGGGGTAGCTTCACTGCTTATTCTCTTCAGTATAGGATTTCTTTATTGGCGGACCGGTACCCTCAATATAGCTGATATCTCCACTCAGCTGCCTTACGGTGGCATTTTTGTTAAGTTCATTGCCATGGTTTTTCTGGTTGGTTTCGGTCTCAAGGCTGCTATCTTCCCCTTCCATTCCTGGCTGCCAGATGCTCATTCCTCCGCCCCCTCTCCCATATCAGCCATGCTTTCCGGTGTTCTTATAAAAGCTGTGGGTCTTTATGTCATCTTCCGCCTTTTCTTTAACATGTTCGCTCTTTCCCATCAGATTGCCATGATTATAACCGTTCTGGGAACCCTTTCCATGGTTATTGGAGGATTGCTGGCCATCGGGCAGTGGGATATCAAGAGATTGCTTGCTTATTCCAGCATCAGTCAAGTAGGTTATATCATACTCGGAGTGGGTATCGGAATGCTGATCCTGTCCCGTCAGGGAAATACAGCAGTTGCATCTCTGGCGATCATCGGTGGGATTTTCCATCTTCTGAATCACTCTGTATTCAAAAGCCTCCTGTTCTTGAGTGCCGGCGCGGTAGAATTCAGAACGGGGGAAAGAAATATGAAGAAACTGGGTGGTCTTGCCGAAGTCCTGCCTGTAACTTCTTCAACTTCCATGATAGCATCCCTCTCTATTTCAGGATTGCCTCCGTTTAACGGTTTCTTCAGTAAATTGTTGATCATCATTGCCGCTGTCCAGGCCGGGTATTATTTACTCGCTCTCCTGGCTGTAATAATCAGTATAGTGACCATTGGCTATTTCATGAAAATGCAGAAATTCACTTTTTTCAATCGCAGTAGGGTATTCTGGCAAGACAGGAATATCAGGGAAGTTCCTTTTGTCATGTGTTTTTCCATGATAATACTGGCTTTGTTGTGTTTTGCCTTGAGCCTGCTGATGATCCCCTCCCTGCGGGACGTTGTTCTGACACCGGCAGTAAACGTGCTGGTGGAAGGTCTCAAATACACTAATGCAGTTCTAGGGTATTGATATGAAATATATAACATTATTTATTATCCTGTTTTTACTTTGGCTGTTACTTACCTTAAATCTCGAAGGACCCAATCTGATAGTGGGAGCCGTGGCAGCGCTTATAACCATGCTTGTTTTCGGTAAACATTTTTTAAGAGACTGGTATAAATTTTTTCAACCGCGGAGATATTTCTGGATCATTATCTATCTTGGAATATTTATCTGGGAATGTATTAAAGCCAATTTTGATGTTGCCTACCGGGTCCTAAGCCCTAAAATGCCGATAAAACCCGGGATAGTCCGGGTAAAATCAACTCTCAAGACCGACATTGCCAAGACTTTCCTGGCTAATTCCATCACCATGACACCGGGAACCATCACCGTTGATGTGGTTGATGATGATTTCTTCATTCACTGGATATATGTGAGCTCATCAGATCCTGATGTTTATACCCAGAAAGTGATGGGCAGATTTGAAAAATATATCAAGAGGATATTTGAATGATTATCGATATAATGCTCTATATATTAATTGCCATGAGTTTTTTCTGTTTTATCAGAATCCTTTTTGGACCTTCCATGGCGGATCGTATGGTGGCCATAGATATTTTCGGGATTCTTGTGGTGGGCGTCTGCGGGATTCTGGTTGTTAAAACCGGAAGGATGTTCCTTATCGATATTGCTATCGCCTGGATCATCCTGAGTTTTATTGCCACCATAACACTGGCAAAATATTTAGTGGGGAAGAAATTAGATGAATAGCATAAGTAATATATTCTTCATAATCGGGATCGCTTTTGATCTTTTTGGTTGTATAGGCCTGTTGCGTCTACCTGATGTTTATAACCGTCTGCAATCCGCCACCAAATCTGTTACCCTGGGTACCTGCAGCATACTTCTGGGTCTGTTGCTGCGCTACGGTTTTACTGCAGTTGGCGTCAAGGCACTTCTGGCTATACCACTGCTGTTCTTTTCCGCCACGGTTGCCGCTCATGCTCTGATCAGGGGCTCCTATAAATTTGGGATAAAATTGTCTGATAAAACTGTCGTTGATGATTACAAGGATGTGAAAAAATGAAATATCCCAAGTTGAGAGAGTTAAAAGAGGCAATAATATCCCTTTTCTCCAGACCCTATACCTCACCTTTCCCCAAAAACGGTCATAAGCCCTTTCCTGGTTACAGAGGTAAACCTGTTGTGGATGAAGATAATTGTGTGGGTTGTGAGACCTGTGCCAATGTCTGCCCTTCTGGAGCTATCACCTTTCAGGATGATCCGGAAAGAAGAATCCGCATAATCAGAAGGGATTACGGGAAATGCATCTTCTGCGGGAAATGCGAGGAACATTGTATTACAGGCAAAGGAGTGAAGCTATCGGATGAGATTTTTGACCTTTCCTGTTTTGACCGCAATGAGGTTGTGGAAACCCAGGAAAGAGAACTCCTGATCTGTGAAAATTGCGGAGCAATAATCACCACAAAAGAACATATGCGCTTTATTCACGCTAAATTAGGTCCTAAAGCCTATGCCTCTATCCTGAATCTCAATATTCTCAACGAGAGACTGCAACTGGCTCGTAGCGAAGATGTAGCGGCAACCATTCAAGATGATCTGAAAAGAAAGGATATGTTCAGCATCCTCTGCCCTAATTGTATGCGTAAAATTCAGCTGAAAACCCTTTTATAAATTGAGAAGCGATAATCTGGATTTCCTGAAAACATTTGCCAATAAATCTCTTCTGTTTGTGGGAATTGGTAATGCCCTGAAAAGTGATGACGGAGTTGGTATATATATCAGCCAGCGATTATCATGCCAGGGAAAGTGGCAGAACCTCCTGGTTGAAAGCGGGATAGAAAAGTTTATCGGTAAGATCAACTCCCTTGACCCCGATATTATGATTCTCATCGACTGTACAGATTTCGGGAAAGAACCCGGTTTTTTTCGCCTGCTGCCACTGACCGATACAATTGATAATACCTTTAATACTCATACTATATCTCTCCATAGTCTGCAGGATTTTTTTAAAATGGATAAATATCTGCTGGGAATTCAACCGGGTGATATCAGTATCGGTGAAAATTTTACTCCAGCTGTGAAGACCACGGCTGATCTTATTATCAAGAAAATCAATGCTATAGGAATGAGGAGGAATAAATGAACCTGCTTAATGCTAAAGACGTTTTCGAATTCTCTGTGACCATTGAAAAAAACGGTGAAAAATTCTACCGTAAGATAGCTCAGAAATTCACAGACCCGGCTATTCGCGATTTATTTGTTTTTCTGGCAGACGAGGAAGTCAAGCATGCTGCCCTGTTTCAGAAAATGACCGATCAGTTTACTCCCAGCCAACTGGCTCAGATCTATCCCGATGATTACCTGCAATATCTGAAAGCCTATGTTGATCATCAAATATTCACCAATGCCAGGTTGGAAAAAGATGTGGAACATATAAACCGACCCGAAACAGCCCTCGAATTCGGCATCTGGCGTGAACTGGACACTATTTTATACTATCAGGAAATAAAGAAGTATATGCCTGCCCAACAACTGGATCAGGTTGATAAAATAATAGCGGAAGAAAGGAAACATTTTCTCCGTCTGATCGAGCTTAAGAAGCAATATTGAAAAATTACCCGGGTTAGTATTAATCAGTTATTTTTTAATTCTAGTTAAGCCGCTGTCGGTTTTTCTGCGGGGCAACTCGATTCTGAAAGTTGTACCCTTGCCAATAGAACTTTCCACAGTAATTCTTCCCTTATGTTCTTCGATGATCTTCTTTGTTACCGGCAATCCCAGCCCGGTACCTTTGGCTCCCTTGGTGCTGAAGAATTTACAGAAAAGTTTATTCAGCAGTTCGACAGGAATGCCACAGCCATTATCACTGATTTCAAGTTGCACCTTATCCTGATCCGGAAAATATATACCAATGGTGATAACAGCATTCTCTCTGTCCTGCAGGGCATCAACAGCATTGGTAATAAGGTTGAGTAGAGCCCTATAGATACTGTCCGGATCGATCTCGATCTCATTCATGGGGGCATCGTATTTCTTTTCGACTTTGATATTATTCTCCTGCAGCTTTTTCTCCAGTAGTCTTAATATATCGTCAATAATATCCTGCAGGGAAGTCTTTTGATAGACGGGTATCCGTTCCTTGGAATAGCTGAGCATATCAAGAGTTAGCGAAGATATTTTCTTGATATTATCGTTCACGATGTCCCAACCCAGTTTGATTTTTTCCGACTTGATATCCTCGAGGTATTTATTGATAATATAAGCACCGCCCTGAAGACCATTGAGGATATTTTTGATGCAGTGTGATAGACCTGTAATTGTCTCGCCTATTGTAGCCAACCTCTCAGCCTGGATCTTTTCCTGTGTTAACCGAGCTCGCTCCAGGGTTATCGAAACCTGACTGGCTACAGCGGTCAGGAAATCGAGATCTTCCTGATCAAAATCTCCTGATATCTTGTTCACCAGCTCAAATACTCCCAGGATCTGGTCTTCGATCTGCAGGGGTACACACAGGAGGTTTCTGGTGATGAAACTGGACTTCCTGTCAACTTTTACCGAGAAGAAGGGACTGTTGGCGGTATCGTTTTCGATCAGGGATTTACCGGTTTGAAACACGTATCCACAGACTCCCTCGCCAGGTTCCATTGTGATTGTCTTGAGAAAATCCTTCTTCTCTCCGGTTGCTATATGAAAATATAACTTACCTGTCATTTTATCTTCAAGAAGTATGGAAGTACCTTCCACCTCGAACAGCTTTTCCGATTCGTTGAGGATGATACGCAAAAGCTCTTCCAGATTGTTGGTCAAGCTCATGCGACTGTTAAGGTTAACTATCTTTTCGAGTTTGTCTTCTTTGGAATAGTGCATCAGGAATAAAAAACCGGGCTGACACCCGGTTATAATTTTATCCTAACAACTCTGTTACTAGCAATTGCAATTTGACTGGATCAAAAGGTTTTTCCAGGTAATGTGCGGGGGCATTGCCATAATGGGCAAGCATTTCTTCCTGAGAAAAATGGATACCGCGCTTGGGACCAATAGCGGTTAGCATGATGATAGGAATATCACTGGTGGCAGCGTTTTCCTTTAATTGTCTGTAAGTGGTGAAACCATCCTGAACGGGCATCTGTACATCAAGAATGATAAGATCGGGTTTCTGGGTCACGGCTTCCTTGTAACCGGTAACTCCATCCCAGGCGCTGATTATCTTATATTTATCTTCATCGAGGATGTTCTCGATAAAAACCTGGGCATCTTCTTCATCGTCCACTACCAGTATTATTTTTCGGGGCATAAATCCTCCTGAGGTATATTTGGCTTATTTACATGGGATAATTTCCCATGATGTAATTGTTCAGGTGCTTCAATCTTTGATTGGAATCTTCCA
>JAFGRJ010000051.1 GCA_016935235.1 Candidatus Cloacimonadota bacterium
CCCAAGGTTTTCGCCTTGGGGAATATCCTTATTTTTTTTGTTCTATTAATGCTGGTAATCATAGTAAGAGTTCATTTTGCTTATCTGGCAGGATATAAAATAAGATAATTTCTATTTTCAATCGATGAGTTATCTTTTTTACGATTGAATTTATCATTCCATATTTAAAATAGAGAAATTTTTATTCAACCTGACAAAAAGTTTGACACATTCATATTAAAATATGTACTGAAAAAAATTATAAAGTTTATTTATTGATAATTATTTTCATGGTATAATGTTAATAAGGGTTGTAGGAATTCCTGCTGGTTCCTTGAAATATATTATTTATCGAAGCTGAAGTCATTGGAATAATATAATGAAAGTGGGTTATAATTACAGTTATCATGCTTCCCGCAGAAATATCATTGGTCAAGTAGACGATGTCGATTATGTTCGAGTTTACGATATCAACAACATGCTCAATTATTTTGAAAAAATCAGCAGGAAATTAACCGGACACTCTCTTTACGATCCTCATAATCAGCGTTTCAGTTTCAATGATTTAAACTTGAACAAGGTTGACATCCTGCACTTTTTCAATACAATAAGTTTTAGTAGAACGCCATGGATTTCATCATTTGAAACTGTCATACCAAGATATCAGTCAATCTTATCCTGCCATCATGGCAGGAACTGTGGTTATTCAGAGCTAACGCAGGACAGGAGAATTCTGAAAGCTATAGCTGCTCTGTACAGTGGATCGTGCCGAAAGATTATCGCTTTGTCAAAATGCAACCTGAACATGCAGAAAGATTTCCTGCAACATTTTCCTGACTTCAGTACAGAAATCGAGAACAAGTTAATACAAATGCATCCACCTCAGGAAATACTGACCGATAAACGCCATGATAAGCGAATTTCCCGTAATGAGAAAATACATTTCATGTTTGTGGGTAGAGCCTTTTTCAGAAAAGGAGGGATGGAGATTCTGGAGGCATTCCAGGATGCAAAAAAAAATGCTTTCTGTAATCTGCAACTCACCATTATAAGCAATCTAGCCAGGGACGATGCTGCAGCGGGAGAGACTGAGAGAGATGAGAAGTCTGCCAGGGATATTATTCACAGGAACAGTGACTGGATCGCACATTATAATTACCTGCCGAACCGGGATGTCCTTGAATTAATGAAAACAGCTCATGTTGGCCTGCTGCCAACCTATGCTGACACCTATGGCTATACCGTCCTGGAATTCCAGGCCTGTGGTTGTCCCGTGATTTCTACCAACATCAGGGCTTTACCCGAGATCAACAGTAACGAGATGGGATGGTTGATAGAAATCCCCCAGAATAGACTGGGAGAAGCTCTTTTCACAACACAGGAGGACAGAAATAAGATCAGGTTGATCATAAAAGAAAAACTCAGAAGTATTATTGCAGAGATAATGGAATACAGAGAGAGTATTGCACAGAAATCTCTCCTTGCACAGCAACATATAAAGGATGAACATTCTCCGGAACAATATTCCAGAAGGCTGGGGCAGATATATCGAGATGCTCTGCTGTGAATTATTGATTTTTATAAATCATCCTGGTTAATATTAATTTCTGATTTACAACTGCCGGCGGATACGGATTAAAGGGTGTGTCAGTAAAACTGGGGACAGCAATGAGTGTTAAAGAATTAGGTTGTTGTGGTGCATATTGCAAAACGTGTCCTGCGTTCAGGGATAAATCATGCCCTGGCTGTAAACTGGGATACCAGGAGGGCAGGAGAGACATCTCAAAAGCAAAATGCAAGATGAAAGTATGCTGCTTCAGAAAACAATACATTTCCTGTGCTGACTGCAATGTTTACGATTCCTGTCCCATTATTCTGGAATTCTTTGGCAAAAAAGGATATAAATATAAAAAATATCGTGAAGCCCTAGATTATATCCGGAAAAATGGCTATGCTAAATTCATCAGGATAGCCAGCAACTGGAAAATTCAGTATGGCAGATACGATTAGAATATTTCCGGGTATTGCTGTTAAAACCGACGGAGAAGGTGTACACCGATTCCATTGAATTATTGCATTGTGGAGTAATATTACCAGAATGAATGTATTTTCTGAGAAATCTTAGCTTATAAAGGAAAGGAGTGATTCATGGAAGCCATAATACTCATGCTTATTACATTTCTGGGTTATATTGTAGCCTACCACACTTATGGAAGATTCCTGTCACGGAAAATATTCCGTCTGACACCGACAGGAAAAGTGCCGTCTCAAGAACAGGAAGACGGAGTGGACTTTATACCGACAAAGAAAGGTATAATATTTGGTCATCATTATACCTCCATTGCCGGCACCGGTCCGATTGTGGGTCCAGCGATCGGCATCATCTGGGGCTGGGTACCCGCTTTGATCTGGATTTTCCTGGGATCGATCTTCATGGGCGCTGTGCACGATTTTGGCTCCCTGGTTATATCACTCCGCAACAGAGGAGAATCAATCTCCGAGGTTGCTGCGAAATACATCAATCCCCGGGTGCGTTACATTTCCTTTCTCGTCATATTCATTGAATTACTAATTGTTATTGCTGTTTTCGGTGTTATTATCGCCATTATCTTCAAGATGTTCCCGCAATCTGTCTTTCCTATCTGGTGCGAGATTCCGATCGCCCTGGCGTTGGGATGGTTCATATACAGCCGCAGGGCAAATGTAATTATATCTACTATATTAGCTGTTACCATCATGTACTTTACAGTCGTTCTAGGTCATTTTCTGCCCCTGGATCTTCCTGATCTCGGGACAATACCTGCAACCGGAATCTGGACCATTATACTACTGCTCTATGCCTATATAGCTTCCACCCTGCCAGTGAATCGTCTGTTGCAGCCCAGAGATTATATCAATGCCTGGCAGCTCTTTTTCGCCATGAGCCTTCTTATCCTGGGAGTCCTGTTCTCTGGATTCAATGGTTCGCTGGAGATAGTAGCTCCTGCTTATAATAAAGCGCACACAGGTGCTCCTCCCATCTGGCCCTTTCTCTTCATCACCATAGCTTGCGGAGCCTGTTCCGGATTTCATGCTCTGGTCTCTTCCGGCACAACATCCAAGCAGATTTCCGCGGAACCGGATGCCCAGTTTGTCGGTTATGGATCCATGCTGATGGAGGCTGCTCTAGCCACTTTGGTAATCGTAGCTGTAGCTGCAGGTATCGGTCTGGCATATCAAACAGCCGATGGTGCAATTTTAAAAGGAACTGCAGCATGGAGCAGGCATTACGCTACCTGGTCCGCTTCTCAGGGTCTGGCATCAAAAATCAATGCCGTGGTCATCGGCTCAGCTAACATGCTGCAATCAATCCTGATCCCGAAATTTCTGGGCATCATTATTATTGGTGTCTTCGTTGCTTCTTTTGCCGGCACTACCCTTGACACGGCTACCCGTATTCAGCGGTATGTAATTACCGAGCTTTTCCGTGACATCAAGCTTACCAAACTGACCAATCGTTTCATCACAACAGCTTTTGCAGTTGGCACTGCAGCCGCATTGGCTTTTGCCACCGGAGCGAATGGTATGGGGGCTTTAACCCTCTGGCCAATGTTCGGAGCTGTAAATCAACTGCTTGCGGCGCTGGCTTTGCTCATTCTCTCTATCTACCTGAAGAAAAAACACAATGGCTATGCTTATCTCACAGCAGCCATCCCCTGTATCGTGCTGCTGGTGATAACAGTATGGGCTGTTATCCTCAATGAAATATCGTTTATTGGAAAACATCAGATACTGCTTTCTGTAATCAATGGCAGTGTCCTTATTTTATCACTCTGGATGGTGGGAGAAGGAATATTCTCCATCGTTAAACCCGCTGTGAAGCATAAACCAGCAGCTGGAATCTAATAAAAGGCCTTATCCATTGATTGATAACATAAGTGTGGATTGGTAAGGGATTTTTAACTTAGGGAAATGTAACAGATGGATCAAATCTGCTTCATTCTGGTTGAACCGCAGGTACCACAGAATGTGGGCGCGGCAGCCCGGGCTCTCAAGACCATGGGCTTCACTGATCTGAGGCTGGTGGACAGCAGAGTGCATCATGAAGAGCCAGCAAGATGGTTAGCGCATGGAGCAGCGGAAATTCTTAACCAGATCATCGTCTTTGATACTTTGAAAGATGCAGTTCGGGACTGTGATTTCTGTGTGGGGACTACCGCACGTTTCCGCAATCGCCGTAAAGATTATCATTCTCCGCAGGCTTTGCTGGAGATCATCCGTAACAAAGGACAGGCAGTCAGAAGGGTAGCTGTTATATTCGGCAGGGAAGAATCCGGGCTGACAAATGAGGAGATTGACCTCTGTGACATAATTTCCACTATTCCCATGAAAACGGCTTTCCCTTCTCTCAATCTGGCTCAGGCAGTGATGATCTATGCCTATGTATTATCCTGCCTGCCACCGCAGGATAACAGTAAATTCAAATTTAGAAAAAATGAACATTCTCAGCAGACTATATTAAAACAGAAAATTATGGAATTATCGGAAATCCTGGGACTCAGTGAAAAAAAATCATTTTACACCAGACTGCTGGAACGTTCATCCTTGCTTCGTGATTTTGATATGCGCCTGGTCCATACGATAATTGAAAAAATCAGAGACAGGATAACTTCTTTATAATTAATAATATGTTTATAATCATAATATCACTTATTCTTCTTACATTTCGATCATGACAATCGCTAAGCCACTCAGAGAATTCTAAGGAGAGATAATGCCAGGTCAGTCTGTTGTTAAAGTAAACACTCTCTGCAAGAGATATGGAAAAGTTAAGTCAGTTGACGGGATATCTTTTGAGGTCTATCAGGGTGAGATATTCGGAATGGTCGGTCCCAATGGAGCCGGGAAAACCACCACCATAGAATGCATAGAAAGCCTGCGCCGACCAGATGCGGGGGAAGTGGAAGTCCTGGGGCTTGATCCGGTTAAAGACCACAAACAGCTATGTGAACGGATAGGCGTTCAGCTGCAGGAGTCATCTCTGCCCGATCGCCTGCATGTGGACGAAGCCCTGGACCTGTTCTCATCCTTTTACAGGAAATCGATAAACTGGCAGGAGCTGCTGCTGGATCTGGGTCTTCAAGAAAAGGCCCGTAACGCCTATGTCAATCTTTCCGGAGGTCAGAAACAGCGCCTGTTCATCGCCCTGGCACTGGTGAATGATCCGGAGATTGTCTTTTTCGACGAGTTGACAACGGGACTGGATCCCCAGGCCCGTCGCACTATGTGGGAACTGGTACACAGGATCCGGGATAAGGGGAAAACTGTCTTTCTTACTACTCATTTCATGGAAGAAGCAGAAAGATTATGCGACCGGGTGGCCATCATTGACTGTGGCAAACTTATCGCGCTGGACACTCCGGAAAATCTGATCCGTGATCTTAAGGAAGGCCAGCGTATTATCTTTACTCTTCAGGACAATGTCGATCCGGCTCAGTTCCACAGGATCAAATACGCGGAAAGTGTTGCTGTCTCAAGTGACAGGATCACTATCAGCGGTTCCAGCGATCATCTGATCAGTGAGGTAGTAAATTTTCTGACCGGGAATGGCATCCATTTCCGTGACCTGAGAACCGAGCAGCCCAGTCTGGAGGATGTCTTCTTGAAACTCACCGGTCACCAGGTTCGCAATTAGGAGGCAGCATGAAAAAATTCAGCAAATTAGCTGTAACTGAATTCAGGCTTTTTCTGCGGGAACCCGAAGCAGCTTTTTTCACTTTCATCTTTCCTATCCTGATGCTGTTCATTTTCGGTAGTATTTATGGCAACCGGCAGACTGAGTTCTTCAGTGGCTACGGATCTGTCGATGCCAGTGTTCCCGCCTATATAGCAATGATCATCGCCACGACCGGATTGCTGTCCATTTCCATTACAGTTGCCATGTACCGGGAGCGGGGTGTGTTAAAGAGGTACAGAACTACACCGCTGTCCTCTTCATCTGTGATGATAAGCCAGATCCTGGTTGGCTTTATCATGACCCTGATCGGAGCTGTTATTCTGATCATAACTGCAAAACTGCTGTACAATTTAAGGTTCGGCGGAAATGTGATCGATGTAGCCATCGCTTTTATTCTCAGTTCGAGCAGCTTCTTCGCCCTGGGATTTCTGCTGGCAGGCATTGCCCCAACAGCCCGTTCCGCCAATGTTATCGGGATGGCTATCTATTTTCCCAACCTCTTTCTTTCCGGAGCAACTTTTCCCAAACAGGTTTTCCCGGCAGCACTGGATAAAATAAGTCATTTCATCCCCCTGCGTTATGTGGTGGAGGTAATGCAGGGAATGTGGTTTGGTCACAACTGGTCACAACACCACAGAGATGTTGTCATCCTGCTGGTGATTCTGGTGATCAGTGTGATCATCTCAGCGCTTACCTTTCGCTGGGAATGAACTCCGTCAGATTTCCGTTTAAGGTGAAAAGAAGCCCCGCTATGCCTGGCAGGCGATATCATTATGCGAGTTATTATCTTTTTGGGGAAAAATGCTGAATAAGACTGTTATTTGGCAGGGTATCTGACATGATCCTGGCGGTAGATGTGCATTACCAGAAAGACAAGGCTGTTGTTGCCGGCATTACTTTCCAAAACTGGCAGGATAGAAGCCCTGAAAATGAGTATGTTCTCCAGGTCGAAAATATAACCGCTTATGTACCTGGCTACTTCTTCAGGAGAGAACTGCCATGCATACTGAAGATAATTTCAGAATACAATCTGCAACCGGAAATCATCGTAATCGA
>JAFGRJ010000052.1 GCA_016935235.1 Candidatus Cloacimonadota bacterium
GCACCTTCCTCTCCTGCGTTAGATGCAATGTAATAGGCTGGCTTCGTAAGTGCCTGTTTCAGGATGCCGGCACCGACCTTCTCCTCATGCAAATCAAGTTTCAGATCGTCAATTGCTGCAGCAGCATAAATAAGAGTGGCTCCACCACCGGTTACTATGCCTTCTTCGACAGCGGCTCTGGTGGCATGAAGAGCATCATCCACTCTTGCCTTCTTTTCTTTCATCTCGGTCTCGGTTGCAGCCCCAATCTTGATTACAGCCACACCGCTGCTGAGTTTGGCCAGTCTTTCCTGCAATTTCTCTTTATCATAGTCGGAGGTGGTCTCATCGATCTGCGCTTTAATCTGCTTGATCCTGCCATCCAGATCAGTCTTTTTCCCTGATCCTTCTCTGATCGTCGTATTTTCCTTCTCGACAATCACCTTCTTAGCCTGACCCAGATCGTGCATCTTGGCTGACTCCAGCTTTCTTCCCAGTTCCTCTGAAATCACCATTCCTCCGGTGAGAATAGCTATATCCTGCAACATGGCCTTGCGGCGGTCACCAAATCCAGGAGCTTTGACAGCAGCCACATTAAGGGTACCGCGTAATTTATTGACTACCAGAGTAGCAAGAGCTTCACCCTCTACATCCTCTGCAATTATGAGAAAGGGTTTCCCGGTCTGTGCTACTTCCTGCAGAATGGGAAGCAGATCTTTCATGGCACTGATCTTCTTATCGTAAATGAGTATGTAGGGATCTTCGAATTCAGTTATCATCTTGTCGGCATCGGTAATGAAATAAGGAGAAAGGTAACCACGGTCGAATTGCATCCCCTCGACTTTTTCCATGTAGGTTTCGATGGATTTGGCCTCTTCAACATTGATTATCCCTTCGTTACCAACCGCCTCCATGGCTTCGGCGATCAACTTGCCAATCTCCATATCGTTGTTGGCAGAAATGGAAGCAATCTGTGCTATTTCCTGAGAACTCCTGATTGCTACGCTCAATTCCTTTATCTTGTCAACAACAACTTTAGCTGCTTTCTCAATACCACGCTTCAAATACATGGGATTGACACCAGCAGTCACGTGCTTCAAACCTTCTTCAATAATTGCCTGGGTTAAAATAGTGGCTGTAGTTGTACCATCACCGGCAACATCATGTGTCTTCTCGGCAACTTCCTTGACAAGTTGAGCTCCCATATTCTCAAAGGGATCTTCCAGTTCGATTTCCTTGGCTACGGTAACACCATCCTTGGTAATGGTGGGTGATCCAAATTTCTTGTCCAGAACAACATTTCTTCCGCGAGGTCCAAGTGTGATCTTCACCGCGTTGGCCAGAATATCAACTCCAGCCTTGATGGTCGTTCTAGAATCATGACTAAATTTCATCTGTTTGGCCATAATTCCCTCCTGTATTTAATAATATTAGCAATCTAATTATCTGAGTGCTGAAAATATAATATTCAATTTCTTGTCAAACAAAATTTTTTTTTTAGCTATACTTAAAATTTTTATTAAAAAGCATTATCCATGATAAATATAACTGATATAATCTAAATGGCAAGATCGCTGCTTATAAAAATAGACTGGTTATTTGGTGCAAAGGTGCAACAATCTCACCTGTAAATGGGGAGAACAATCTTGCTAACTTTGTCAGGTCTGTATTATTAAAAGAAGTTTATAAATCAGATATTCCTGGGGATATTGTGACTACTTTCCCGGGGATTGATCTCTGTTATTTAATAACTGACCCTTGTTAGAACTGTATTATCAATTATAGTTTCGGGCAAAAAAAAGTTTGCCATCCTGATTGAAGTTTAGGTTTAATGTAAATTACTTGGAGGTATTATGAAGATATCAACAATATCAATAATATTTTTATCCACTGTTGTGCTGATGCTGGCTGCACCTCGCATTGATGAATACAGCACCTGTTTGCCCAATGTGAGGGAATTTGCCCGGGCAGATTCTGCCCACGGTTTTGATGTTATCCGATACGATATAACACTGACGATAGATGATCAAGCACATTATGTTGAGGGCTCGGTACTGGCTGATGTTTTGGCTGAGGAAGACATTGCCGAGATCGTTTACGAATTGCAGAGTCTGAACGTTGATGCTGTATATGTTAACAGTATTGCGGCTGATTATACCTATCAGAACGGAATGATCACCATCCAGTTGGGCAGTGTGGCTGCGGGTGAATATTTTACCACCCGGGTGGATTATTCCGGTTATCCGGTACTGAGCAATGATGATTACCATCTGGGCATGATCTTCAGCAGCAATTATGTCTTCACATTAGCTGATCCCAGCGGCTGTCGCTGGTGGTGGCCCGCCTATGATCATCCCTGGGATAAGGCAGAAGTGGATTTCCATATAACCATGCGTGATGACTGGCTGGTGGCCTGCAATGGCATACGGACCGCGATAGTTGATAATCTGGATGGGACATGCACGCATCACTGGGATGGGAGCAATCCCATGGCAACCTTTCTGGCCTGTGTCACTGCTGCTAATTTCCAGGAGCTTCCGGAAATGTGGTTCGACGATGTCCCGGTAATGAATTTCGTTAGTGCTCCCTACTACGATGAGGCTCTGGAGGATTTTTCCAACCTGCCTTTCATGATCCAGGTCTATTCTGATCATTATGGATATTATCCCTTCGAGAAATACGGGAATACTGTCGTCCCGATGCAGACTTTCGGAGCCATGGAACATCAGACGATGACCACAATGGGTACTACTTTCATTACCGGTAATCATACCCATGAAACAACGGTTGCCCATGAACTTGCCCATTCCTGGTTTGGCAACTGTCTTACACCTCTCACCTGGGCAGATGTGTGGCTCTCAGAGGGTTTCGCTGTTTATTCGGAAGCGGTATATATGCAGAGCTGGCAGGGCTGGGAAGCTATGCTGGAATATGTGCAGCAGCAGATTCAGGGATATTATAAATCCTGGGCTGGTGGTAGTGCTTACACCATCTATGATCCTGATTTCATCAACTACTTCACTCCGGTAACTTATGAAAAAGCGGCATCAGTTCTGCATGTTTTACGGGCATTGGTGGGTAACGAGACCTTTTTCACGATCCTGCAGACCTATTTCTCTACTTTCCAGAACCAGAATGTCATCACTGCGGATTTCCGGGAAATTTGCGAAAATGTGAGTGGTGTGGATCTGGAGCAGTTCTTCCAGCAGTGGATATTCCACCCCGGGCTGCCTGCCATGGAGTATTGTTACTTTCTTGATGAGGACCTGGGCCAGGGTTTGATCTATGTTTTAACTACTGCTAATGCTGCCAATCAATTTTATTTGCAGGTACCTGTTCATATAAACTACTCCAGTGCGACCAGGGATTCGCTGCTGGTGGAAGCAACTCCTGATTTCCCGGCTGAAACGCAATTTATGTTGACGGGAGGTGAAGTAACTGCTCTGGAATTCGATCCTGATTCCTGGATCATTTCCCGGCAAAATACTCTACATAATCCACAGATTGGGCAGGCATACGCTGCCGACAGCCGTATCCTGATTATATGGAATGAGTTCTGGAACGCAGTTACCATTGATGGCTTCAACCTCTGGCGTAGTGATAACCCAGAAGGAGAATACAGCAGGATAAATGAGGAGATCATCACCGGGAATTATTATCTGGATGAGGATGTTGTTAACTGGAATACTTATTATTACAGGATTACTGCAGTAAAAGGTGTTACCTTTGAGACAACTTTTTCTGATTATTGTGCAGCTACTCCGATCGATCTTCCCATGGACCAGGGATTGCTGGTTGTCGATGAGACAATGGATGGCGCTGGTATTCCCGGTAATCCCGATGACAATATGGTCGATCAATTCTACGAAAATATTATCAATACAGATTTTACCTCCTACGACTACAGCGATCAGGGTGCACCGACTCTGGATTTTCTGGGTTGTTATTCTACCATCATCTGGCATGATGACGATCTAACCCAGCATTTTATTCTCAACAATCTGGATAAGATAGGTTCTTATCTGGTGGCAGGTGGAAATCTGGTCTTGTCAGGCTGGAAAACTGCTTTTCAGCTTCCTCAGGATTTTGCCGAAAATTTTCTTGATCTGGAGAATCGGAGCCTGGTCTCTGAATGGCAGTTCACTGGAGCATGGTCCGACCTTTACCCCGAGATCAATATAGACCCGGATAAGGTTAATCCTGCCTTTAACGGAACCCTCCCCTTTGTTACCATCTTTCCAGGAAGTGAATACGGAATCTACTATTTCTCAGCCCAGGATGATTCTTCTTCCTACCAGGACGAGATTTGCGGCGTAAGGATCTCTGACCTCGGGCAAACCTATCTATTCGGTTTTCCTCTTTACTACACGTTCCAATCTGAAGCTGAAATGATGATGGATCAGATCCTGCTGGAAACCCCTCAGGAGAATAACCAGATTCCTCCTTCCTCCTATTGCCTGCTGGCTTATCCCAATCCGTGCATCTTATCAGCAAATAAAAGAGCCCAAAATATTTCCTTTACATTCAGTATGATGGGATCCGAATCTGTCGACCTGATTGTTTACAATATCAGGGGACAGAAGGTAAGGACCTTGCTCGCTGATATTGTAGCAAATCCGGGTATAAATATCGTAGCCTGGGATTTGATGGACGATTACAATAGAAAATGCCCCAGCGGAGTATACCTTTATGGACTGCATACGAATGCTAAAGCTGATATCAGAAAATTGGTATTGATAAAATAAAGGAGGATTAATGTATCTTAAGAAGTTATTTACCTTTGCGGTAGTTATTCTGGCTGCCATTGTTATTACAGGCTGTTTGACCACGGAAACCAAGGAGTACAGGTTTAAAATAAACCAGGATGGATCAGGGGAAGGGAAAATCAAATTCATCAATATTGTTTCTGAAGAGGATGAAGAACAGGATGTTTCTTTCAATGATTTCGGAGAACTGATTTCCGATTACATGGAGGGACATACTTTTGAAACGGATAATCCACACTATGAAGTGCTCGATAAGAGGCTGTACGAGGAAAACGGGGTTCTGGTCGGAGAAGTAAGTTTCAAATTTGTACATGCCGACAGTGTCGGTTTTCTCAGAAATACCGATTGTGATTGCGCTCCCTTACTTTATTATCTGGGCTCACTTTCCGAAACTCTTCTGGAAACCAATGGTGAATACTTGGGATTGGGACGTGATTTTCCCATCATCCAGTGGCCAGCTGGTACAGAAGAGCTCTTTTTTAAAACATCTGTTAAAGAAGATATGTCGGATGCCCATGGTTTGTTACCACTCTATCAGACCTGGCTGGAAAACAAGGAGGAGTAAAACTTTTGTAACGCCATGTCCGTAATCATCCGAGAGGGTTCTGCAGCTGAAGCTGCAGCTCTGGCAAAAAGTATCCCTGAATTTGATGATCCCTATCCCGAAGCTGAGTTCTACAGGAGACTGGATAAAAGGGAACATCTTATCTTAATAGCCTGCGATGATAATGTTCAGGTCGGTTTCATGGTGGCATACTATAAACAGGAGGAAAAAATCCTCTACTGCTGGATGGCGGGAGTAGTACCTGCTTACAGGAATAGAGGGGTTGCCACAGGATTGATTGACCATCAGGAACAATGGGCGATATCTCACCGCTATCATCAGGTTGAAATAAAAACAAGAAACAAACACCGTAATATGCTGCGGCTTCTACTACACAGGGATTACATGATAATTGACTTCAAAAAAAAATCGGCGGTGGAGGAGAATAGTATTATCCTGAGAAAATCCTTGATCTGATCTGAAATACTCCAAAAAAACATATTGACACAAAAATAAGCATTTTCAATTTGTAATCATTACAAAATTAAATTGGATTTAAAAATGTAATATGGATAGAGTTAAGAAGATCTTGCTTGAACATGAAGTTGTGCCTTCCATCCATCGGATGTTGATATTGCAGGCACTGATGAATTCCTGCAGCCATCCCAGTGCCGATGAAATTTATCGGGCGCTGCTGAATCAGATTCCTACCCTTTCCAAAACAACAGTATATAATACGCTGAAAACCTTTGAAGAAAAAGGAATTATCGAATCTTTCTCCATCATGAACAATGAAGTCCGATATGAATTGCAGCCCCACCCTCATGCTCATTTCAAATGTAAACTTTGCGGTACTATTTATGATATATACGGAAGTTTTGATTGTCTCAGGGATAAGATTGTCGAGGGACATAAAGTCCAGGAACAACATATTAACTTGATCGGAATCTGTGCAGCCTGCCAGAAAAAGGACAAAAACGATGCCTGAGTTGCCTGAAGTTGAGACAGTAGTGAAGGGTTTAAGAAATAGAATAACGGGAAAAGAACTGGAACGGATTGAGGAATACAGACACGGGACCTTGAATTATGATTTTGCGGAGAGAAAGGTCTGCTGGGGGACGATTGAAAGCATCCGCAGACGTGGAAAATTCATCATCCTGCAGACCAGCCTTGGATATAAATTGACAATACACCTCAGGATGACCGGCAGGCTGATTTTCAGAGATAAGCCTGTCGAAATCACATCCCACACCAGAGCCCGCCTGGTTTTCTTGGATGGTTCTTCCCTGATTTTTGATGACCCCCGCACCTTCGGTAGAATTAATGTCTATAAGAAAAATTCCCGGATTAAATGTCTCGAGAAGATGGGACCGGAGCCGCTGGCAGAGTTCTTTAATGAAGAATACCTGTTCCGGGTGTTGCATACAAGGAAAGCACCCGTGAAAAATCTGCTCTTGAATCAGCAAATAATAGCCGGACTGGGAAACATATATGTTACGGAAATTCTACACCGGGCTGGTGTTTCTCCCCTGAAAAGAGGTGATCAGCTCAGCGATGCGCAGGTAAGGGAAATTGTTTTTCAGACCAAACAGGTTCTGCGGGAAGCTATCAGGAAAAAGGGAACAACGATATCAGATTATCGCAATGTGGAAAACACAGCGGGAAGTTTCCAGAATCAGTTAAGGATATACGGAAAGGATCGCTGTTCCTGCGGTAATAAAACCTTGCGTATCAAGCAGGCTGGTCGTTCCAGCTACTATTGTCCCCGTTGTCAAAAATAACAGGAGAGTTATAGATGCAAGCTGTAAAGATCAAAGATGGTATTTACTGGGTTGGCGGGATTGATTGGGACCTGAGAAATTTTCATGGATATCTGACCCAGAAGGGATCGACTTATAACTCCTATTTATTGATGGATGAAAAGGTTACACTTATAGATAATGTGAAATATTACCTTTTTGAAGAACAACTTACCAGGATAAGTAAAATAGTCGATCCAGGTAGAATTGAATACATAATACAAAATCATATAGAAATGGACCATTCCGGTTCTCTGCCTGATATCATGAAATATTGTCCACAGGCTACCATCCTTGCTTCTCCCAAGGGAGCCGAGGGATTACCCCTGCATTTTAAGAAATCCTGGAAATTAAAAGAGGTGAAAAGTGGTGATACAATAAACCTGGGAAAGAGAAACCTTCATTTTGTACAGACTCCCATGGTCCACTGGCCCGATAACATGGTCAGTTACTGTCCCGAAGAGAGATTGTTGTTTTCCAATGATGCATTTGGTCAGCATATAGCTTCATCTGAGAGGTTTGATGACGAATATCCTTTTCAGGTTATAATGCAGGAAGCGAGGAAATATTATGCCAATATTGTATTGCCCTACAGTCATCAGGTTAGGAAGGCATTGCTGGAGTTAAAGGGTCTGGAATTAGAGTTTATCTGTCCCAGCCATGGTATCATCTGGAAGAACAGGATTAATGATATTCTGAGGGCTTACGAAAGCTGGTCTGCTAATGAAACGGACAAGAAGGCAGTGATAATTTATGGCACTATGTGGCAATCCACTGCCAAGATTGCCTATACCCTGCAGAGCGTGTTTGAAGATAACGGGATCAGAACAGAAATGAAGAATCTCCAGTGGAACCACATTTCCGACATCATGACCGATGTTATGACTGCCCGTTATATCTGTGTGGGATCGCCTACCCTGAACAATAACATCCTCCCTGATGTGGCAGCATTCCTCACCTACCTTAAAGGTCTGGCGCCCAGGGGAAGGGTAGGTCTTGCTTTTGGCTCCTATGGTTGGGGGGGACAGAGTATCAATTTAATTGAAGAGACACTCAGAGCCTGTGGTTTTAGGATGTTACCGAGTATAAGATTTCAATATGTCCCGGATAAGAACGAACTTGATATTATCGGGAGTGAATTTAATGAGCATTTAAAAATAAACTTAAAGGAGGAAAAATGATATCAAAGAAGATGCAGGAAGCTATTAATGAACAGATTAACAGGGAATTGTATTCGGAATACCTCTATCTCTCCATGGTGGCATACTTCGAATCGATCGGGCTTTCCGGATTTGCCAATTTCTTCAGGGTACAGGTGCAGGAAGAAAGATTTCATGCCCTGAAATTCTTTGATTATATCAATGAGAGAGGTGGTAGAGTCATTTTAAAGAAGATCGACCAACCCCAGATTGATTTTAATTCCCCGGTCGAGGTTTTTGAGTTATCCTATAAACATGAACAATTCATCACAAAGTCAATCAATGAACTCATGGATATTGCCATCAAGGAGAATGATCATGCCACCCGCAGTTTCCTGAACTGGTATGTAGATGAACAGGTTGAAGAAGAGGACAGCATGGATAACATCCTTAATCAACTCAGGTTGATTGATGGTAAGGGACAGGGCGTTTTAATGCTGGATAGGGAGCTAGCAGGCAGGACATTCAATCCACCAGCAGCAGAATAAAAGAAATAGGGAGGATTAAGATGGTTAAGCTAAGGGACATCTACTATTGCGAGATATGTGGTAATGTCGTTGAGATATTGAACGAAGGTCAACCGGCTCTGGTGTGTTGCGGTCAGGATATGAAACTGCTGAAAGCCAAGACTCAGGATTCTTCACTGGAAAAGCATGTCCCCTTTATCGAGGAAACGGCTGGTGGAGTCCTGGTGAAGGTCGGGCAGAATCAGGAACATCCTATGCTGGAAAATCATTTCATAAAATTCATCGAAATACTCACGAAGGATAAAGTCTGCCGACACGAGCTGAAACCGGGAATGAAGCCTCAAGCTGAATTTCCTGTCCGGAAGAAGGATATCCTGAGTGCCAGAGAATGGTGCAATATTCATGGCTTATGGGAAAGCTGAACTATGGAAAAAGAAGCTTCAATTCTAGAAGTGATGAAAAAAGCAGGGAAACCTTTAAAAGCTGGGGAAATATCTGAAATAAGCGGGATTGACCAGAAGGAAGTTGCCGGGCTCATAAAAGCGCTGCAGAAAAAAAAACTGATCATGAGCCCGAAAAGATGTTTCTGGCAGCCAAAATAGCGCAACCGGCATGATGAGGGATCCATTTTCTCGAACATGAATCTATTTATACAGGTTGCTCAGAAGAGATAAATGTTGACGGATTGAGAAAAAAAAGATTCGCATATAATAAAAAAGTGGAGGGAATAGTATGGAATTTATCAAGACCCGTACTGCTGAAAATTTAATGAAAGCCTTTGCGGGTGAATCACAAGCCAGGATGAGATATACCTATTATGCTTCAGTAGCCCGCAAAGAAGGATTTCGCCAGATTGAGGAAATTTTTCTGGAAACGGCAGAGAATGAGAAAGAACATGCCAAATTATTCTATAAGCATCTCATCAACAATGGGTTGAATGAAAAAATGGTGGAAATAACTGCTTCCTATCCGGTCGGCTATACCGATACCCTGAAAAATCTGGGTTATGCAGCCAGTGGTGAAAATGAAGAATGGACATCACTTTATCCTGATTTTGCCATGGTGGCTGAAAAGGAAGGTTATCCTGATATAGCCAAGACCTTTAAAATGGTGGCATTGGTGGAAAAAAGGCATGAGGAGAGATATAAAAAACTGCAGTCCAATGTAAAGAACCATCAGGTTTTTAAGAAGGGTGGTAAAGTTTACTGGAAATGCCGCAACTGTGGGCATGTCCTGGAGAACATAGAGGTCCCGGAAAAATGTCCGGTCTGTGATCATGGCAGAGAATATTTTGAATTATGGGTAGAAAACTACTAAGAATCTTGTAAAACTGGGAGGATTAATGGAAAAATATGTTTGCGATGCCTGTGGCTGGATCTATGATCCTGCTGAAAACGATGACATAGCTTTTGAAGACCTTCCCGATGACTGGGTATGCCCTCAGTGTGGCGTCGGTAAGGATATGTTCAGTCCTCTGGATTAGGGATTGATGAAGAATGCTATCGTTACCTGCGATAGCATTCTTTTTTTCAGTACAAAGCTGAAGGAGAAATAGATGACCAAGGAAAAGTTCAACGAGATCATTGATTTCGCAGTTGGTAGAGAAGAGGAGGCAGTAGCTTTTTATCAGGATTTGCAGGGTAAAGCGAAATTCTCCGCTCAGGTTGAAATGCTGAGGGAATTTGAGAACATGGAACGAGGACATATTGTTATCCTGGAGAATATAAGAAGAAAAGGTTATGAAGGGATTAAAGAAAAACATGTTCCGGATCTGAAAATAAGTGATTATATCGTCAGCATCGAACCTTCGCCTGGTATGACTTACCAGGATATCCTGATTATGGCTATGAAAAGAGAAGAAAAAGCTCATAATCTTTATAATAACATGGCTGGTAGATTCCCCGGCACCGATCTGGAAAAATTATTTCATAAACTGGCAAGTGAAGAAGCCAAACATAAACTGCATTTTGAAAAACTCTATGATGAAGAGGTATTAAGAGATAACTGACAAATAGGAGTAAAGATGAATGAATTCTCACTGAACGAAGTCATTGAAATGGCAGTACAGATTGAAAGAAACGGCTTTGCCTTTTATGACCATGCACTGCATAGACAGGATCTGGATAAGGAATCGCGCAAGCTTCTGGAAATCTTGAGAGATGATGAGATATCTCATGAAAAAATTTTTAAAAAATTAAGAGATGATTTCGATATAAAAAATTTACTCGATACCGGTGATTGGGCAATGGTAAGCGGTTATCTGAAAGCGATAGCGGATTCTCATATCTTCATCGATCCCCAGGCTGCCATCAATCTTGCCACTACCGCCAGAAATTATCGCGAAATCATCCTCCATGCCATAGATTTTGAAAAAGATACTCTTCTATATTTCTATTCTGTTCAGAAGTATGTGCAGGAAGCAAGGGCGAGAAAAGCTGTAGAAAGGATTATTGAGGAAGAAGCCGGTCATATTATGAGACTGAAAGAATTTCTCAGCGACCATAAATGATTCAGAGGTAAACATGTTATCGGATATTGAGATTGCCCGTAAAATACCTCTGCAGCACATTCATGCAATAGCTGCGCAAATAGGATTAAAACCAGAGGATCTTGAACTTTACGGTGACCATAAGGCAAAGATCAGATTCTCGGTTCAGGACAGAATAAGAAGTAATCCTGTTGGTAAACTGATACTGGTTTCGGCTATTACTCCAACGCCGGCAGGAGAGGGTAAGACAACCACATCAATCGGACTGTCTCTGTCCATGAACAGGTTAGGCAAAAAAACCATCGTTGCTATCAGAGAACCTTCTCTGGGACCAGTTTTTGGCATCAAGGGCGGGGCTGCTGGAGGAGGTTATTCTCAAGTCTTACCGATGGAGGACATCAACCTCCATTTTACCGGAGACATGCATGCTGTCACTTCTGCTAACAACAATCTGGCTGCATTGCTTGATAATCATATCTACAATGACAATGAACTGCGGATTGATCCTCGGACCATTACCTGGAAAAGAGTTCTGGATGTGAACGACCGCTCGCTCCGAGATATTGTGATCGGACTGGGTGGTAAAACCCAGGGTATACCAAGGGAAGATGGTTTTGATATTACCCCTGCTTCCGAAATCATGGCTATTCTCTGTTTATCAAATAATCTGGATGAGCTGAAACAGAAGATCGGTAATATTCTTGTCGGTTATACCTACAACGGAGAACCGGTGAGGGTTAACCAGCTTCAGGTAGAGGGTGCGATAGCTTCACTGCTCAAGGATGCCCTGAAACCAAATCTGGTGCAGACAACCGAGAATACTCCGGCATTCGTTCATGGAGGTCCTTTTGCCAATATTGCTCAAGGTACCAGCAGCATTCTGGCCACCAAGACAGCTTTGAAACTGGCAGATTATGTTGTCACAGAAGCTGGATTCGGATTCGACCTGGGAGCAGAAAAATTCTTCGATATCGTCTGCCCTTACGGACAATTCTGTACTAATGCCGTAGTTCTGGTAGCCACGGTAAGAGCCCTCAAGCTTCACGGAGGGACAAAACTGAAGGATGTGGGGGACACCGATATTAAGGCAGTGGAAAAAGGACTGGAAAACCTGGGTAAACATCTTGATAATATCCGAAAATTTGGCATGAAATCGATTGTTGCTGTTAATAGATTCTCTTTTGATGATGAAAAGGAGCTCAACCTCGTGAAAGATTATAGTGAACAGGAGGGTTTTGATGCTTCTATCGTCGATTTCTGGGGAAAGGGCGGGGCAGGAGGACTGGAACTGGCTGAAAAAGTCGATGCCATGATCAGAAATGATATCTGCCAACTCAGACTGCTTTATGACTGGAACGCCAATGTTGAGGATAAGATCAGGACTATTGCCACTGAAATATATGGGGCAAACCAGATTGATTATACACCCAAAGCAAAAAAAGATTTAAGGAATATCGAAAAATTTGGTTTTGATAAATTACCGGTATGTATAGCAAAGACCCAGAGATCACTTTCTGATAATCCCAAACTGCTGGGGCGTCCCAAGGATTTTCTGGTAACTGTTCGGGAAATAGTAGTTGCCGCAGGAGCCGGTTTCATTATACCCATAACAGGAGAGATCATGCGTATGCCAGGATTGCCGAAACAACCCGCAGCTGAACAGATAGATGTGGATAACGAAGGTAATATCAAGGGATTGTTCTGAGCATTGAGGAAATTATGAATGCATTGATAATGCGCCAGAAAAATATGGAACGTATGTTGATTGCTCTTCTTCCATTGCTGATTCTAGGAATCTTTCTCTTTGGCTGGAGAGTTCTCATAGTTGTCCTTACTGCCAACCTGTTTGCTTTTTTTTCAGAATTTTTATTTCAACGGACTAAAAAGAATGCCAGGGTATCTATGTCGGTATTCGTTACCGGTAGTCTGCTGGGATTATCATTACCTCCCACTATACCACTCTGGATGACTGCGGTGGGTGCAGTAGTTGCTGTTACTTTCGGAAAGATGGTCTTTGGCGGTTTTGGCATGAATCCTTTCAATCCAGCTATCGTAGGTAGAACTTTTATTTATATATCATTTGCCTCAGAGATGACAATGAACTGGGTGAAACCTTTCACATCATTACCCGGAGGTTTTGCTTATTATATCAATTCTCTCATGTTTACCTCTGCAACCCCTATGATCAGCTTTCGGGAGTCCGGCATGATGGAATCGTATAGAAATCTCTTCATTGGTTTCACCCCCGGCAGTATCGGAGAAACTTCGGCTCTTTTGATCATTATAGCTGCGATTTATCTGCTTCTTACCAAGACTGCCAAATGGCAGCCAATGATTGCAACTACCATGAGTTTTCTGGTTTTTACCTGGATATTCCGTAATCAGAATCCTTTCCCTTTTCTGCTAAGCGGCAGTATCCTCTTTGGAGCAGTGTTTATGACAACAGATCCAGTGTCCATGCCCAAGGATATCAGAACAATATGGATTTACGGGATTATTGTTGGCAGCATGACAGCCTTTATCCAGCAATATTCTCTTTTCATAGGAGGATTTTCCTTCGCTCTCCTGCTGGCTAATACATTTTCACCAATTTTTGATTATGCCTTTTTACAGTTGAAGAAAAAAAGAGTGGAATCATGAGGGAAGGCAAAAAACTATTCAGGGAATCCATGCTCTATCCAGTTTTCTTCATGTTGATTATTACGATTTTCTTTATTAGCATTCTAGCCACCTTACATCTGACAACCCAGGATAGAATAAAAGAGTATAAGAGAATAAAGCTGAGAACAACTATACTGGAAATATTTGCTTTGCCCCTAGATGATCTGGACCGTTATTACGAAGAACATATCAGAGAGAAGAAATCTGGCGATATCATTTATTATGTAGCTTTTGCCGACACAGTCGTACTGGGTTACTGTTTCCCGGTAATGGGCAATGGCCTCTGGGGAACAATATCTGCTTTACTTGCTGTAACACCTGATTTCAGTACAATTGTCGGGTTTGATATCCTGGCTCAAAATGAAACTCCCGGCTTGGGAGGTCGTATTACAGAGAGCTGGTTTAAGAATCAATTCTCCGGGAAAAAAATTATTGAGGATTCAACAGTACTTGAATTTAATCTGGTAGCTGAAGGAGAAATAACCAATAACATACAGGTCAATCAGATTACAGGAGCTACCCAGTCCAGCAAGGCAGTGGTAAAGATAATAACAAGTGAAATGAAACGTATTGTCGGGCAATTTGGAAAGAACTATGACTAAAAAAGAAATTTTCCTCAGCAGCGCCTTCACAGAAAATTCAGTTTGGAAACAGATTCTTGGTATATGTTCTGCACTGGCAGTAACCAATCTGATGAGTAACAGTATGGTAATGGGGCTGGGAGTGATTTTTACCCTTGCTCTTTCCGGATTCACTATTTCCCTCCTGAGAGAATATATACCGAAGCGTATCCGTATGATGGTGCAGACATTGATCATCGCCTCTTATGTCATTGTGGTTGACCTTTTTCTGAGAGCCTTCTATCCGGATATGAGCGAAGCACTGGGTCCCTATGTGGGTTTGATTATAACTAACTGCATCATAATGGGAAGGGCGGAAGCTTTTGCCGGGAAGAACAGGCCTGTGGATTCCCTGATCGACGGCATCGGAGCCGGATTCGGCTATACCCTGGTACTTCTCCTCATATCTACTGTCCGGGAACTCTTTGGATTCGGGTCTCTGCTGGGCAGGGAAATCCTGGGCGACTGGTGGACCAGATGGTCGATCATGGTCATGGCTCCCAGTGCCTTTTTCATGCTGGCCATTTTGATCTGGATAATAGAGGGCCCATTGCAGAGAAAAAAACTGAACAAAGGATAAGGCAAATGGAGATCAGCCCTTTTGTAATATTTCTGGCAGCTATCTTTACCAGTAATATTCTCTTGACTAATTTTCTGGGAATGTGCTCCTTCCTGTCTGTCTCCAGAGAGGTTGAATCATCTCTGGGGCTTGGAATGGCTGTTTTTTTTGTGATGACCTTTACCACGGCCATTAACTATATCATTTATAACTTGATTCTGGTCCCCCTGAATATCGTTTACCTGCAGTATATCATATTTATAATAGTAATAGCAGCCTTTGTACAATTGATCGAGATGCTGATAGAACGTTTCTCTCCTGTTCTCTACTATACCCTGGGGATTTTTCTGCCATTGATTACAGTTAATTGTGCTATCTTGGGAGCGTCTCTGTTCATGATTATCCGCCAGTATAATTTTCTACAATCCGTTCTCTACGGCGCAGGCAGTGGACTGGGCTGGCTGCTGGCAATTCTGGCCCTGGCTGGCATTAGACAGCGAGTACGTTATAATTATGTTCCCACTGGACTACAGGGCGCAGGGCTCAGCCTGATCATTACCGGGATCATGGCGCTGGGTTTCATTGGATTCTCCGGTGTGGTAGTAATTCAATAGCTGTACTGGAGCAAGGATGATAATATCGGTTATAAATACAGTCCTGATTGTCGCCGCCATATCGGGATTACTGGCTTTATTACTGGTGATAGCCGATCTGCTCTTTGCCAATTACGGTGAAATGAAGATAACCATTAACGGGAAGAAAGAACTGGTGGTAAAAGGCGGTAGTTCACTTCTGGGATTATTGAATGACAACAAGATCTACCTGGCTTCTGCTTGTGGCGGAAGAGGTAGTTGTGGTTTCTGCAAATGCAAGGTTAATTCAGGTGGAGGACCTCTCCTGCCTACTGAAAAACCTTTTTTAACTCCTCAGGAAATTGAGGATAATATAAGATTGTCCTGCCAGATAAAAGTGAAAGAAGACATCTTTATCGAGATCCCTGAAAATATTTTCAATGTTCAAAAATATAAAGCGGTTGTCACTGAGATCAAGGATCTTACCTATGATATTAAGGAACTAACTCTAAAACTGCAGGAACCCGCCAGCATCAATTTCAAGGCTGGTCAGTATGTACAGCTGGAATCTCCTCCCTATGAAAAAAGCAGACAATCCGCCAGCAGAGCTTATTCTATCTCTAGCAGTCCGGACAATCAGCATTTTATCCAGCTCATTATCAGACTGGTGCCGGCTGGCATTTGTACTACCTATATTTTCGATTATCTGAAATCTGGAGATGAAATAAATTTTACAGGTCCTTTTGGAGATTTCTCCATTCGTGATTCTCAGGCTGACATGCTTTTCATAGCGGGAGGATCGGGTAAAGCTCCTATAAAGAGTATGGTGGAATATCTTTATCAACATGGCAGTAAAAGGCGCATGATATATATGTTCGGAGCCAGGACAAGGAAAGATCTATATTATACGGAACTTTTTCAGGATTTGGAAAAAAAGATGGTAAATTTCACTTATGTCCCTATTTTATCACAACCTACAGAAGAATGCGAGTGGAAGGGTAAATGTGGTTATGTTACCCCATTTTTCCCTGAATACATCAGGGATCCCCAAAATACGGAAGCATACCTCTGTGGCAGTCCAGGCATGATCGCGGCTGTGATAAAGGGATTGAAGAGTAACGGTATAAATGAAGCTAATATTTTTTATGACAGTTTTGCCTGATGAGGTTTAGATGAAAGAAACACCTTCTGAACTCAGGATTCATAATAATATGAAAGCTGGTTATCTCACAGTGGAAGGATTTTTGGGTAAAGATGACCGACATTTCCACGATATAATCAGGGAAGATCACGCTGTCCTGCAAAAAATCTCCATCTCGGCTGTGCAACTTGCAGAACGTATGGAATATTTTACCGGTAAAGCCTTTGAAATATATGATGGAGCCATTATAATAGACGAAAAATTCAGAGTAGAATATAAATCTTACCGCGGAAAAATAATCTGCCCCTTCGCTCATCCCGGTGTTTTCAGAAAAGGTGAAATTTTTTTCAAGAATCTGGAAAACGGTATAGAATTATGCTGGACTCCTCTCAATATACACATGATTGCCGAACATGGCTTCTTTGAAGGGAAAGGTTCAAAACATAGACTTGATCCCGTTATCCTCAAACAGGCCTTATTTGGGAACGGGGACCTGTAAAATATCACATAATTCTTGACAGTTAAAGGTTTTACAAAAGATTCAACTCATGAATGGGAAAAAAATAGTTAGATTTATCTTACTTGTTATCTGCTTTTGTTATTGCCAGATATATGCTCAGAATCTGCAAGATAAAAAAGAACAACTGGAAAACCTTAAAGATGAAATCAATAAACAGGAGGAGCTGATCAAGGAGACCGAAAGAAAGAAAGAAAAAACCGAGAAGGACCTTGATAGTACTCTACAGAAAAAACGAGATTCCGAAAAAGAGATAAAATCACTGCGGGAAAGCGAACTGGTTGCCAGGGAAAAACTTGATAATACCATGTTGCAGATAAAAAGTACCAATGTCGAACTGGATCAATTGCATATACTGTGCGAAAAAGTGTTCAATAACCTTTTCTTCAATCATTATCACAGTCTGATAGATACTGACAAACAGGCTGAGAATTATGTGCTGGCTGGGCTGTTGATGAACACTGCAGAAAATATCTATGCCAAGGAAGGCAAGATCAATGAACTGGAATCGATTCGTTATCGGAACAGTCAGGAATATGAAGATTATATCTGGTCCAGTATAGTAGCGAAAAAGAAAAACAAGGCAATTGTGACTCAGATAAGTGAATTGAAAGCAAGTATAGGAAATTATGATCTGGAAAGGCAGAAGGCTATCGAACGCAAGATGGAACTGGAAAAAGAGGCTGCCGCTCTGGATGAATTGATCACAAAATTACAGGCAGATATAACTACTGACCAGTTCAGCTATAAATTTTCCACTCCAAGGTTGATATGGCCTGTCCGGGGCGAAATCATTCGTAATTTCGGTCTGCAGAAAAGTGATCAGTATAAAGTCAGTTTAAGAAATGATGGCATCGATATAGGGGTGGCAGAAGGGACTCCCATCGTGGCTGTTGAAGATGGTGAGGTCGCTTTCGCCGAATGGTATAATGGAGCTGGCAAACTGGTTATCATCAACCATAAGAATGGATTTTATTCATTATACTCTCATAATAGCATTTTAATGGTTTCCAAAGGTGATCGCGTTTATAAAAATCAGCAGATTGCCTTTTCGGGGAAAACAGGCTCTGTGGAAATACCCTGCCTTCATTTTGAGCTGCGTAAAAGAGGGACTCCGGTAAATCCTCTCGAGTATCTGGAATAATGGAAATCTATAAGGATCTGGAAAGCAAGAAGTTTCTGAATTTCATTGAAACTGACTGGGAAAATAATACCTTCCTGCACTATACCGGGAACATGTATGGGCTGGGTTGCGTGGCTTTCAGCAAAGAGGCTGTAGACAGGATAAACCACTTGAAACAGCGCCAGCGGAACAAAGGTTTTATCGTTTTGATCCCTGATCAGGAATGGCTTGATATATATAAATTATCTTTTCAACCCCGAGCCCGAATATTGATGCAGCATTACTGGCCTGGTAATGTAACAATGGTCATGAAGGATACTGAAAAATATTTCGAGAATGTATCTTACAGGGGATCTGTTGCGGTAAGAATTCCCTCCAGTAACTTTTTAAAAGATTTTCTATACAGGATCAAGAAACCTGTTATCAGCACCAGTGTTAACATTTCCGGTGAAATACCCCTGGTCAGGTTAGATGATATCATGAAACAGAGGTCAGATTGGTTTGATTTTGCTGTATTACCACCCCTGATAGAAGATGTCCCATCTCTACCTTCCACTATCATTGACATCAGCACCAATAATATTACATTTCTTCGTGAAGGAAGCATCAGCTTCGCAGATATAAGAATGGCATACGATCATCCCCTTATCCTCTTCGTATGTACTGGAAATGTATGTAGAAGCCCAATGGCGGAATATTATGCCCGGAGTCAGATTATTTTCCGGGGACTTCCTTACGAAGTGGCTTCAGCTGGTTTTTTAGATAAGGAAGTTCGCATCTCTCCCTATTCTTA
>JAFGRJ010000053.1 GCA_016935235.1 Candidatus Cloacimonadota bacterium
CCTGTGGCTATCTGTTCCATGAATAAGGAAGGAAATGACTGGCAGATTCACTATGAAAGCGATACGATCTATCTTGGTCACGGAAGTGCAAGCAGGGACATGAAATGGTTCGTCTCTGATTCCCAGGAACCAGGAAGTAACGAGCTGGTCCTGGTAAACCTTGAAAAGGGAGAAGCCGAAGTTTTAGGCTATCCGGATGCCACCATTACAGGAGGGCATCCGGCTCACGCCCACGTACATCCTTCCTTCAGCTTAAAAGGCAATTATATATGTTATACTTCCGACAGGAATGGTGTGCCTCAGGTTTACCTCGTACCTATTGGTGATATTATTAGTAAACACAGTAATTAATGTTTTGTTTTCGGAATGCTAAATTCATAAAAGTAACAAACTAACATAAATGAATACAACTTTGAAATCATCACGCAGGAATTTTTTAAGAAACGCAATGGGGAGCCTGGCTGGTATCGGTACAGCTTCCCTTTTGTCTTCTTTCCGGGAACCAAATTATTCAATGGGTCCAAATTCAGCGGAAAGTATGGTAGCAGATCCTCAGGTAGATATTGAAAAGTTAAAAATCACGGACATTAAGTATGTTCGTTTGCAGTTCCCTGGGAACACTGCGGTAAGGTGGAATTCCATCATTACATCCGGTGGTGGTCCACATGAAATGTCATACCTGGAGGTATATACCAATCAGGGCATTGTAGGGCGCAGCCTGCCAAAAGGGCCAACCTCTATCATCCGCGGGATGATCGGTAAGATCAGAGATGAGAATCCCTTCGACGTTGAGAGGATCTGGGACAGAATGTACCGCTATGACCGCAAGCCTGTGGCTAAGGGTGATTTCATTAAAGCTATTGGGTCTTTTGATATCGCCCTCTGGGATATTATCGGAAAAGCCCTCAATCTGCCGGTTTACCGGGTTCTTGGAGGATTCAGGAAGAAAATCAGGGTTTATGCCGCAGGAGGCTATTACGAGGAGGGAAAGTCGGCCCTTGATCTCGCTAATGAGATGGAGGGATATGTGGCGGAAGGTTTTCGTGCTGTGAAGATGAAAGTGGGGGGTGCTCCTTTCAGGGAGGACGTGGACAGAGTTAGGGCAGTCAGGGATGCCATCGGTCCGGACATCGATCTGCTGATCGATGCCAATAACAAGTGGAAAGCCTATGAAGCAATTCTTTTCGGGCGTGAAATACAGAAGTATAATCCTTTTTGGTTCGAAGAACCGGTGGAGCCAGACGATTTCAAGGGGTGTGCTGAGGTGAGGCAGGCGCTTGATATGGCCATCACAGCAGGAGAGAATGAATTTACTATCTGGGGAGCCAGAGACCTGATCGACTCCGGTGCAGCCGACATCCTGAACCTGGATACGGTCAAGGCCGGAGGGATCACCGAATATCGTAAAATTGCAGCACTGGCATCTGCTTATCACATCCCTGTGGCACCCCACGGAAGCCCTCATATGGCCATACACCTGCTGGCCTCTATCCCCAATGCACTGATCATGGAGACCTACCCGAAAGTGGAGAGCAGTTACAACCTTGTATTGCCACTTTATCCTGTGGAGGATGGATATGTGTCTGTACCTGAAACTCCCGGTCTCGGGATCGATCCCGATCCAGCACTGATCAAAAAGTACAGGGTGGATTGAGCAAGATCATAATACCACATGAAAGCAATCAGCCAATATTTATCATTATGAATATCACAAAGAAGATCGGTCTTTTCCTGGCTTCCATCGCTCCGGGATTGTTCCTGATCGGTTATAACATAGGCACGGGAAGCATTACCACTATGGCATCCTCAGGTGCAGCATATGGAATGAAACTGATCTGGCCTTTGCTTCTATCCTGCTTATTTACATACTTTTTGATCATGATATTCGGCCGGTATACATCCATTACCGGAACGACTATTCTATCCAGCTACAGAAAACATTTCGGGAATGGAATTACCATATTCGTTCTGATCAGCCTCCTGATGAGCGAATGGATAAGTTGCATGGGGGTAATGGGAGTAGTCACCCAGGTAATACAGGAATGGTCGAAACCACTTACACCTTCAGGAAGAGGATTCAGTCCTATTATTTCCGCCGTGGTCTTTGGTGCCTTACTCTACTATTTTTTCTGGAATGGAAAACACAAGATTTTTGAAAAAATTCTGGCTGTGTTCGTTGGAATTATGGGTATCTGTTTCATTCTGACTATGTTTATGGTGATCCCTGATCCGGCAGAAATATTGGAGGGATTGATCCCCGGGATCCCTGATGATCCTGATGCCTTTCTTATCATGGCAGGCATGGTGGGAACAACAATGGGCGCTATTCTTTACGTGGTACGATCAATCCTGGTCCAGGAAAAAGGCTGGAATGTGGCTGATCTTAAAAGTGAAAGAAGGGATGCGATAATATCCGTTTCGATGATGTTTATCCTCAGCGTGGCAGTGATGGCAGCAGCTGCAGGCACACTTCATCCTCTGGGGCTGAAAGTGGATAACGCCATCGACATGGTCAGACTTATGGAACCCCTGGCAGGCAGGTTGGCCATCTCTGTCTTTGTGACAGGTATCGTAGCCGCCGGCCTTTCTTCACTTTTCCCGATCATCCTTCTGGCGCCCTGGCTTTTTGCCGATTACAATAACAGGCCAAGGAACATGCGTTCTGCCAGCACCCGCCTGCTGGTATTGTTCGGAGTAATGCTGGGATTGGTAGTACCGGTTTTTGGCGGAAGGCCGGTGCTGGTAATGATTATTTCCCAGGCCCTGTGTACCATCGTTTCACCGGTGGTATTGATCCTGATGTTTTATCTGTATAACAGAAAAAACGTTCTGGGCAAATACACAGCCGGTTGGCAATTAAATTTGATCTTTGTCGTCGTCCTTATATTCACAATCGCTATGGCTGTTGCCGGAATCATTGGGATCGTGAGACAGTTTAGCTAAATTCAGGAAAATTAATTGAGTCGGATATCTAAAATTGATGCTGATATATAAAATAAACTCCGGATCAACAATTTAACTAAATCTGACAATAGTTAATTAAATATGGAATCTATACATGCCGGAATTGTTGCATGCTACCTATACGTAATCACCAAATATGGTTACCCTCCTCCGGCAAAAGATACACCCCGGCACCTTATTGAATTAAAAGCCCTGGGATTTAAAAGTGTCGAACTGGAGGGTATAAGGAAAGAACATCTGGAAGAGATGTATGCCTTACGTAACCAGATAAAAACAGATGCAGAAACGTTGGACCTGAAGATCCCCGTTTTCTGCATCGTATTGCCCGGACTCAGTTCTCCTGACACTAATGAGCGACAGCAAAATCTTGAGCTCTTTGAAAAAGGATGTCAGGTGGCAGAATATATTGGAGCAATATCCGTGCTGGACAACGCACCCATTCCTCCATGGTCATTTCCAAAAGGAATACCTGTAAGCCGGCACTTTGATGAAAAAATACTCGCCAATGTTACTATTCCCCGGGGACTCCAATGGCACCGCTACTGGGAAGTACTAATAGAAACTTATCGTGCAGCCTGTGACTTAGCAGCACAGAGAGGATTGGATTTCCATCTGCATCCCTGCTATGGTGCACTGGTTCATTCAACCGATGCTTTTCTGCTCTTTGCTGAAAATGTGAAAAGGGATAACCTGCGTTTCAATCTGGATACCGCCAACCAGTTTTTCATGAAAGATAATCTTTTCCTTTCACTCTTGCGCCTGAAAGACCATATTGACTACATCCATCTTTCCGATAACCGTGGATATTGCATTGAACATCTGCCTGCATGTGATGGCACTATTGAATGGGACAAATTTTTTGAAGGACTTGACCGGATCGGATTCAACGGAATATTCGGAATTGATGTGGGAGGGGCAGAAACCGGAATAGAGGATCTGGACGCGGCTTACCGCACAACAGCAGCCTGGCTTACTGAGAAATGGTTTAATAAAAGAACCTGATGGACAGAACAAGTACTGAATAATTCGAAAAATACTTGATAATAAACGCTGGAATAATTGATTTTAAAACAAAGTAAAAGAGATAATAAGTCGCAGAAAACATGATAAGAAATCAAAAAAAATGAAATGTTCAGAACTAATCAGTTTTAACGAATAGAATAAATGAAAAAATTCTATTTTATTGCCGGTATCACATTGTTTCTCGCCCTGTTCATCCTGCAGATGAACCGGGGCCATCACACAGTAAGAGTTCAGGGAGAAATACTGAAATATAATATCCTGCATGAAAGGAAAATACTGGTGGATAATCCCCTAATTGAAAGCCGGTTGACTGAAAACTTACCAGAACATATCATCCCGGTTGTACCTTATCCTCAGGAGGTAAGGTTGGGTGATGCATATTACACACCTTTGGTTTCCGCTCTATCACTCAGGATCTCCGGGGTGGAAGGCAAGGTCAGGGAAATCATCACTGGACATCTTACTGAAGCATTTTCCAGGCGATACGGACAAGATCTTCGGGTATCGGCTGAAAAGAGTCCTTCCATCTGGATTGGTATTCCCGGCAGGGATGACCAGCTCAATGAACTGGCCATCAGACAAGGAATGGTTCCGGATCATGAGCTGGGCGATGAAGGATACATCCTCCATCTAGGAAGTAATAATATTTATATACTGGCGAATAAAGAATCGGGCGTGTTTTATGGTGTCCAGACACTGAAACTGCTTCTCCGCGGATATCCGGATCCGTTGAAGATTCCGGAAATGACCATCCGTGACTGGCCGGCATTCTCATTCCGCTGTGTAATGGATGATATCAGCAGAGGTCCCATACCCACCCTGGAATTTATGAAACAACAGGTAAGGCGGTATGCAGAGATGAAGATTAACCACATGTCTTTTTACATCGAGCATGTGATTAAAACTGAAACATATCCTGATTTCGCCCCTTCCAATGGGGGAATACCGGTTGAGGAATTCCGGGAGCTCTCCGACTATGCCGCGCATTACCAGATCAAACTGGTCGGCAATTTCCAGTCCCTGGGACATTTCGAGAAAATCCTTAGCTTTCCTCAATACAGGCACCTGGGAGCTACAGAACGTATGCTTGATCCGCTCAATCCCGATGCGATTAACTTCCTTGAAAACATCTATCGTGAGATGGCACCGGCATTCAGTTCTGATTTCTTCACACCCAATTGTGATGAAGCATGGGATCTTTCAAGGGGAAAGCTGATTGGTGCTGCAGATAG
>JAFGRJ010000054.1 GCA_016935235.1 Candidatus Cloacimonadota bacterium
ATGTGGGATAATAACGAACTGTCCAGGATGGTCAATGGTGGTATTCCCTTCCCGATGCTGTCTGATGCCGGTGGCAAGGTCGGAACAATATACGGAATATATGACGAGAATGCCGGCATCGAAACACGGGGCAGATTCATTATCGATCCTGATGGTGTGATTCAGGGCTTTGAAGTCTTGACGCCCCCGGTTGGTCGTAATGTAAACGAGACTATAAGGCAGGTTCAGGCTTTCCAGCTGGTAAGAAATAGCAAAGGCTCAGAAGCAACACCCTCAGGTTGGAAACCGGGTAAACCGACCCTGAAACCCGGTCCCGATCTGGTCGGCAGGGTGTGGGAAGTCTGGAAAACAAACATGGCGCGTGAGTAATTAATCTGGTATTAAATAAAATTCTTTCCTTTTCAGATGCCTTTAAGCTACATTTGTGAGTAGAGAAAGGCTGTAAGATAGCAAAATAAATGAAAAAGCGGGATTTAATCCGGGTTCAGGATTATTTCCTTATTTAAAGGAGAGAATTCTTACAATATATCCATAAATATCAGGAGTACAATCCTATTGATAGTTATTTATCATGATCAAAAAGAAATATTATCATCACTTTCCTTATTGTGTTCAGGGGATAATTCCTAAAATTTGGGGAATGTTAGGCATTCCACAAAACACATCGTGGAAAAATCAGTGGAGAAACACATTACTGGTTGTCTGTTTCTTAACTCTCTCCCTTAATGCGTCATTAACAGCAGAGCCGGTTGATCTCGATTATCTGATTAATTATACCATTCCCCTGGCAGAGCTGTTTGATTCAATAGCTGTCGACCATGACTGCCTAACCTTTCTTATTGATAAAAGTGACTATACATTATCCCTGATTATCGATACATTAACTGTGAAGCAGTATCCGGTGGTCTTTGGAAGCAATCCCTGGGATGATAAACTGCAGCAGGGTGATCAATGTACTCCAGAAGGCATATTCCATATGCAAGCTAAATATCCTCATCGCTGGTGGCTCAAATTCATCTGGCTGGATTACCCCAACCACGAATCCTGGCGAAAATATCATGCTGCTGTCCAGACAGGTTTGATCCCGGCAAATGCCTACATTGGAGGTGAAATAGGTATTCACGGTGTGCCGGAAAATTGTGATTATTTAGTCCTGGAAAGGATAAACTGGACTCTGGGCTGTATATCCCTTACCAATGCGGATATTGCTGAAATATATAACTTTTTTACTGAAAGTTCTGTTATTATTATCCAAAAGTAAAATTCCATTTCTTGAAAACCTTTGTAAAAATTCTCAATAAAAAAACCAAGTCAGAAATACCATAACACTTATCACCCTTAAGAAATAATCCTTTACAAGGGATTCTAACCCAAATTTATTAACCACAAAAAAATAATAAACATGGTTTATGTTGAATAGGAAGATTATAATCGTCAATGATGGTCTGGGTCCGAACAAGGGCGATCAGGCTATTCTGCAGGCAATGCTCCACGATATCCGGAACAGGATGCCCAATCTGGATGTAGTGATTTTTCCCAATTCCCATCTCCGTAGTATCAGACTGTACAGGCAATACTGGATAAACTTGCGACAGGCTGATCTACTTGTTTTCGGGGGTGGACAGGAACTGCAGGATCATGTCTCCCTGGCTTTTCTGATTTCTGGTTTGCTGAAGATTATTTTAGCACGTTTACAGCATCGCAAGATAATGTGCTATGCTCTGGGCGTCGGTCCTGTTGCCACCAGGCTGGGAAAGCTATTGTTGAGACTCATACTGAACCGGGTCGACATTATCACTCTCCGCGATGAAGATTCCTTGATACTGCTGAGAACATTGAAAGTTGAAAAACCTCCCATCCATGTGACTGCAGATCCTGCCATTACTCTGTTGGCTGCCGATAACCACAGAATACGGGAAATCAATGGAATTGAAGGAATTGGAGATAAGCATCATCCCAAAATTGCCGTAGCCCCCCGCCGCTGGTTCCACTATAATCACTATCTGTTGCCTATGAGCCTGCACGCCCGTTTTCATCATCTCAGGGGCAGAGAGGATTTCAGTAAATTGATAAAAATTCTGGCTGAAATTGCTGATTACCTGATTAACACTTTACAGTCCCAGATAGTCTTTGTCCCCATGAGAGCTGCCAGCACAGGCAAGGATCCCGGTCAGGATGACGATCTCGTCTCTCAGGAAATCATAGATGCGATGCATTACAAAGAAAATGCAATCCTGCTGCGGGGAAATTATAATCCTGGAGAACTCAAGGGGCTGCTGGGCAAAATGGATATGGTGATAGGAATGCGCATGCATGCCTTGATTATGGCTAGTATGATGAAAGTCCCTGTTATCGGGTTGAACATATCTCCCAAATTTCCTGCTTTTCTGCGCATGATCGGACAGGAAAAATATCTGATTGAACCGGAAGGATTATCCCGATCAAAATTTATCTCAACAGTAAATCAACTCTGGAAGGAAAGAGAAGAGATCAGGGCTGCACTCGCCACAAGATGTGAAATATTGCAATACCTGGCACTGCATAACTGCGAATATCTTTCCCAGTTGCTGAATAATTGAAATGAAGATTTTACTGATCAATCCTCCCCTGGAAAATCTTTTAACGGTAGGTGAAACTGCTTTTACCGGTAAACGGGGATTTTTCCCTTCCCTTGGCTTGCTCTATGTAGCTTCTTACTGCGCCAGGCATACAGAACATCAGGTAAATGTCATCGATGCTTCTCTGGAGAACTATGGCTATCCAGAGTTAAGTAATGCCCTACAACAACAAGAGTATGATGTGATCGGAATTTCAACTCTAACATTCTCTCTTTTTGATAGCATTAAGACCACAAAACTGGTAAAAGAGATTCATCCTGGAGTTATTATTGTCTGGGGGGGTATCCATGTCACACTCTATCCGGAGGAATCGATCAACTTGAAAGAGGTGGATTTTGCCGTTCAGGGTGAAGGGGAAATCACCTTCGTCGAACTGCTGGCCAATCTTAACAACAGGAAAAAACTCAGGGAGGTTCCCGGGTTGCTGTTCAAGGAAGATGGCAATATCATCAATACCGGTATCAGGCCTCCGCTTGATAATCTGGATATTCTGCCTTTCCCTGCCCGGCAATTGACCCCCTATCACAGATTCTATTCTGTCTACAGAAAGACCCTGGCAACCACTATCCTCTCCAGCAGAGGTTGTCCTTTTAAATGCCTTTTCTGCATCAGATCCCGTTATCATAGCAAATTACGGCAGCGTTCCCCCCACAATGTAATTGAAGAGATAAAATCAGTAGTGGCTCAGGGAATAGAAGAATTCCATTTCTACGATGATACTTTCACTCTTAACCGCAAACATGTTCTGCAGTTCTGCAGGTTGATCCGGAAGGAAAATCTGCATGTTACCTGGAGTATAATGACCAGGGTAGATATGATCGACAGCGAAATGCTGCAGGAAATGAAACAGGCGGGATGCTTTCGCATCAGGTATGGGGTTGAATCAGGTAATGACAGTATTCTGGAAATATTGCGCAAAGGCACCACAGTTGCTCAAATACGCAATGCCTTCAACATCACTAAAAAAGCAGGAATCGAAACAGTAGCTTATTTCATCATTGGATCTCCCGGTGAGAAATTAAACCACCTGAGAGATACCTTAGCCCTGGCCAGGGAACTTAATGCTGATTTCACCAACTTTTCCATAATGACTGTATATCCGGGTACAGAACTTTATCAGAGAGCACTCGCCAATAAGATTATAGACAGGGATCTCTGGCGGGAATATGCAATTAAACCCGACAGAGATTTCCAGCTTCCTCTCTGGGAGGAAAATTTCACCAGGAAAGAATTGCTGAAGATCCAAGCGAAAGCATACAGAATTGTTTATCTCAGACCACAATACATAATCAGAAAATTCGGCAGGATCACTTCCTGGAAAAGTATTCGTGAACTCGCTCACCAGGGTTTGAGGCTGGTGAAATTCTGGGCAGGACCAGGCAGGAAAGGATGAATCCGATATTTTTGACAAAATTGCTGGCTTTACGTCATAATCAATGGCTTTCCCCGGAAAAGCTGGTTGAGATTCAAACACATAAATTGCAAAAAATAATCAATTATTCCTATAAGAATGTGAAATATTACCGGCAGTTATTTGACAGTGTTGGCATAAAACCCCGGGATATCCAGAATGCATCTGACCTTATGCTGATACCGATCAGTTCAAGAAAGACCTTTCAGAAGCAGTCACCTGCGGATATGATATCGAAGCTAATATCCATGACAAAATGCAAAAAAGTAACAACTGCCGGTTCCAGTGGCAAACCTCTCACAGTATTCCTGCAGCAAGAGGATTTCAACCGTTTTGGATTAACCTGGGCACGTGCTTCCCTGGCAAATGGGCAAAGATTGTTCGATAAACCGGTTTATATTAAATTTCAACCTCCCCCCCGTTTCTGGTTTGAAAGGTTGGGTATCTGGAAAAAGAACATCATCTCCCTTATGGACGATATAGATAGAAAAATCAAACAACTGGTGCAGCTAAGACCTCAAATAATCAGGGGCAACGCTTTTGAACTGGCCACCCTGGCTCATTATATAAAAAAACATGATATCAAGGGGATCTCACCAGGGAGGATTTTCAGCATGGGAAGCCTTCTGGATGCGAAAACAAGGCAACTACTCGAGGAAGTTTTTCATGCGGAAGTCTTCGATTTCTACGCAGCTACCGAAGTCGGCTGTATAGGTTGGGAATGTCCCTGTCATCAGGGTTACCATTTGAACAGTGATGCTGTTATTGTTGAATTCATCCGGGATAATAAAATAGTTGCACCTGGTGAAATGGGCAGAATAATCTGCACCAGTCTTGATAATTATACCATGCCGTTCATCCGGTATGATCTGGGTGATATCGGTATTCCAGATGAAAAGAGCTGTAACTGTGGCAGGAGTTTACCTATGATGAAAAGTATTCTGGGCAGAGCCGATGATTTTTTTGTTACACCTGCAGGAAAAATAATATCCCCTTCGGTGATCGTTAACATAGTTAAAAATATTAATGGGATACAGCAGTTTAGATTGATCCAGGAAAGGACTGACCTTATAAATGCTTTACTGGTGCCTTCAGAAAACTATAAAGAAAAAAATTCCGCCGATCTGAGGAAAACCATTAAGACAATTATGGGAAACAGTGTAACGGTCAAAATAGAATTGAAAGGTGATATTCCTCAGGAAGAAAACAGAAAGATTCGTTCCCTCATCTCGAACATCAAAGTGGAATTCTGATGTCTTTTTTACCGTCTGTATCCATTATAGTACCGGTCAGAAACAGTGAAGATAATATCGGTTATTGCCTGCAATCACTTATTGATCTGGATTATCCGGATTACGAAATCATTGTTGTGGATAATAACTCCACTGATAATACCCGTCAGATCATTGTAGATTATCCGGCAGCAGTACTTTCCGAGAAAAACATAGGAGCCTATCTGGCTCGAAATAAGGGCATAGCCGCAGCCCGGGGAGAGATCATAGCTTTCACCGATGCTGACTGCCGGGTTGATCGGAACTGGCTCCAGATGCTGGTACGACATTACCGGAGTAAAGATGTGGGAGGAGTTGGTGGCAATTTACTTCCTTTTTCTCCCAGCAACCTCATCGAGGAATTCCTTTCTCTTGGGAAATTGAGGATTTATCATTCCTCCCGGATTTCCAGCATAGGGACACAGGGAAAACATTTTCTTTCCCATGGCCTGGGTTCCGCCAATATGTCTTTCAGGAAATCGGTACTGACCATGGTGAAAAATTTCAATCCCCATCTGGCTGATTTCGGAGGTGATTACGACCTTACCTGGAGAGTACAACGGGCTGGCTACAATATCATCTACGATCCGGAAGCAATTGTCTATCACCGAATGCGCAATTCAATTTACTCCATGCTGAGCCAGTTCCATGCCTTCGGCAAAGAACTGCCTCATCTACTGGTTGAACAACCCGGGAATTATTCCTATCTGCAAATCAAAACCTATCTACTGCCTCTACTTGAATACCGATGTCATCTTCCCTTCCGTGCCATGATAACTCTCGACTTCCTCACTCTTGCCAGTCTGCTTTTAATAATGACTCTTCTCCTGCCCAGCCTGATTCCTTACACAGTGGTGATTTTCTCTGTTGTTCTTGCCGGATCGATTTATATGACAATTAAAGCATTGAAAAGGTCAAAGAAGATCATCTGGATTATCCTTTTTCCTCTCCTGCATCTGCTGAGAAATTGTGCTTTTTCAATAGGAAAAATCAGGGGAGGATTCAAATATAAGGTTCTGGTTCTGTAAATGAACACTAAAATGAACTATCGGGGGAAAATCGACAGGTAATGATCGGTAAAGGCACGGTTGCAATATTGTCAGGCAGATTTCTGTTTCTGGTTATCACTGGCATTCAGGCTATTTTCATACCTTACCTGCTGGGACCTGTTAATATGGGATATTATTCCTACTGGATGTCTGTATTCCTGATCCTCAGTACTATTCTCGGTCTGGGTGCCTTCCCGGTTCTAAGCCGCTACCTGCCGGAATTGAAAATAAAGAAAAAACACGCTATCGTTCCTTTAGTGACAAAACTGGTCATCATCAAAATACCCGTCCTTGTTATATCCCTCCTGGCAGGTTACTTGCTCTGGCGCAGTCAATGGTCAGCTTATATGCTGATAATTAGCGGTGCTGCCGTGTTTTCTCTCCTTCTGATGGAAGAAGCCATATTTTACAGCTTCAGAAAGATGACATTTTATGCTTTGATTCCATTGACCAGAATTTTGTTGAGATTATTCTTTATTATTATTTTTTTTTATTTTTTTCAGGCTCGGGGAATCCTTCCAGCAATAAGCCTCAGTGTAGTAATTACCTTTGTTCTCTTCCTTTTCTTTCTTCTTCCCCTGTTCCCGCAGGGTAAAGGAATGCTGGACAGACCTTTCCGACAATATCTCAGTTTTGGGTTGTGGCTTTACATGGGAACAGTCCCCTCGGTGATGATAACCTGGATGGTAATAATATTATCACAGCTTCTTATCAATGAGTTGACCCTGATAGGATATCTGGGATTGGGAATCCAGATATTCATTTCCTCCTATCTGCTGGTAAGTTCCATACCGCAGAGTATACTACCCGCACTTGTCGAATTTCACCTGTTTTCAGATGACAGAATATCACTTTCGCTGGGAACAAGCTGGAAGTATACCAATCTGCTTCTGTTCCCCGC
>JAFGRJ010000055.1 GCA_016935235.1 Candidatus Cloacimonadota bacterium
ATCCAGGAGACAACCTGGCTCTTCCTTCAAACCTATTATGTATACCACTGCCCTCGTTAATGATTACACTCCGGCTACTATAATCAAGGATGAACCTGTTGCTTTCATCCAGTGTGATACACTCTTCTGGAAACCGCAAAATTATACCAAGAAATACTTCGGTTATACCCGCATGCGCACAGCTCTGCAGAAGTCCAGAAATGTATATTCCGCGAAAATGATCTATGATCTGGGACCGGGAAAAGTGGTTGAATTCAGCCGCAGATTTGGTTTAACCACTCCCCTGTATCCCTATTACACCATGTCCGTCGGCAGTATGGAGGTCTATCCCTGTGAATTGATAACTGCCTTCACAACCTTTCCCAACGGCGGTGAAAGAGTCAGACCGATATTTATCCGACGGGTTGAGGATGATCAGGGTAACATCCTGGAAAGTTCGGAAACAGAAAAAATCCGGGTTGTGGACGAAAGAATAGCCTATCTGATGACCAGCATGCTGGAATCTGTATGCAATGATGGCACGGGTATTGGAATCCGCTGGCGTGGCTATAAATGGACAGCAGGTGGTAAAACGGGTACATCCGATGATTTCAGGGACACATGGTTCATCGGTTTCAATCGGAAACTGGTGACAGGTATCTGGGTGGGCTTCGATAATTTTGATCCCCTGGGAGAAGGCCAGAGTGGTGCAGTAGCTGCATTGCCTCCCTGGCCTTATATCATGCAGAAGGCTTTAACCCTCGACTCACCCCGGGATACCCAGGGTAATCCGATCATAAATGGCGCGGAATATGATTTCGTGAAACCAGAAGGTATTGTCACCGTCGAAATCGCTAAGGATACCGGGCTGTTACCCAAGAATGATTTCGAAGAGACCATAATGGAATATTTCCTGGCTGGAACCCAGCCCACTCCCCTGTCAGACAGCCTGGAATATAATTTCTACCCCACCATATACCGGGAAAACCATAAGGACTCGCTGGTTTTCGATCTGGGAGGAAAACGCTATGAGTATCCGGATTCGATTATTTATGTTCCCACCTACCCGGATTCAACCAGACCAAATTACATGGTAATGGCTCCCCAGCATGTTCCTCCTCCCATCGACCTCTCGGGTGCCACTATTATCAAGAACAAAAAATATGTGACACGACCGGACAGCCTGCTGTACAATAAGCCGCCATGGCTGCAAAAACCCGATTCTACAGCAGTGGTGGACTCTTTGAACGCCATTGACAGATTGATCCAGCAATTGCTTAAGGCTGACGAGTGATCTGGACAATTCTGGCTCTGTTGACTGTATTATCTTATCTGCATTATATGTATTTTAACATCCTTTTTCGGAAAGGACTAGGAAAAACCAGAACAGACTTGAATTTTACCAGGGAGAAGGTCTCGGTAATTGTGGCAGCCAGAAACGAAGAGGAGACGATTGTTTATCTTTTGCTTTCACTCTTGAATCAGAGTTATCCCAGAGACCTTTTTGAAGTTATCATTGCCGATGATGGCTCGGAAGATCAGACTGCCGGCCTTGTTAATGAGTTCATTGAACGGTTTGGCAATCTAAAACTGATTCAGGTAACGGATCGGGATAAGGTGATTTCAGCAAAAAAAAATGCCCTGTCCCAGGCAATAGCTGCCAGCAGCGGGGATATTATTCTTACCACTGATGCGGACTGCATGGTGGGTAGAGACTGGATAAGTTCTCATGTTGTTCAATTCACAGCCGATACAGACATGGTAGCTGGTTTTTCCCGCACCCGGCTGGATTGGGAAAAATCGAACCTGGCGGGGAAATTTGATCATTTTGACTCCTTGCTGCTATTTATGGCTGCAGCTGGAGCTATCAATTCCGGAAAAATATTCTCCTGCTCCGGTCAGAACCTGGCTTACCGGCGTCAGGCTTATGATAAAATAGGGGGATTCAGGTCCATAGCACATCTGATATCGGGCGATGATGTCAATTTAATGCAACTTATGGGCAGGAATAATCTCAAGATCAGATTCAACCTGCAGCCAGGGAATTTCGTCCTGACCAGAGCTGTCAGCAAATGGCGGGAAATAATCAACCAGCGGAGCCGCTGGGCTTCCAATATGAAATGGCAGGTTCAGCTCAATCCGGAATTCTTCTTTTACCTGAGTTCAGTATTGATAATTACAATTCTTCCCTGGATCATCATCTTCAAATACTGGTATCTTGCCTTGATAATAATGCTAACCAGAGGGATGGGAGACCTGTATTTTATCAAAAAAGGATTTCAGGTTTTCGGTATTTTAAAAAAAAGATTGAAATTTTATCCGGTATGGTTTATTTTTCAACCGTTTTATATGTTAATGGTAACATTATTGGGTTTGATAAGCGTTTATAAATGGAAAAGGTAAAAACAGGAGGTATCAGAATGAAAAGAATAGCGGTTTTACTTGCAGTAATGGCTATGTTTATGCTTAATCTTAGCTTGTATTGCGAAGATGATTTTGAAACCTGGAACAAAGAGCAGAGTCAGGAATTCCAATCTTACAAGGAATCCCAGAATAAGGCATTTGCTGAATTTCTCAAGAAACAGTGGGAAAGCTTTGAACTATACAAGGCTGAATACTTCGATCAGACCCCCAAACCAGAAACTGCTCCGGTAGCAGAAGAGGAGGTACTGCAGGAAGTGCCGTCTGCAGACATCATTGAAAACATTGTTGTTCCCAAGAAAATTGAGCTTGTTGAAGAAGAAGCTGAAGAAAAGAATTTCATGGCAGTAGTGCCAGTGGCAGAGGAAGCTGATCTTATCATCGACTATTGGGGAGAGCCCTTAAAATTAAAATACCTGAACAGATTCATTTTTCAACTGCATACACCGGTTAATTACAAGGAGATAGCAGAATTCTGGAATATAGCCAGTGATACCGAGTATGAAAAATTGATAGAACAATTGCAAGCCTACAAGAAAAAAATCGGTCTTAATGACTGGGGTTATTGCCTCCTCATCAATGAAATTTCCAAGAATCTCACCGGTAATTCTGCCAATGAAACCAAACTGCTGGTCTGGTTCCTTTTAACGCAGTCCGGCTTTGACACCAAAGTGGCTTATAGCCAGGATAATGTATATCTGATGATGACTTCCGGGAACAAGATATTTGGTGTTCCCTATCTACGGTTCGGTGAAAAGCGGTTCTACGTTGTTTCACTGGGAGAACCAGAAAAGATCAGCGGCTCCATTTATACATTCAACGGCAGTTATCCTGATGCGGACAGAGAAATTGATCTTACCATCAATAATATGCCGAATCTGAAACCGAGCCTGATAGAGAAGGAGCTGTCCTTCGAATACGGTGGTAAAAGGTATATCATGAAAATTCAGCATAACCAGAATAATGCCAAATATCTGGATGATTACCCGCAGACCAATCTGGAAATCTATTTCGGTGCCCCTCTTTCCAATGAAGCCTATCGTTCTCTCAGTTCTCAATTGAAACCCCTGCTGGAAGGTAAACCTCAGGCTGAAGCAGTCAATATCCTGCTCAGATTTGTCCAGACCGCTTTTGCTTACAAGACTGACGGCGAGCAATTTGGAAAAGAAAAAAGTCTCTTTTCTGATGAAACTTTCTTCTATCCTTATTGTGACTGCGAGGACAGGTCAATCCTTTTTGCATTCCTGGTCAGGAATATACTGGGTCTGCAGGTTATTGGTCTCGATTATCCAGGTCACATTGCCACGGCTGTACGCCTGGACAGTTATTTCAAGGGGTATGCCGTTAAATATCAGAACGAGCGTTATCTGATCTGCGATCCAACCTATATAAATGCCAATATTGGCATGGTCATGCCGCAATTCAAGGGTGAGCGACCGAAACTTATTAAAATCTGAGGTTAGTTTTCATACATGGAATACATTATCTTTGATGACAGCAGAATAGCAAACTTCTACCCTCTGACCCTGACCAGACCAGTTTTCGATCTGCGTAGCGGCATTTTGAAATTGCGGCAGAGAATTCAGGGTTATATGGGCATTCAGTTCAATAAGGTGATTATAGCTGACTATCTGGAATCACTTTACCGGGAAAGGCATCCAGATTGGAAGATCAATGAGATAACAGGACAGGACACCATATTCATCAACAGCAGGTTACAGATAAATGAGAAGCTTGTGGAGAGGATAAACAAACTGCCCCCCAATTCCTGTCTTGTAGGTCCGACCGATATCCTGGCAGCCAGATTCATACCGGATACGGTCTATTCCAATTCCCAGGAAATTGAGAAACTGTTCAAGGATAAAGCCAAGATCCTGCTTCCAGAGGCAAAATGCTGGAATTACCCGTGGGAACTGATAACAGCGAATTCGGAATACCTGCTCCGGGATTATGAGGATTTTTTTTATGAGAAAGACAATAAATTTGAAACGGAATTAGGAATTACAGTAATAAATCCCTATAATCTGTGGATTGGCGAAGGTACCATGATCAAGCCAGGAGTGGTTATTGACGCTCAGAAAGGACCGGTTGTCCTGGATGAAGAAGCCATTGTTTTGCCCAATGTGGTGATTACTGGTCCTGTCTATATTGGCAAGAAAAGCATTATTAAACCAGGAAGCATAATCAGTGAGGGAACCAGCATCGGACCGGTATGCAAGATTGGCGGCGAAGTCGAGAACACCATTTTTCAGGCTTATACCAATAAGCAGCATGAAGGTTATCTGGGACATAGCTACCTGGGTGAGTGGATAAATCTGGGAGCCGGAACCTGTAACAGTGATCTGAAGAATAATTACAGGAATGTCAGAGTATATTTTTATCCAGATGGAGACAGGGTGGACACCGGTAACCAGTTCATCGGTGCTGTGATAGCTGATCATACCAAAACAGGCATTAATTCCTCAATAAATACCGGCACTGTTATCGGTGTAGGCTGTAATTTGTACGGTCAGAATCTGATCAAGGATTTCGTACCCTCACTGACCTGGGGAGAAGCTCCCAATTTCACCGACTACAATCAGAATAAGTTCAACGAAACAGCTGCTTTATCCAAACAAAGAAGGGGACTTGGATACAGTGAAGCTGAAATGGAATTGTACAATAAAATCAGAAGGATAGAACAAACCATATAAATATTCTATTGCTTCGTTTTCCCGTGCTGTCATGCCGTCGGGAGGAGAAAAAATGCAGGAATTTGTAGAAGTAGTATTCCGCTCGGATCGCACTGGTTATTACTGCAATCCGAAGGAATTGGAAATCAAACCCAATCTTGATATAGTGGTGAAAGTCGAAAGGGGAGAAGATATTGCCAGAGTTATCAATACAGCTCAGGTCGATGAGGAACTGGAACATAAATTCCAGAACGGTGAAATAGAGAAGATCCTGCGTATTGCCACCTCTGCTGATCTCAAACAGCTTGAAAATGTCAAAAAAAAGGAAACTGAAGCCAAGAAGAAATTTCTGGAAATGGTAAAAAAACATCCCTTTGAAATGAAATTGTTGGAGGCTATCTACCAGCTTGATGGTAATAAGCTGACGTTTTTCTTTACCGCTGATGGCAGAATAGATTTTCGTGACTTTGTCCGTGAACTTGCCACCGAATTCAAGACCAGGATCGAACTCCATCAGTCTTCGGGAAGGGAGGATGCACGCCGGCTGGGCGGTTTGGGGATGTGTGGCAAAACCTATTGCTGTGTAAATTTTCTTAAAAAGTTCAACCAGGTTACCATTCAGATGGCTAAGGATCAGAACCTGATCAGCAATCTGTCCAAAATATCTGGTCCCTGCGGTAGATTATTATGTTGTCTTCATTATGAGGAGGAATTCTATCTGGAAGAAGCAGACCGCTATCCTGAGCTTGAGGAGGAGATTCACTACAAGGAGAGCTTCTGGCGGGTGGTAAAGAATGACTATTATAATGGAAAAATCTATCTGATATCAGAAGATGAGAAAAATGAAATAATAAATCTGGAAGAATATGCCAAGATAAAAAATGCAAGGAATTCAGAAAAACCTGCTTGATCTGCATCCAGATGAAATAAATCGGATTATGGTCAGCAGGGGAGAGCGCAGTTTTCGGATAAATCAGTTACTGGAGTGGATTTACGGGAAGAGAGTTCTGGATTTCAGCAGGATGACTTCTCTTCCTGCCCAGTTACAGCATGACCTGGCAACTGCCTTCAAATTGACGATACCGGTGATCAAGGAAAGGACCGGTTCATCGGATCTGGCAGTTAAATACCTGCTGCAACTGGAAGATGATAATCTTATCGAGATGGTCCTGATGCCATATGAGGGGAAAACCACCCTCTGTCTATCTTCCCAGGTTGGCTGCCAGTATAAGTGCAAATTCTGTGCAACCGGTAGAATGGGTTTCCAGCGCAACCTGACGGTTCATGAGATCACAGGTCAGATTTTTATTGCCAGCTGTGAACTGGGGGAGAGGAAATTAACGAATCTTGTTTTAATGGGCATGGGTGAACCTCTTGATAATCTGGAAAATATCCTGCCGGCGATCAATATCCTGCAACATGAAAAGTGCTTCAGTTTCAGCCCCCGGCGCATCACCCTCTCCACCTGTGGCATTGTACCGGGGATTTATCGTTTGGCGGAAAGTGGTATAAAGTTGAAACTGGCTCTGTCCCTGAATTCTGCTGTTCAGAAAAAAAGGGAACAGATAATGCCCGTTGCGCACCGTTATCCACTGAATAAGTTGAAGAAATCTCTGCAGTATTTCCTGGAACGGAATCCTTATCGTATCACCCTGGAATATGTAATGATAAGAAATTTCAACATGAACAGGGAAGACATCCTGGCTCTCAGAAAATTCAGTGGCGATCTTTCCTGCAAGATAAATCTCATTCCCTGGAATCAGGTAGATGGTTCGAATTTCACAAAACCTCTAGAAAAAGATATTGAAACTTTTATGGATGCCCTGCGTGGTATGAAAATAGCAGTGACACTGCGGGAAAGCAGGGGAACGGACATTCAGGCGGCTTGCGGACAGCTCTCTGCCAGGGCGTGCTCGAGGAGGTAGGTAATGATTGATATAAAACAACTTGCCAGCATGATCGATCACACAGAACTGGCAGCAGCCTCCGGACAGAAGAAAATTGAGAATTTATGTAACGAAGCAAGGATGTTCAATTTCATCACTGTATGCATAAACCCTGTTAATGTAAAACTGGCACAGGAATTTCTTTCAGGCAGCTCCGTAAAGGTATGCGCGGTGGTCGGTTTTCCACTGGGTGCAAATTTGAGTAGAATAAAGGCTCAGGAAGCAGCAACCGCAGTCAATGACGGAGCTGAAGAAATTGATATGGTAATGAATGTGGCTGCTTTAAGGGATAATCAACTGGATTTCGTTGCCTCTGATATCAGGGAAGTGGTAAATGCCAGTAAACCAGCACTGGTAAAGGTGATCCTGGAAACCTGTTATCTCATGGATGAACAGATTGTTACTGCTTGCAAGATTGCTGTTGCAGCCGGTGCTGCTTTCGTAAAAACATCAACGGGTTTTGGCGCTTTCGGGGCATTCCCCGTTCATGTTAAGCTGATGCGGGATACAGTTGGTCCCGCTATCGGTGTAAAGGCTTCCGGCGGCATTAAGAATTTCAAGGATGCCTGGAGAATGATTGGCGCCGGAGCAAACCGTTTGGGAACCAGCGCTGGAGTGACTATCCTGGAAGGAGCTTCACTCTACCGATTTGCCCCTGATGCCTGGCTGGAGCCGGATATTCCCTGCCATATTTGTCCCTCCCGATATGCCCAGTTGAGTAAATTGCCCAAAGCTGTTTATGCATATTATAAGAAAAAGTGTTCCCAATGTCCTTACAGGAAAGAGTATAACAGGTTCAATACTTGAGGGAGGGCAGGATCATGAAAGGTATGAATAACAAAATATTGCATGTTGACCTTGCCTCAGGGACCAGCTGGATGATCACACCTGCTTCTGCAGATATAGAAAATTACATAGGTGGCAGAGGTCTAGCTGTAAAACTCTTTACAGATATGTCGAACAGTATCCTCGACCCCCTTGCTCCAGACAATCCCCTGATTTTCATGAATGGTCCTCTTACGGACACCATCATGACTTCCGGAAGATTTCAGATAATTTCTCGATCA
>JAFGRJ010000056.1 GCA_016935235.1 Candidatus Cloacimonadota bacterium
AATATAATGATCAGGATCAGATTGATCCGATTACGTGTTTTATGCATTATCTCACGTTTTGTACCTGACCCATTTCAGCATTTCTTTAAAAGTAGGTTTTTTCCCGTACATAAGTATCCCTGTCCGGTAAATTTTTCCTGCCAGCCATGTGGCACCGAGAAAAAAGGCAATCAGAAGTCCGGCCGACAGAAAGAAATCAGCCCATGGAACGCCAAAAGGTATTCTGGCCATCATTACAATAGGTGAGGTAAATGGTATGATGGAACACCAGTAAGCCAGAGGACTATCCGGATTGTTGGTAATACTGAACAGTACAATTATACCCAGGATAAGCGGGAGCAATATAGGAAAGACAAACTGCTGGGTATCGGTTTCATTATCGACAGCTGCACCTACCGCTGCAAACATAGATGCATAAAGAAAATATCCACCCAGAAAATAAAACAGAAACGTGAGTATGATAACTACGAAGTCTATATTTTTTAACGTACTGAGAGCTGAACGAAGTTGCTCCATTTCCTCAGTACCTCCGGACTGGTTTTCTCCTGCCGGTGAAGCTGACATGATATCCTGAGAAACCACCTGCTCGGTAGGTGTCATGGTAAATTCCGGAAAGAAAATAGCCTGGGCAATGCTTACGAGTATAAAAGTTGAGATGATCCAGATCAAAAGCTGGGTCAGCCCGACCAGCGCTATACCCACAATTTTACCAAACATTAACTGAAATGGTTTAACAGATGATATTATTACTTCGACGATCCGGCTTGTCTTTTCTTCCACCACGCCACGCATGACCATTGTACCGCAGAAAATAAGAAACATATACATAAGAAAACCGCTTACATATCCAACTGCCATCATGATCCCCGTACTGCTCTCTTTTTCCTCCCCCTCTTCAGTTATCTTAATGGTCCTGACATTAATGGTGGTTTTAACTGATTTTAAGATATCATCCAGATTTTCAATATTATATGTCTTGAGTTTCTGATCACGGATATAATTTTCAAGATGGTTGCTGATGTGCATCTTGGTGGCCAAATTGGGTTGTTTTGCAGAATAGATAATGACGGAATTGGGATCATATGTTACAATGTGAGAGATATATAAAATCCCATAATATCCGAGACTTGCATAATTATCTTTAAGTGCATTAATACTTACATTTTCAAGGTAATCGAACTTCAGAAATTCTGTTTCGGGGATGACATTCCTGAAAAGGTGAGAGCTGTCAACGACTGCTATTCTTTTAACTTCTGTTTGTTCAATCTGGCTCAGCCATGCAGGAAGAATCATCAGTGCGGCAAACAGAATCGGACCCAGAACAGACATGATGATAAAGGATTTTTTCCGGACCCTGGTAATATATTCTCTGGCGATAATGATCGGAATTTTATTCATCTTATGCCGGATTTAAGTTTTTCTTGGCTTCTCTGACCACCCTGATAAAAATGTCATGCATCCCCGGAAGTTCTTCATTAAAGGAAATGATATTCACTTTGTGAAGCAGTGTTGCCAGGAGTTCATTTGGTGAGGATCCGATTTTCACTTTTATTCTTGCCAGATCAGCACCATCTTCATTAATGTGTTCGAGCAATTCGAAGTTGTTATTCAGAGCCTGACGCACCTGGTGAATATCTCCGGAGAAGCCAACCCGATAAATACTGGTCTGGTATTGCTTTCGGATATCATTAATATTTCCTTCAATCAGTTTTAAGCCGTTATCAACCAGTGTTATATGATCGCAGAGTTGTTCAACAGATCCCATATCATGAGTTGAAAAAATTATGGTAGCTCCCTCTTTTTTCAGGTTCAGGATTTCATTTTTAAGCATATCAACATTGATGGGATCAAAACCGCTGAATGGTTCATCGAATATCAACAATCCCGGCTTATGAAGAATGGTGATAATAAACTGCAACTTTTGCTGCATACCTTTTGACAGTTCTTCCACCTTTCTGTTCCACCAGGTAAGAATTTCGAATTTCCTGAACCAGTATTTCAGCCTGGTGATGGCTTCCTTTTTTGGCAATCCTTTCAGCTGTGCAAGATATAACGCCTGTTCACCCACCTTCATTTTTTTATACAGGCCGCGTTCTTCAGGCAGATAGCCTATATTGAAAACATCCTCTGAAACGAATTTATGCCCGTTGAAGAACAAATTTCCTTCATCGGGAGCTGTAATCTGGTTAATGATTCTCAGAAGGGTCGTTTTTCCCGCCCCATTCGGACCTAAAAGTCCGTAAATACTTCCCTGTGGAACTGATATTGTAACACGGTCGAGGGCCAGATGATTGGAAAATCGTTTAACAATGTTTTCCGCACGGAATAATTCCATTCGGTTATTATTTAAAATAGCTTTTCATTCTTTCAAAAAAGTTCTTCTCAGAGCTGTCAGGATTTGGCACAAAGTTACGGGATTCCGAGAATTTTTCAAGCATGTTCTTTTCTTCCCGTGTCAGTGTTTTGGGAATCCATACATTGATGCTGACGAGCAGGTCACCTTTGCCGTATCCATTTATATCAGGAAGGCCTTTATTTCTTAATCTTAATATCTTGCCCGGCTGGGTTCCGGGTTCAATCCGGATTTTAACTTTTCCGTCAATGGTTGGGATTTCAACAGGTGTGCCCATGGCAGCCTGGGGAATGCTGATATGCAGGTTATACAGAAGATCATTTCCATCACGCATCAGTTCCGGATGCTCTTCTTCATGTATCACCACCAGCAGGTCTCCGTTCATGCCTCCCCTTCGGGCCGCATTACCTTTTCCGCTGACAGTCATCTGCATTCCTTCACCGACACCGGCTGGTATGTTTATCGGGATCACTTCCTCACTGCTGATAATACCTTCGCCGTGACATACAGTGCATTTTTCAGT
>JAFGRJ010000057.1 GCA_016935235.1 Candidatus Cloacimonadota bacterium
CCTCCGAGGGTAATCCGGTGGATATTGCCCGAACAGTATTGAAGCAGCTTCCTGAAATAAGGGCAGGGCTACCCCAGGGCACAGATCTGGTTATAATCAATGATGACTCACGGTTTATTAAGAGTTCAGTGGAAGATACATTGAGCAACGTGTTTCTGGGCATCCTTTTCACCGGGTTGGTTCTGCTCTTCTTCCTGCATGATCTGCGTTCTACCCTGATCGTTGCTGTGGCCATGCCTACCTCGATCATATCAACTTTTCTGGCCCTGCAACTGGCTGATTTCAGTATCAACATTCTCACACTGATGGGACTTTCCACTTCCGTGGGTATTCTGGTCACCAATTCAGTGGTTGTTCTGGAAAATATTTTCCGGCACAAGGAATTCGGTCATGGTCGCCGAGAGTCAGCCAATATCGGGACAACTGAGATTGCGGTGGCTGTAATTGCTTCCACTCTGACAAATATAGTTGTCTTTGTTCCCCTGGCCATGATGCAGACGATAGCAGGACAATTCCTGAAGGAGTTCGCTCTCACCGTTGCCTTTGCCACTATCTTCTCGCTGTTGATCTCCTTCACCATAACACCAATGCTGGCTTCTCTCATTCTACCCGAAACGAAGAAAAAGCACCCCTGGGGAGATAAACTGGAGAGGATGTTCCGAAACTGGGAAAAAACTTACCGGGATACTCTGGAAAAAGTCATTCATGACCGAAAAAGTTCTGTATTCATGGTGGCTGCAGCGATCATGCTGTTTCTGGTGGTAATGATCCTGTTTGCTCCCCGGCTGGGATTTGAATTTTTGCCTGACATGGATGAAGGTAATATCTCCATTTATTATGAATTACCCGAGGGTTATAATCTTCAGGAAACAGCGGCAGTTTATGAGGAGATTGAGGTAAGATTAAGCAGGTTCAAGGAAATAAGTCACCTCCTGGTCCGCCTGGGTACGCAGGGCTGGACAGATGAAGCTCCCAACCTGGCAGTAATCAATATTAAACTGGTGGATGCTAACAGAAGGAAGTATTCCAGTGATGAAATGACGAATTTTTTCATTCAGGAATTATCTACCCTGCCTAACGCCAAATTCAAGGTTTCGGTCGGGTCCTCCATGGGCGGAGGCGGGGGTGACATCGAATTTTACCTGATGGGGCAGGATATTGATGAATTGAACAGGTTGACCCAGCAGATCATAGAGAAGGGTAAAAAAGTTCCCGGTCTGATTAATTTCGACAGTAATTCACGTCCCGGGAAACCCGAAATTTCTCTTATTCCCAGGCGGGAACAGCTTGCCTCCGCCGGGATCTCCGTTTATGAACTGGCAATGACCCTGCGTGCTTCTCTGGAAGGTCTGATAGCAACGCAATACAGGGAGAGAGGCAACGAATATGATATCCGGGTGTCACTAACTGGTGGATCGGTTGATACACCGGAGGAAGTCAAGAATATTCCGGTAATCACACCGGTCGGGGCATATCGGATGTCACAGCTGGCAGATGTAGAGTATACAAGCGGTTCCACCAAAATAGTACATCGCGACAAGTACAAATCCATCCAGTTTTCCGGAGACATTGCCCTGGGTTATGTTCAGAGCCAGATCATGAACGATCTGCAGATAATTCAGGATGCAATGGTTCTGCCTCCTGGTTATAAATTCCAGTGGGCAGGAAACAGTGAAATGATGCAGGAGAACAATAGGGAAATGGGTAAGGCTTTCCTCATAGCTATCCTGCTTACATACATGCTGTTAGCCGCTATCCTGGAGAGCTTTACCAAACCGGTCCTGATCCTGTTGACCCTCCCTCTTGCCATGATTGGTGTTATCTTGGCTCTGTATATCAGCGGTAAACCATTTGGTATGATATCGATGATGGGTGTGATCATGTTGCTCGGTATAGTTGTTAATGCAGCCATTCTACTGCTGGATTATACGCAGCAACTGCGGGAAAAGGGCATGAATACAAGAAAGGCATTGCTGGAAGCATGTCCGACCAAATTGAAACCCATTATCATGAGTTCGATCGCAATAATCATGGGGATGCTGCCGATGGCTCTGGGACTGGGTACATCCGGTTCCGAGATCAGGCAACCCCTGGGTATAGTCAGTATCGGTGGTCTGGTGGTTTCCACTTTTCTTACTCTCTATGTGATCCCGGCTTTGTATTTTCTGACCACCAGGGAAAAGGTGAAACAGATAAAAAAAGTCTGAGCTGAGAGGAGAAATCATGAAAAGTCTTGATTTGATAAGGGAATTGTCTCTGGCAGGAGCAATATCCGGCTGCGAACGGGAGATCGTGAATATTCTGGATAAGTATATCTCCCATGCCAGTGAGATCAGAAAAGATAAAATGGGATCGGTGAATTACATTTTTACAGGCAAGGCTTCCCGTCCCAGGATAATGCTGATAGCTCATATGGACGAGATCGGATTTATCGTAAGCAAGCTGGAGGATAGTGGATTCCTGAGGATTCATCCGGTGGGCGGCTGGAATCCGGATACACTACTTTCCTCCATGGTAGAGGTGATAAACCGACGGGGTGAAAGGTATCCCGGAGTAATAGGCAGTGTTCCTGTACACTTCCTGAAAGATAAGAATGAAAATGTAAAATTGGAAATAAAGGATATGTTCGTGGATATCGGTGCCAGGTCTCTTTCCGATCTGGAAGATAATTTTGCCATTCGGCTGGGTGATCAGGTCCTGCCTCTGGCTCATTTCTTTTATCAGCAGAAGAATGAAACAATTATCAGTAAAGCCTTCGATGACAGAATAGGCATTGCCGCCCTGGTGGAAATAGCACGTTGGCTGGCCGATAATGAACATCCCAATGAAGTTCACTGTTTCGCCAGTGTCCAGGAAGAGGTCGGTACGCGGGGAGCCAGAACAGCAGCTCTGTACAGTAATGCTGATATCTGCATAGTACTGGAGGGCGCTCCGGCTGATGATATTCCCGGGATTGGCGATTATTCCCAGACTGCGGTGGGTAAAGGAGTACATTTACGGCTATATGATCCTGCCCTGCTCGTGAAAAGAGAACTTAGAGACTTCATGATCGAAACTGCAGAGAAGCACAAGATCAGATATCAGCAGGCAGTAAGAAAATATGGCAGAACGGATGGGGGAGAGATCCAGACGGCCAATTATGGTACCCCCGCCATCGTTCTGGGTGTTCCTGTACGCTATGCTCACAGTCATCAGGGTATCATCTGCCTGACTGATTACCAGGAACTTTTGAAATTCCTGCAGATCATTCTCAGTGAATTGGACATGCAGGCGTGGGAAATTATCAGGGGCTAAGTCCTTTCATTATATCTTTTTATTAATTACATGAAATGAAGCACAGAAAAAAATATTTGACAGATGGATCTGGCGGTGAATTCTCAGACCGAACGGTCGGTATTAAAAAGTTTGAGCGCATCAGGAGGGAAGATGGAATCCAGGGAAAAGATCCTCCGGGCTGCCCTGCGGATTTTTCTGGAGAAAGGATATGATGCCGCCAGCATGAATGATGTGGTGAGGGAATCGAAATTCACCAAGGGTGGCATCTATCACTATTTCAATAATAAAGAACAGCTTTTTATCGAAGCCATTGACCTGCTGTTCCGGGAGTTTGAACAATGGGAAATGGAATTATATGAGTCCAGTTCAAGCTTGCAGGAGATTGTGCGGAATTATTTCAACTCCCTCGCGGGAGTGAGTGTTTTTCTCAATCGGGTGGTTGAATCGGAAAATATCAATGAATATAATTTTTACATGTTAATGGTTGATGCCCTGGTCAAGTTTCCGATTTTGAGACAGAAGCACTTCGAAGTGCATCATAGAAACCAGGAAGCTTTCATAGAGCTTCTCCGGAGGGCTAAGGACAACAATGAAATCAGAAAGGACATTGAATGTGATACTCTGGCTTTCATGATCAGTGCTCTGGGTGAAGGCACAATGATATATCATATACTGAATGCAAAACTGGATCTGAAAGAAACGGGAGAGAAACTTTTCGATACCCTGTGGAAAAGTATAACACCCTGATGATGAGGAGATTATGAAAAAATTACATTTAACCTTAATCCTGTTATTGTGCAGTTGTTTGATGGCAGCGACGATTTCCCTGGAGGAAAGTCTCGTTCTGGCGAAAGAAAATAACAAGGATTATCAGTCTCGTCAATACTCTTACCGGTCTTCTGTCTGGAATGAGAGAAATGCTCTCAGCGGCTTCTTTCCCAGAGTGAGTTTCAATTCCACCCTGGTTCGTATCGACAGTGGTACTTATGAGGATGCCAACGCGGTGATGGAAGCTCCGGTTTATGGTCTTGATGGTGAGATAATAGGTAATTTTCCCATGTCCAGTGCGGCTCTGGGAACCGGGATTTACCGGACATCCTACAACAATAATATCATTGTCCAGCAACCCTTGTTCAATGGTGGCAAGGTGATTTTGGGTTATCAGATGGCTCGTTTATCGCTGCAGCAGGCGAAACTGGATTTGCTGAACAGTGAATCCGATCTACGTTATCAGGTTGCTGCCCTGTATTTTGGTCTTCTGGAGCTTCAGGACCTGCAGAAATTAGCCAACAAAAGCCTCTCCTCTGCTCGCAGTCATCTGGAGAAAGTCCAGCAGAAATATGAGTTAGGATTGGGAAAGCAATCTGATCTTTTGCAGTGGCAACTCAAGGTAAAGAATGAAGAGGCATCCCTTATGGAGATAGAAAGCAGTTTTTCCGAGATGTCCAATCTCTGGAAAATCCTGCTGGGAACAGGGGAATTCATTGAACCACAGCCGGTGGCATTGGCGGGTTATGATGAGGAAATCCTTTACTGGAATGCAATGCGGGAAGAAGAGAAGAAAGAACAAAGCCGGGAATTCCTGGCTCTGGTAGAAGAAAATAGTCCTACTCTGGCAGGATTGGCACTGACGCGTAATATCATGCAGAAGAAGCATCAATTATCCTGGGGAAATTTTTTACCCAGTTTGAACCTGCAATTTACCTACGAAATCGAGAATGATGACAGATGGGATCTGGAAGGTAATGATAACTGGAATCTGGCTGCAGTCATCAGCTTACCTCTTTTTACAGCAGGGGATAATTATACCAGGCTCAGACAGAGCAAATATGAACTGGAAAGCACCAGAGCAGTAACGGAATATGCTGAAGAACACTACCTGGTCAACGCTGAGAATGTATTTCACAGGATATTGATCAAAGCCAGGGCGGTGACAGACAGCAGGACGGCGCTGGAGCTGGCGGAGGAGAATCACCGGGTTGTCAATCAGCTTTATGAGCAGGGCATGGTAACCAACAGTGATCTCCTTGATGCTGAAACCATGCTCTTCGGCAGTGAGATGAACCAGTTGTCTTCCTATTATGAATTCATTATTACAAAATATGAAATGGATAGATATATCTATCAAGGGAGTGAGAAATGAAGAAAACGTTGATCCCGTTCTTACTGTTGTTCCTTTTCCTCATGGGCTGCAGCAATAAAAACAAGAAAGATGAGATCAAGGAATTTACAGGATCCCGGATAGTGGAGACAATTAAGGTAGAGAGTACCGAGGTAGCCAGTTATATAGAAATGTCCGGAAAGTTGGAAGCGGAAGCAGTGGTTAATTATTCACCAACACTACCCTTACGGATCAAGAAGATTCATGTTGAAGAAGGGGACAGGGTAGATAAAGGGAATTTATTACTGGAACTGGATGACAAGCTGCTATTACAAGCTGAGGCTCAGTACAGGAATATGCAGGCAAATTATTCAAGGATGCTGGAATTGAAGAAGACCGGCTCAGTTGACCAGAAATCCTTCGACGAAGTTGAAACAGCTTTTCTGGTGGCAAAAGCCGCCTATGAATCTGTCCAGGAAAATACCAGGCTGATTGCTCCCTTCGCCGGTGTGGTAACTTTTATTGCCTTAAAGGAAGGGGATACCTATAATAATATGTTCGATCCGGTGCTGCTGAGATTGTTGAATCTGGAAAATATGAAAGTAAGGCTGCAGGTTTCCGACATCGACCTGAAGAAACTAAGAACCGGGCAGAAGGCGGTGATTCAGGTCGATAGTGCCAGTCAGGAGGAGATCACGGGTGAAGTGAGTTTCATCTCATCAGAGGCTGATAAATATTCAGGATTGTTCCAGGTCGAGATAAAAGTGAAGAACAGGGCAAATATCCTGAAGCACAATCAATTTGCGCGCATCCGTATTTTAACCGGTATTTCCCGGAAGACTCTGGTCGTTCCTCAAAAAGCCATCGTTGATGATAGATTTGTATTTACCGTACGTGAAGGTAAGGCACAGAGAAAAGAGATCATAACTGGTATTGGCAATGAAGAGGAGATCGAGATCAAATCTGGTCTGGAGGCAGGCGAGGAAGTAATAGTAATCGGGAATGTCGGCCTGCTGGATGGAGATCCGGTGCAGGTGAAAGAATAGGCGGGATCATGAAATTAGTAGAATTCTCCGTTAACAGAAGAGTTACAGTCCTGATGATAACATTGCTCATAGTTATTCTGGGTGGAATTGCTCTCAGCAAGTTGGGGCTGGAACTGCTACCGGATATGGATTATCCGATCATTTCCATTGTCACCATGTACGAAGGTGCTTCCCCGGAAGATATCGAGGAGACTATCACTAAAACCATAGAAACAGCAGTGGCAACGGTAAAAAACGTCAAAACCCTTTCCTCTGAAAGTATGGAAAATGCATCGTTGATCATGGTAGAGTTCGACTGGGGGACAAATCTCGATTTTGCTGCCCAGGACCTGAGAGACATGATAGACCAGGTCGCTGATTATCTTCCCGAGGAGGTTTCCCGTCCGCTGGTCATGAAATTCAATCTCTCTCAGATGCCAGTGCTCATGTATGGTGCTACCGGTGGAGAAAATACTTATAAACTCCGCAAGATACTGGAAGATGAGGTCGCAACCAAACTGAAGCACCAGAAAGGTGTTGCTTCGGTTATGGTGTATGGCGGTGACGATGCTGAGAAACAGATCATTGTCGATAAGGAGAAACTTGCTCAGTATGGCATATCAGTGGCAGAAGTGGTGCAGGTGGTATCTGCTGGCAATCTGAATATGTCTGCCGGATATATCCAGGAACGTAACAACGAGTATTTTCTGCGTACCATGGCACAGTATGGTTCTCTGGATGAAATCAGCAATCTGCCCCTGAAACGGACTTCTTCCGGGGAGACCATCTATCTGAAGAATGTGGCGAGAGTAGAAGCTGGTTTCAGGGAGGCAAGATACTTCGTGCGCACAGATAAGAAGCCGACAGCGTTATTCTGGATTTCCAAAGAATCCGGGGCGAATACTCTCAAGGTTTCCCAGAGGATCAAAGATGAAATGGAGATCATCAAGGAAGATTTCGAGGGAGAGATAATATTTGCCGAAGTTATGGACATGGGTCGACCCATTGCCAAAACCACTTCCGGGGCCGTGAACAATCTGCTGGTGGGTGGTGTGCTGGCAATTCTGATCATGTACCTTTTTCTGCGCAACTGGCGACCAACCTTTGCCATTTCCCTGGCTATACCCATATCCGTGATTGCCACTTTTGTAGCGATCTACATGGGTGGATTCAGTTTAAATATCATGACCCTGGGTGGATTAGCCCTGGGAGTGGGAATGCTGGTAGATAATTCTATAGTTGTTATCGAGAATATTTATCGGCATCTGGAAATGGGTAAGGCAAAGATCAAGGCGGCAATAGGTGGTGCCTCGGAAGTGGCTATGGCGATAACCGCCTCAACATTGACGACCATAGCCGTTTTTTTCCCCATGATCTTTGCAGAGGGAATGACGGGCATCCTGGTGAGAGGTCTGGCTTTAACGGTGGCATTCTCGCTCTCAGCTTCGCTGTTCGTTTCTCTGACCCTGGTACCGGCACTGGCTTCAATAGTTTTCCGGAGAGTTGAGAACCGACCCCAGACAGATAAATCCCAGGAAATGTTCATCGGTATCAAGGATCGCTACCAGAAAGTGCTGGTATGGGTGCTTGCTCACAAGACCAGAACTATCGTGATGGTGGTGATATTACTTGTCCTGTCACTGGCTTTACTTCCGTTGATCGGGACGGAATTCATGCCGGAACAGGATATCCCCTTCATGCTGATGAATATCAAGATGCCCATCGGAACCCCCCTGGAAGAGACAGATGCCGCCATCGCCCAGATCGAGGATGCCTTTCTCTCCACAGCAGGAGTACGCCATGTCATGGCCCTGGTTGGACCAATGACGGATGCCCAGGCCATGTCTGATCCCACCAATCCGCAAAGCGTAGCGGAAGCACAGGTCTATGTGCGCTTATATGAACAGAAGGACAGGGAAGTTACCTATGAGGAAATCCAGGACATAATCAGGAAAAAGTTACCCCAGATCGATGGGTCGGAATATGTTTTCCTGTCCCGGGCTGAAATGATGGGAGGCGGTCAATCGAATCCTATCGAAATAAACATATTCGGCAAGGACCTGGGGCGCCTGCAGGTTATAGCTTCTGATATAGAGGGCACGATAAGCCGGATTGAGCATGTGGCTGATGTGGTTAACAGTATGAAGGAGGGACGTCCGGAAGCACATATCATCATAGACAAGGAAAAGGCTTTCCAGTATGGACTGACCTCGTACCAGATTGCCCTGGAGATTAAGACTTCCTCCCTGGGAACACAGGCTGGCATCTTCAGGGAAGAAGGCGAGGAGATAGATATCCTGGTGAGAGTGGAAGAACCAGCGAGGAACAGCTTTGAAGATATTCTGCATCTTCCTGTTCTTTCTCCCCTGGGGGTTTCCGTACCCTTGAACCAGATCGCCCATATAGAATATTCGGAAGGACCGATAAAAATAAGCCGCGAGAAACAGAGCCGCAAGGTAAAAATTACAGCGAATATAACGGGCACCTCCGATCTGGGAGCAGTTGTGAAGGAAGTGCAGAACAGGATCCAGCCAATAACGGACGATATGCCACCAGGATATTATGTGATTTTCGGAGGGGCTTATCAGGATATGAAGGAAGCCTTTGGCACACTTGCCCTGGCCCTTTTGCTTTCCATAGTCCTGGTCTATATTGTCATGGCTTCTCAGTTTGAATCTCTCCGGCAGCCTTTTGTAGTGATGTTCACCATGCCGCTGGCTGTGATCGGAGTGATGTTGATGCTGTTTATTACCGGGACCACTCTCTCGGTGGCAAGTTTCGTGGGAGGTATTATCCTGGCAGGTATAGTGGTGAATAACGGTATAGTATTGATAGATCATATCAATAAATTAAAAGATTCCGGATTTACCAAGTACAAAGCCATACTGCAGGCTGGATCAGACAGGATCAGGCCTGTTCTGATCACGGCTTCGACCACAGTCCTGGGCATGCTCCCCATGGCTATAAGCAGCGGGGAAGGATCGGAATTGAAAGCTCCCATGGCTCTCACGGTGATTGGCGGCCTGATCAGTGCCACTTTTCTGACGCTGGTGGTGATACCGGTAGTTTACAGTATTTTTGTTAAGGAAAAATAAACAGGGTCTCTCGCAGTTAGAATCAATTTTATAAATTAAAAAGGCAGGAAATCATTCCTGCCTTTTCTTTAATGGTCTATTCCCTCTCAGCGCAGCAGGATCATTTTCCTGACCTGGGTATGGTCAGTGGTTTTCAGACGATAGAGATATATCCCACTGGCAACGGCATTGTCGTTGGCATCTTTACCCTGCCAGATGACCTGGTACTTACCCGGTGACCTTGTTTCCGAGACCAGGGTAATTACCTTCTGCCCTTTCATATTGAATATCTCCAGTTCAACTCTGGTTTCCTGGTGCAGGGCAAATTCTATGGTAGTCACAGGATTGAAGGGATTTGGGTAATTACCGATCAGGCGGGTAGCAACAGGCAGATCGTCATCGCTGTTTCCGACGCCCGGGGTGATAACGAGATTGATGGTGAAGGTCAGCAGGGGTTCATCGGGATCATTGGAGGTTATGTCGATTGTACCCAGATAATCTCCTGCTTCCAGTTCCAGGGCGCTGCAGAAGTAATTTATATCGGTACTTGCACCTGGTGCAATCACAGCAGAAGTTGGTTCTACGGTGAGCCAGGCTTCTTC
>JAFGRJ010000058.1 GCA_016935235.1 Candidatus Cloacimonadota bacterium
TCATATATTTCGGTACCCGGTGGAAAAACAAGGGTAATATCGGAACCATTGGCTCCTGTTTTATTGCTTCCCATACCATGATGCCCCCGGCCGGCTCTGAACAGTTTGTTGTAACGGTATTCCAGCAGAGTATCGACATTTTCATCAGCTACAGCAATAACACTTCCGCCCCGACCACCATCCCCGCCATCAGGACCACCCCTGGGCACATATTTCTCTCTACGGAAACTGACACAGCCATCCCCACCATTTCCGGATTGAATCCTGATCCTGGCATAATCAATAAACATTTTACTGTCCTGATTCCATATCGTACAGGTAGAGTAATGTCCTCACAAGAAAAGAATCATCCTCTTTCATTTCCAGCAGGTATTTTCTGCTCAGTTCACTGTTTATCTTACGTAATCCTCTGGCTGCAGTAAAACGTATTTTTTCAACCGGAGAAAACCTGTAGCAGGCCAGAATCTCAGCACTGCTGTCGGCAGAAATATTGCCCAAAGCTGACAGTACCGTGGTGATATATTTATTGTCCTTGAGGAACTGTTGAAGCTCAGTCATATGATCGGTAGTACCGATTTCCCCTATAATTCCGATGGTATTTCTGACAACCAGGCTGTCCTCATTCTGCAATAATCCGGCCAGATAGTCCGGAAAGCATACCGATTGCTTCGCATAATTCGAAATTGCTCTATAGACAAGACCATCTTTTGTATCCATTTCATTGGCAGCGATATATTCTGCAGTTTCTGCATCCCTTTTCAGAAGAATCAGTCCTGCTATTTCCACCCTGGCAGCAGAGGTACCCACCCCCCATTCCGATGCTATTTTAAAGATGGTGCTGATCTCTGCCAGTGAATCGACAGTGGACGCTCTTTCAGCAGCAATTTCCTGCACAATTTCCCTGTCTGTTACCAATGGCATATCAAGCCCCATCCCGAAGGTTCCGCTAATCCAGGTGGAATCATTACTGCAGTGTTCCAGGGCGTAGCTGTCATCACCGCCGGTATCAAGAAAGATGCCTATGCTGCCGCTTTCCCTGCCCGTGCTGGCATATCCGTAATTACTGGTAAGGTTGCGCTGATATTGATCGTTTCCACTCACATCCAGAAAGATACCCACGGAATTAGTCAGGCCCAGACCGTTACCGCCTTCCACCGAGTAGCAGTCGTTACCGGACCTGTCCACCAGAAAACCGACACCATAGTCATGGGCTGCCCCCTGTCCGGGACCGTGTTTGGAATAATAATGATCTTCGCCCTGTTCATCGAAGAGAAAACCACCGGCAAGATGGATCCCGCTGCCCTGGGGATAATAGACTGCATCATAGAAATCGTTGCCCTCTCTGTCGATCAGAATACCCAGGGCATACCAGTAGGCAACTCCCTGGGCATATACAGCACCCTTATAGCTGTCGTTACCGCAGGCATCGTATAGAACTCCTATTCCTCCGGCGAGATCAGGGCGCATGCCAAAACCGAATCCCTGTGCCAGGCTGCGATAATCGAGAGGAGCCAGGGGCACATGCAGATATTTTCTTCCTGCTATGTAGACGTCATCACCGCCATAATCTGCCAGTATACCTGCACCCAGGGTGCTGCCAAAACCTTCACCCAGCTCAGTCGTACAGTAGACATCGTCCCCTTCCAGATCAGTGTGGACAGCGATACCAAAAGTTGCTGCACCCAGGGAATGCAAGCCACAGGAATAATAATCATCGCCCTCTTCATCATGGAAAGCCAGGGTGCCCCAGCTGGCGGAAAGAGCAAAATCATCTCCCTGGTAAATATCATTGCCCTGCAGATCAGCAAAAAAACCAATACCGGCAAAAACAGATATCAATCCGCCTATTTCCGAGTTCTTATAACAGTCATTGCCCTCCCGGTCGATGACGCAGAAATAGGGATATTCCGCATCAGTGCTGATGGGACAGTTGTAGATATCATCTCCGCCCGGATCGTAGATGAATGCAAATTTCCCATCATAGATATCTGTGCCGTCGGTCCCGATGCAGAACTTCCCCCAGGGCGTTTCTTTTTCCATTCTTTTATTATACTGCCATGGTCTTTCAACCAGATAATCGCCAAGCAGCTTACACAGATCAAGGAAAGAACTCGATGCTCGCAGGTAGCATTTAACATCGATTTTCACGAGGATTTCCAGAAAGTCGTCGATCTCCAGAAGATCATATTCAGATATCTGATTTCCCCTCATGAAATTGCGATATTTCAGGGAATCTTCTTCTTCCTGATGCGCTGTCAGGGAAAAGTAATGTAACTTTTTCATTTCCACAGAATCGAGGCGGTACCAGGCAGATCTGAATAATGAGTCTATTTCCTGCCATTTACTTTCCAGAAAGGAGAATAACTGGCGGGGTTTCTTTATTGCCTCGAACCGATCGGAGAAAAGGATATCATCTTCTTTATTACAACCGGCAAGGGAATCAAGAAATATATCCTTGCGGAGATAACTGATGATATCAGTACTCCCGGGCCTGCCAATTACTGCGATGAGGCTGTCAACAAATACGGGATAGGTCATAGGATCAGCGAGGATCTGTTGTATCCTTTCCATTTTGAAGCGGGTTGAGCTAGACCAATCCTTGTGAAATCGAAGTGAGTTTTCTTTCAGACCATTTTTCTGTAGAAGATCCATGATAATTTCTTTTTCCCGCGCATTTACAACATTTTGGGCAGGCAAAGGGGTAAAAGCTAAAATCACGTGCATCAGCAGTGGTATCAGAAATGATACAGTCATATATCTCGGCACAGGTTCCTCCTGAAAAAGCCTTCTGTATTTCAGAGCAACAGTCTCCGGGCAGTGAAAGGGTCATCCAGATCGAATTCGATCAGGGCCAGTTCCGCGCCATCATAGGCTGCAGAAAAACAGGGTGTTTTACCTACCATATCCTTCCAGGACCCGGATAGTCTGGCTGATTCATGGATATGACCATGCAGACTGAGATAAGGTTGCCTTTCCTCCAGCAGTCTTTTAACGGCAATACTGCCGACATGGGGATCCATGGGAACATGATCTACAAGGACCCCTTCCTGAGCTGTGAGGTCCAGATCCGTTTGATAAGGGGGAGCATGAAAGATAAGTACGGCGTTGAACAGATCGGTTTCCCCGAAAAGCTGACCGAGTTCCCTGGCTATGGTATTGTGATCTATTTCAGTGCTGCTTAGAGGGAAGGTCCTGTAGCCATCTGCCGGTGAAATACTACCCACATCGAGAAAATGAGACACATCATAGCGCTCCCAGTCCTTAAGCAGAAACGGGGAAGGTGGAATGCTGGCATAGCCAAAGAACAGGTATTTCTTATAGAAATGTTTCTGCATATGCAAATAGTGCCATAATCCCTTTTCCTGAGCGGCCAGCAGTTTATATTCCTCGCTGCGCGGGTCATCATTGCCCATGATCAGCAGGACCAGTGGATATTCATCCTGCAGATCAGTTTGCAGTTTAGTGAATTCCTTGATCAGATAATCGTTGATAAAATCTGTGTGAATATCATCATATTTTCTGTGCAGGATGATGCCGGAAGGCAACAGGTCTCCTCCCATTAACACAATCTCAGGCCTATCCGTATAGATTTTCCGGAACAATTTTTCATATCTGTCCAACTTCCCATGCAGATCTGAAACGAAAAAGGTCTTGATCATATCTCTCCCATTTTAAGGGGTCTGGCACCATCGGTGACGGCATTGATCTTGATGGCGAAGCTTGTTTCCTGCTCAATATCATGATCTGTAATGAGATGATAATCCAGTAGACCCTCTGTTTTACAACCGGTTTTCAGGTAATTGATCTCCGCCAGGCACAAACTCCAGCCATCCAGCCAGGCTACAAGCTGTTTCCTCTGAGAGCTATTGCCAGAAAAATGAATCAGGAGATCAATATCGCTGGCCGGACCAGCCGAGGCATTTTTTGTACTGCCGAAGATATAGATGTTCTTTACCCCAAAGCGTTGCGGATCCAACCGGGAAGCTATGCATTCAGCCATTCTGTATCTCCATTGCCAGTGATTCTCCGCATCAGCACTTAGTATCAGAACAGGTTCCTCAGGACATTCAAGGTATTCTAATATCTTACCTATTGCTTTATCCCTTAAAGTATCACTGATCTTCCCGTTTTTTCTCTTCAGCTTCTCCACAAGCCCGTTGAATTTTATCCTGCCGCCAACAATCTCCAGCAAGTGCCTGTGGACAAGATAAAGAGAGAGATGCCAGACGATGGATTTTAGGAGCAGCTTTTTCCCCTGAGGAATAAGTTTCTTTTTATCATTACTGCAGTTGCCAGCATAGAACAGTTCTATACCACCTCTCTGCTCATTGCCGATACAGATAGCTTCTTCCTGTTTAAAGCCCGTCTCGGCAAAATCCGCGGAGAGAACCTCCAGAGAATCGAATCTTATTCTTACCCCGAGCAGTCCGTTTAACTGCCATCCTGTCTGAATAACAACGATCAGCTTCCTGAAAAGGGAATCCAGATCGCTGTTATAATCCTTGAGAATTGTTTCCACATCATACAGGCAATTCAGATCTTCCCGGGTACCGACGGGTATATCATGATTCTGCTGCAGTTTTTCCCCGGAATCCCTCATCAAAATACTTCTCTACTTTCTGCCCAGGAATCTGACAATGATTGTAATTATGATACTGGCCAGTAGACAGGTGACCCAGGGAAAATAAAAGGTGAAATTACCCTTTTTTATATATAGGTCCCCGGGCAGTCTACCCGGAAATTTCGCGAACTGAAACTGGGTGAGAATAATGCCGGCAATGATAAGGATCACTCCGGTGAGGATCAGGATTTTACCGATGTTTATCATTTTTTTTACCTGAAAAAACTGTAATCATGTTTTTTCATCCCAGGTTTTTTGTCATTAATTTTTTTATAACTGCCGCAGTATTTTATAAAATGAGCACGGATGTATATCAGGCCGGGACATGTTAACAGGTGGAATGCGCAACCTTGCTATCTATTTCAGGAGAGTGATTGTCCTGATTTCAGAATTATGGCCAGATTTCAATAAACAGATATATATTCCCGAGGACATGCTTTTCCCATTTTCATCATAACCATCCCAGGCAACAGAGTATAACTCGTCATTACTTACGTGACCATTGAATAAAGTAGTTAGTTTTCTGCCCCGCAGATCGAAAATGGATAAATTTGCCCGGTTAGATTCTTTCATTCTGAAATCTATTCTGACTTCAGGATTGAAGGGATTAGGATAAATTTTCACGATCCCGTAGGTTGCGATTTCGGGAAGCGGATTGTCCGGCAGTGGTTCTATATAAACAGTGACCGGGCCGAACCAGTTGCTCTGGGAATCATATCCAACAGTTTCCAGCCAGTACCAGTAACTTGTACCGTTTTCCACTTCACTATCTGTGAAGGAATAATAACTGGGATGGGAGCAGGTGCCGGCGCCCGGGATGAGATCGGGATTCAGGAGAATTGCGGATTGAAGCAGGGATTGCAGGGAGCGATGCACATTCCAGCCCAGGTTATTGTTCTCTGTAGCAGTTTCCCATTCCAGAAGAGCAAGGCTGTTATTAAGACAACTGCCATAAAAGAAGGAAAGTTCCACCGGGAGAGAACTTTCCTCCAGAGTTAGGGCTTTCATGCAGAAGTTCGCTGTTTCATCGTCATCAAAAAGATCGTGCCATAATCCGTTAACTCTGTAGTAGCTCTGCCCCGGAAAAGAAGCGGATCGAACCACCGTTCTGTAAGAAGCACCCAGCAGGACGGGAATATCGGAAGTCTGATCATAAGGGTGACCTCCGGAGGAGAGCAGGAGATATAAGTAAAACGGCTGCCCCTGAGACAGGGGAACCGGAATGTTCAACGTGACCGTATGGAATCCCTTTCCGGGAAATGCCCCTGATTGTTCCAGCAGCAAACCGCTCAATTCACCTTCCAGGAAGGTGTCATATATTTTCACATCATAGGAGACATCTGTGGCAGCAGTATAGAAACTCACAGCGGAAATTATCCCGTCGGATTCCGCAGTGAAGGCATTGAAAGCTTCGGACACACCGGTGAGGGTGTTGCGGTAACCGTGATAATCATGATAATATATATGATCATAATCAGAAAGAACCGTGTTCTGAAAAGACACTGCCCCCATTTCCGGTTCCTGTCCGCAATGCTTGTCATAGTAGGATATCCAGAAATAGCCCTGATTACCCCAGCTGCTCCCCCAGCTGTTCTTGCACAGCCAGGCACCCGGTTGCGGGGCAGCGGTAACCTTATCATCATCCCAGCCTATGATGGCCACGGAATGATTTGGCGGATTCTCGTTGTCCGGGGGTTGATAAAAGCTGTTGGTACTTGGTATATAAAATGCGGAAGACCAGTAAAGGCAAGTTCCCAGGGCACCAAAGCTCATGATAGCTTCCTTGATGGATCCTATATTTTCCAGCTCACTGCCTGCAGTATACCATGTTATATCGTGTGCATAATAATAATGATAGGTGGAACTGCTCCGTTGGGGAGGAAATTCGTAGGATTGACCGTCAATATCCCTAACTGCCCCTTCTCCCCTGGTGAGGTAGGCTGCTGCAACCAGATAATCACCACCCTGATGCACGGTCAGACCTTCACCGGCAGGTGGATCAATATCATCGTTATTGTGCTGATTAAAACCGTTCCACCAGTCCAGATGATATTCAGCTAGATTGGGTTCACCATCCTCTCCGGCAGCAGACCAGTTGCCGGTGAGCATGAGATTGCTTTCCAGAGCCGCCATTGTACCATGTGTCCAGCAGGTGCCCCCTGTTTGTGATTTAACACTGGTGACATAGTTGTTCCCAGCTACATTACGCAGATCGAACTGCGCCGGGGGATCAGCCTGAATCTGACTATGTATCATCAGCATTATCACCAGAAGCTTGATAATTTTCACTTTATTAAACTCCTGTTATTTTAACATGATCATTTTACCGGAACGGGTACCGGAAGAAGTTTTCAGTTTATAGATATATATCCCGCTGTCATGTTGCCAGGCGTTCCAGACAACTGAGTGGCCACCCGTCTGTAATACTTCATCCAGAAGGATAGCGGATAATTTTCCCCGCACATCATAGATGCTGAGGTTAACCCTGCCAGAGACGGGAAGAAAGAAATCGATGCTGGTGACGGGATTGAAAGGATTGGGATAATTTTTCGCGCTCAATCCAGTTGTAATCATGTGATTTTCCTGTTCAGTGTTCTGAATGACCATTTCAGTAAATTCATAGCCATTATCGCTGAATCTAATGACCATTTCATCCCAGTCTGTGGTGATCTCGGTTGCAAAGTCCACCGTATCCGAGTAATCGAAACTCAGGGGAAGCAACTGGTAGATTTCCGTATCAGTCTCCACTTCACGAATCAGGGGGAAATTGCTGTTAAAATCATAATAGGCTACTGTCAGGTCTGTAGACCCCGGTGAGATCTCCATCTCATAATCAACAATAGTGGGCAGACTGTTAACAAAGGATTCCACGATATACTGATATATGAACTGCAGGGAAAGCTTTCCCATATCAGCAAGGAACAGGTCTGCAGGAAATACGTATAAAGCCGTGAAGATATCTACCCCCAGAGAATAACTCAGATTGGGCCATTCCCCGAAATCCTCATCTCCGGTAAGAGTTTCCCTGTCACAGGCAAGAAGCAGTTTTCCATCTGACACGGTATGTTCTATCCCGCCTATCTGGGTAAGCATATCGAAATTGAGCTCTGTACCACTGATCTTGTAGAGACCGCTGGAAAGAACAAAAGGTATGCTGGCATAGATCATGGCGTATGCCACGCTGTCGACGAGAACATTCTCCGGATTGAGGATACCGGCTATATAAATGTAATATTGCAGGGGAATAAGGTTGAAGGTGGGATATTCACCAGTCGTATTCTGCAGGGCAGCATAGAATCTCGTGTCGGAATATCCGAAATAAGTTTCCGTAATATCCAGGACAGGGTGATAAGCCATGAGTGTATCACCTGCAGGATCATCAGCAACAATACTAATGAGATCAAAAGAAGGGGGGAAAATATCATTGTTTATATAAGCAGGCATCATGGCCACCAGAGTATCATGCTCGGTACGGAACCGAAAATATTGCGTTTCCTCTGGATCAACCTGAACCACCGCTTCCTGAGTTAATCCCTGTAGTGTGACCATTAAGGACTCCTCCCAGTTACCGCCGGCAAGGTGGTACAGGGAAATCTCCAGACCAGGCAGATCTATGGTTTCGCAACGGATATGCATATCGTTCTCCTCGGTGTAGGAGCTATTGCGGATGTTGTTCCAGATGCCAAATTGGGGATCCCCGGCAAGCAGGCAGAAATTGGCTATCAAGAACATTATCAATAAAACCTTCATTATACTATCCTTGGTCATATTTCATCTTTTTTTAGGAATAATTGTTGCATTAATGAGTCAAGATATATTTATTTGCTCTCAGGTAATTCCTGACAGAATTGATTTTAAGGCGGTTTTACCCCTGCAATGCGAACGGGAGGGCATGGATATTATGGAGATAGTACATAATAATCGCGATATAATGAAATCATCCTTTTTAGCTCTGCATGATATCCAGACTGATCAGCAGAGAAATATACCCCAACCTCCTGTCCAGAAACCGTGGACGACTGATGCTCACATCATCGAACTGCCCGTCCCCGATAACATTACCCTCAAGAAACAGAACATCTCCCGGTGTATCAGGGAAAGAAGAAGCAGAAGGACTTTTAGCGACGAGAAAATCTCTCTCCAGGAACTCTCCTACCTTTTATGGTCCACCCAGGGGATCAGCAGTCTGATAAAAAGGTCCGATCAGATATATGCCACATTAAGAACCGTCCCTTCCGCCGGGGCACGTCATCCCTTCGAAACATATATCCTCGCTCACAGAATAGCTGGATTAGGACAGGGGATCTACCGTTATCTGGCACTTGACCATAAGTTGCTCCATCATTCCGCGCCCCGTAATCTGGGTGAGTTGATAACATCTGCCACCTTCGCACAGCGTTTCTCTGCGGAATGCGCCGCGGTTTTTGTCTGGAGCTGCCTGCCTTATCGGAGTGAGTGGCGTTATGATTTTTCTGCTCACAAGGTGATGCTGCTTGATGCTGGTCATGTCTGTCAGAACCTCTATCTTGCCTGCGAGGCACTCGGTCTTGGCGTCTGCGCTATTGCTGCCTATGATCAGATTAAGATGGATAACCTGTTATCCCTGGATGGGAGTGACGAATTCACTGTCTACCTGGCACCGGTGGGAAAGATTAAAGATCAGTCATGAAAACCTGCTTGATTATTTCTCTGTTTTTCACAGCAACTATCATGTTGACTGCGGATCCGGTCAATGTTAATCCTGATTCCAGGGGTGAACCCTGGTGGGCTGGCTGTTTACGTAACTTAACTGACGCAGACCTGGAAAATCTTGCCCATATCCCCGTTCTGACACTGCCATCTTCTCACCGGGATCGCCCCCTGCCCCCTGAACTCAATAATTCTGAACTGTGCTATTTCAGACCTGTTTTCGCCCAGGAAGGAGGAAGTTGCGGACAGGCCAGCGGAGTCGGTTACCATTTCACCTACGAAATCGATCTGGAAAGAGACCTTGCCGCCACTACTCCTGTCAATCAATACCCTACTCACTACACCTGGAACTTCCTCAATGGTGGTGAAGGTTATGGTTCCTGGTACTGGGATGGCTGGGACATTATCAGGGGAAACGGCTGCGTGAACGTGGCTGAATACGGTGATATGGCATACGGTGGTGAAAGACGCTGGCTCAGTGGTTATGAGAATTATCACAGTGGCATGCAGAACCGCACGCTGGAATATTTTACCATAGACGTTTCCAGCCCAGAAGGTCTGATAATCCTGAAAAATTGGATGAATGACCATCTCTGCGAGATGGAGTACGGAGGTTTGGCTAATTTCGCTGCCGGAGTTAGCAATTATGACCTGCAACTGCTGCCGGAGGGCACCCCGGAAGCCGGCAAATCAGTTATTGTTCACTGGAGCACTCCTGTAAACCATGCCCTTACCTTTGTCGGATATAACGACTCGATCCGCTACGATTACAACGGGGACGGTCATTATACCAATGATATAGACATCAATCACGACGGCCGAGTAAACATGCAGGACTGGGAAATCGGGGGACTGCTCGTGGTCAACAGCTGGGGATTATCCTGGGCTGACGACGGTAAAGCCTACATGATGTACAAATTACTGGCTGATCCTGCTGCAGCCGGTGGCATCTGGAATAACCTGGTGCACGTCTTGCGAACCAGAGCTGACTACTCACCCCTTCTTACTGCCAGGGCTCTCATCACACATGACTCCAGAGACAAACTCCGGATATACGCAGGAATGTCCCGCAACCTGCAGGCCGAATTTCCCGACATGCTCCAATTATTCCCGCTTTTTAATTTTCAGGGCGGTCCATACTTTATGCGCGGTGGTGACCAGGAATACCATAAATTGATTGAGATCGGCCTGGATATAACTCCTCTGCTCAGCAGAACGATCGCGGGGCAACCTGCAAAATTCTTTCTGATAATAGAAAACTGGGATCCGGATAACGTGGGCAGCGGTGAAGTTAGATCCTTTGCTGTTCTGGATTATACCGATGGAGAAGAAGTGACTTCGCCTGACGAGCACATTAATATCATGAACAATGATTCCACTGTTCTTTCAGTTACCAAGATCATAAATTACAGCACTGTTGCCATTACCACTGCCTACCTGCCTCCTGCTGTTCCAGGAGTTGCCTACAATCATCAGTTAACTGCCGCCTCCGGTACCCCACCTTATACCTGGGGAATAAAAACCAATTACAAGACTAAATCCGACCGTCTTCCTTGCCAGACAGGAACAGATGAACAAATCTATCCCAGCAGTAATGATAATGGCTATGCAGCAATAGATCTTGATTTCGCATTTCCCTTTTTTACCGAAGAATATCAGAACATTACAATCACTACTGATGGCTCCATAACCTTCAATGATGAATTCATCTATGTAAGAAATCCTGAGAACATGATTAATAACAGAACCATTACACCCTGCGGGATGGACATGGTTATCAATCCCGGGCAGAACGAGGGTATCTGGTATACTGCAGAAGAGGATCAGGTAACCATTTTCTGGAAAACATCCCAGAGCGGGGCACCATGGACAGACCTGGAGTTTGCGGCCAGATTGTACAGTTCCGGAAAGATCGAATTCTTTTACATAGAAAATAATACCGCCAGCCATAACTGGGTTGCCGGGATTTCCCGGGGAGACAATGTTAACTACCATTTCATCGATATCTCGGGCTCTCCCGCTCCTCATCCCGATTATCATGTAACCCTGTTCAAACCAGATTTCCCTGACGGGATGATTCTGTCTCCCGAAGGTATTTTCAGCGGTACTACGAACGAAACAGATAGTACCTGGAATATTACTTTTCTGGTCATCGATTTCAACAATATCCATGCACTTCGCACCCTCCCCTTTGCAGTAGAAGCTACGGCAGTGGGAGAAAATACAATTATCCTGCCAGTGCTGCAGCAGAATTATCCCAATCCCTTTTCCCCGGGAACCAGTGATGATAATCCTGGTACAACCATCAATTTTTCAGCTCCCCGCACCTCCCGGGCAGAACTGGCCATTTATTCCATCAAGGGGGAGTTGATAAGACGATATGTTCTGACAGGACCAGCACTCTTCTCTGAAAACAGCATCATCTGGGATGGGCTTGATTCAGGTGGCATCCCTGTCTCATCAGGAGTTTACCTCTACCGTCTGCAGGCAGGTAACATAAACCTCTGCCGGAAAATGATCCTGATGAACTAGAGGTTTTTTTATGTAACCACTGATTTCTTAATATAGAATATCAACAAAGGAGATCTAAAAGATGAAACGACTCATTGTCAGCTTGTGTTCATTATTCGTTATAATTTCCTTGCATTCCGACCTGGTCAATCTTAATCCCGATCCCGACGGTGATCCCTGGTATGCCGGTGGTCTCAGACCACTTACTGCCGCCGACTGGGAAAAACTGGATGCCATGCCACGACTGCAACTCCCTGATAATCTCAGGGGCAGACTTCTACCGGCACGGATCGATAATTCCGAACAACCATATTTCAGACCCATCTTCACTCAGGATGGCGGAAGCTGCGGTCAGGCCAGTGGTGTTGGTTACAATTTTACCTATGCAGTTGACTTTCAACGAAATCTGCCAGCCAGTTTTCCCGAAAACCAGTATCCCACCCATTACACCTGGAATTTTCTTAATGGTGGCAACGGTGGTGGTTCCTGGTACTGGGATGGCTGGGAAATAATCAACAGCAATGGCTGCCCCAATGTTGTCGACTACGGCGGCATGTCCACAGGTGGCCATTCCCGCTGGATGTCCGGTTATAATGAATATTTCAGCGGTATGCACAACCGCACCCTGGAGTATTTCGCCATCGAAGTTGCCACCCCGGAAGGGCTGGAAACTCTTAAAAACTGGATGAATGATCATCTGGACGGTTCTGAAATCGGAGGACTGGCCAATTTTGGAGCCGGAATAACCGGTGCCCTGATGGATTATCTGCCCTGGGGCACTCCGGATGCCGGCATGAATGTCATTATCCAGTGGCATCCCTCGGTGAACCATGCCATGACCTTTGTGGGATATGATGACTCCATCCGTTACGATTACAATGGTGACGGTTATTTTACCAACGATGAAGATATTAATGCCGATGGTAACGTCGATATGAAGGACTGGGAAATCGGTGGCCTGATCGTTGCCAACAGCTGGGGCACAGGCTGGGCAGACCAGGGCAAAACCTACATGATGTACAAACTCCTGGCTGAAGCAACCGCAGACGGCGGGATCTGGGCTAATATGGTGCATGTGCTGCGAGCCCGTGAGACCTATGAACCTTTGATAACCCTGAAAACAACCATTGAGCACGATTCCCGCAATAAGTTGAGAATATATGCCGGCGTTGCCGCTGATACAACTACCCAGGAACCAGAACTGGAATGGACCTTTCCTCTCTTTAACTTCCAGGGAGGTCCACTTTACATGCAGGGCGGTAACCAGGAATTTCATAAAACCATTGAGATCGGTCTCGATATCACTCCCCTGCTCAGCGGGATAGAACCAGAACAGGCAGCCAAGTTCTTCCTGATCATTGAAAATCAGGATCCGGAAAATGTCGGTACGGGACAGATAATTTCCTATTCCATTATCGATTATACCAATGCTGTTCCCGTTGAGATCATCAGCCCTGAAGTGAATGTGCCTATCGTCAATAACAGTACCACCATGCTGGCGGTAAACCACCAGATCAATTATCAGGGCATCGAGATTCTGACCGAAGAACTGCCTTCTGCCATCGAAAATCAGCATTACAGTTTCCAGATGACTGCCGCATATGGAACTCAACCCTATAACTGGCTTCTCATGCTCGATTATCCTGAAATCACCGGGGAACAGGAACCTCCCCTAGTATTCGATAATATCCTCATACCAAACAATTTCGATGATGGTTATGCAGAAATAGATCTGACTTTCAATTTCCCCTTCTATTTCGAAACTTACGATCACATTTTGATCTCCACAGATGGTTCCATTCTGTTCGGTAATGAATTCACCTACGTGCGCAGCGTGGAAAATCTCATCAATGCCAAGGCTATTACTCCATATGGTACAGACCTGGAGATATTTTCTGAAACTGGAGACGGTATGTGGTACATGATGGATGAAACCCATCTGATCGTCCACTGGAGAGAATCCCGCTATGCTGATCCTGATTTCAACACTGAATTCTGGGTCACGTTGCAGGATAATGGTGAGATCGGATTCATCTACGGAACCGATATAACTTCTTCTACTGCCTGGTGTGCCGGTATTTCCAACGGAGATAATACCAATTTCACTATTGCTGAAATATCGGGCACCCTAAATATTAATGAGAATCATCTGTCAGTATTTTATAAACCTGTTTTCCCGGAAGGAATGTCACTGACTGCAGAAGGTATCTTTCATGGAACTCCTCTTACAGCAGAGTCAACCTGGGAGATTGGATTCAAGGTTTACGATCTGGACAATATCTTTGACACAAAAATACTGGAATTCGAAACCCTGAGCTCGGGGAACGCTGATCATCAGCTGCCGGAACTGGCAGTATTACACCAGAATGTCCCGAATCCCTTCAGTTTGCATCCTGGCAGAAATGAAAACGGAACCAAGATCAGCTTCGATCTCCAGCAGAAATCACGGGTAAAACTGAAAATTTACAATCTGAAGGGACAGAAAATAAGAACATTGCTGGATGAGATATTAAACACGGGCAGACATGCAGTGGTCTGGAACGGAAGGACTGATGATAACAAACTGCTCCCCGGTGGAATATACCTTTACCGTCTGGAAACCGGCTCCAGTTATTCAACCAGAAAAATGCTGATGTTAAAATGAGCAGGGAAGGTAAAGAAAACATTTTCTCTGTATCTGAGGTAACCAGACACATAAAGAATGTTCTGGAAACCAATATCCCCCATCTCTTCGTGGAAGGTGAGATCGCCAATTTCACCCAGCATGGCTCAGGTCATATCTACTTCTCCCTGAAAGATGAATATTCCTCTTTGAGATGTGTTTTCTTTAAAAGCTATAACCTGTACCTGGGATTCACTCCCGCAGATGGTAACAAGGTCATCTGCACAGGCAAGATCACCGTCTTCGAAAAAAGCGGCAATTATCAACTCAACGTTATCCGCATGTATCCAGCAGGTATAGGCGAACTGCAGCTCAGGTTCGAGGAACTGAAACGCAAACTCGATCAGGAGGGATTATTTGCTGCTGATCATAAGCTCGCGCTGCCAAGATATCCAGAAAAAATAGGTGTAATTACTTCTGAAACAGGAGCCACAATTCAGGATATCCGCAATGTCATCCTGCGGAGATTCCCCTGCCAGATCTATCTCTATCCTGCAATCGTACAGGGCGACGCTGCCCCTGCTGAGCTCATAGCCGGTCTTGAGTTCTTTAATACCCGCAAGAAAGTTGATGTCATAATTCTGGGACGGGGAGGTGGTTCGCAGGAAGATCTTTTCTGTTTCAATGATGAGAAACTGGCCCGGGCCATCTACAACTCCAGAGTCCCGGTGATTTCAGCGGTAGGTCATGAAATCGATTTCACCATTGCCGACTTTGTGGCTGATCTGAGAGCTCCCACTCCTTCAGCCGCTGCAGAATTAGCGGTACCGGACGGCAAAGAGGTCAACCGGTACCTGACCAGTCTGCAGGATAAAATAATTTCACGTTTACAGACATCCATTTCTGAAAGGAAGTGGGAACTCCGTGATCTGGAATCACAGCTTCTGATGTTTCATCCCATCAACAGAATTCGTTCCTATCAGCAAGAACTTGATGAAACGGGTCTCAGAATGGGCTATCTGGTGCATAGAGCTCTGGATATTTCTCATCACAAACTTGAACTGCTCGCTTCCCAGCTTCAGGAACTCTCCCCCCGGGAAGCCCTGAAGAGGGGTTACAGTATACTGAGACAGAATAAATCAGTTATCACCTCAGTAAAAAAAGCGGTCAGAACCAGTCCCCTGGAAGTTATCCTGCACGATGGGACCATGGCTTGCGAAATCAAGAAAATCAGCAGAAAAAAAGGAAGACGCGGAATTGAAAAGGATTAAATATTTAATCTTTACCTTGCTGCTGGGGTTCTGTTTGCAACTCTCAGGCTATATAAAGGCTCTCTGGATACCAGCCTGGGAATTGACAACACCGGAAAACATCGATCAACTGGTCGCGGATGCCCGGGACAATCATATCGACCGGTTGCTGGTGGAAATAAGATATCGAGGTGATGCCCTTTATATTCCCAACCGTATTGATTCCACTTTTTACAATCCCGAGAAGAGATGTTACCTTCTGAACAATCAACCGCAGGATTTTGATCCACTGGCGTACCTGCTGAAAAAAGTGGAAAAGGAAAAGATAGAAGTCCATGCCTGGATCACGGTTTTTGTGGTAACAGTTCATGATACAACGAAAATGACCCCTGATCACCTTTATTATACACATCCGGAATGGATAACCTCCGATTTCATGCGCAATCCCATGCAACATAACGACTATGAGGGAGCCTATCTAGATCCAGGAATTCCCCAGGTGCATCTTTATCTGCTCAATGTTATAATGGATATTGTGAAGAATTATCCGGTAGCTGGCATACATCTTGATTATATCAGATATCCTGATTCCCAGTATGGTTACAATGACATTGCCAGGCAGTTCTATTCTTATGATGTAACATATCAGGATAGTGAGAACTGGCTGAACTGGAAGGAAGAACAGGTTTCCAGCTTTGTCAGAAAAGTGAGAATATCTCTGAATAATGCAGCCCCGGGAGTTGAGCTGTCCGCTGCTGTATTTCCCTCCCTGCGGGAGGCACGAACAAAATATTCTCAGAACTGGCTTATGTGGTTGGAGAATGATCTCCTGGACCATGTTTTTATCATGGCATACACAATTCACAATGGTGATTTTGAAATACTGATGCAACAGGTAGCTGGTCTGGGTCATAAAAGCAGGGTAATCGCCGGCTTACGTGCCTGGCATTATGGTGCTGGCTATCCCGCTGAGAAGATCAACGATAAGATTCAAATTGCCAGGAAACTGGGCTTTGCCGGCATTTCCCTCTTCAGTTATACTGGAATAAAGGAAAATAACTATTTTAAATATCTTAAAATGAAATAAACCCATGAGAGTGGATCAACTTCTTAAAAGACTGTATCTGATTAGAACCAGGACCCTTGCCAAGAAAGCCTGTGATAATGACCTGGTCATAATCAATGCCAGGAAAGCAAAGGCGAGTTCCGAGGTTCATGCTGGTGATATAATAGAGTTCAGTTTCTTCAACATTCATAAAAAGATTCGGATCTTGAAGCTTCCCTGGGGAAATATCAGCAGGAATCGTGTATCCGAATATTATCAGCTGCTTGCTGCGGGTGATACAGTGGAAAAATGAAAAAGGGGCATTTGAAACAAATGCCCCTTTTTCTTCAGGATAGTTGTTTTACTCGTCGTACTGGCCGACTTCTTTTTCTAGCTCATCAAAAGCCTGGGAAGCCTTGAACTGATTATAAAGTGCCTCTTCGTTTTTGATCTTGTTTAGCATGTTCTTGTTCACTGCTTCTTTGGGAATGCTGACCCTTACAAAGGTCTGATAACGATCATCCTCGCTTACTATGGTTTCCTGTTTGGTAACCATGGCATTTTCGAATTTGGCATCAGCAACAGCTTTCACAACCTTCTGGGTCAGAGCCAGAACTTGCGGATCATTAACACCGGCTTCTTCTTCGTAGTTCTTCACCATACCCTTTACATAAACCTCAACATACTGAGCGGCTTGCAGCATGGCATTGGCATAGGCTGCATCATAGGACATGGTCTGCGATACTTTGGTGGCCATTCCATAGGTATTGACGTATTCGGGATTGTTCTGTTCCTGCCACCATTCCGGGTAGTAAAGCTTTTTTACTCCTCCGGGACCAGATTTTCCGCAAGCAACAAGAAGTAAGACAACCATAAACAGAGCTAAAACCTTGAACTTTTTCATTAATCCTCCTTTTTTTTAATTATCATCCTGATTGGATTCCACTTACCTTATATTTCGCTCATCAGCGATGAAATCTATCGTATTAATGGTTACAATTTGATTACCCTGATCGATTTTGAATACATGCCAGCAATTCCCTTTCTGATCAACCGGAACCTCAAAAGCGGCAAGCAACCTGTTCTCCCCGTATACCTGAACACGGGCGTTACTGTAAGAAAGGCGATTACTTCTCTTCTTATTTCTGTTACTGTAATCGTGTACTGAATAATAGTATTCCCCTTTAGCCGGTTCGTAAATGGTGATGGTTTCCGGTCCGTATCCGTTCATGTCGTCACAGTCAAGAAAATCCTTGCCGGCAATGATGATCTTGTTGCGATACCAGATATGAAATATATCCCCTTGCGGGTGAGGACCGGTAAGATGGGCATCCAGATCTTCCGGTTTCCTGTTCCAGGTCAGGACAATGCGGTATTCTCTGATTTCCTCTGAAAGGGCACAGGTCACTTCCCGGGGTGTTTCATCAGCTCCCATGCGAATCAGGTAACTGTAACCAATATAACCCGGCTTGGCAACATCCAACTTGTATTCACCTATATCAACATTGAAAATGAATTTTCCTTCCTGATCCGAAAGCATGTCCCATGTTTCCCGCGTATAATCAGTAAGGGAAATCTTCGCTTCCGGGAGAGGTTGTCCGCTGGCTGCATCGATAACTGAGCCCAGAATCAATCTGGTGCCGGGATAGAACATTACATCTTCTTCCACATCTGCTGCCTCGGCATCAAGGGTGAAAACCCGGCAGCTCAATCCTTCTCCATTGGAAACGAAAATCGATGTCAACAGCTGCTCATTACGATAGATCCTGACAACTGGTTGCGCCCGTAAAATAAGGTTGGGATCAGCCATCATATCCTCATCCGCAAA
>JAFGRJ010000059.1 GCA_016935235.1 Candidatus Cloacimonadota bacterium
GCAGTACTCAAAGCAATAGAACAGAACTCTGCCTATGGCATGAAACCTGTGGAAGTGCTTCTTAAAAGGAATAGGTGATTAAATGACCAGTAAATTGAAACAGGGACTTGAACAGAGAGTATTCATTTTTTTCCTGATCATCACCTTTTTGCTTGTTCTGGCTTTATTCTTCATTGAATGGCAGATAACCAAATTCGGAATACTCCAGTTCGAGAATAAAAATATCCGTCAGGTCCTGGTAAATTACCGTTTGAGAATGAGACAGTGGGATTCCGAGTCTCAAAATAACCTCCAGAATATAACAACCACTTATCATCTGGCAGATGCCATATTAAAGAAAGACACTACCTATCTTCAAACTACTTTGAATAAATATTCGTACAATAATCACGGATCATATCTGATAGTTTTTGATGATAATCTGGCTATTCTGTACGGTCAATCCTGGGAGCTGGTGGAATCATATCTGGCAACCATGCTGGAAAAAGCTGGAGAAAAGAAGGTCAGCAGCTTTCTGGCTAATTTCGGCAACAAGATCTATCACATAACCTACAAACTCATATTCCATCCTGAGGACAGTGAGGATTGTATCGGCATTATAGTGTCCGTACAGAATCAGCTGAATATTTCCTTCGATCCGGAATATCTGGGTTTTACCTACCTTCTGCCTTATCCTTTGCAACCTTCCCTGATTAATTTCCCCAGCAGCCTGACAGCGAAATTGGAGCGCCTGCGTTCTGAACTGGATGGTATTGCCCAGAAGGGTGAAACAACTTCTCAACTCCGGCTTGGGATAGACCTTGCCATTGGTATTATCCTGGAATACGACCTGCAAGGGAAACCTGTTGCTTTCTTTCTGCTCAATTATCTGAGGGACGTCAACCGTTTTGCTCAGCAGAGTGTGATGATCTTCATCCTCATATTACTGGCAATATCCATCATAATGATAACCATACTCGGCACCTGGTTTAAAATGAAGATCCTGCAGCCTGTGAACATTGTCAGTCAGAAAATGTATCAGATCGCCAATAATCCTTCTCAATTCGAGACAGTAGATAAAACTTATAAGGGCGTACTCGGGGATATGGTCGACACATTCAATAAGATGAACATGTCGTTGAACAACTACAGCAGGTATCTCCAGGAATACAAGGTTCTCACCGACGAACTGGAATCCGGGGTTTTCTGGCTGGACATGGATTTCAGGATAATTTTTGGCAATCCAGGATTATTGAAGATTCTGGAAAAAGAAAACCTGAACGATATCAAGGGCAGAAGTATAACAGATTTTATCAAACTTGGGGAACAACAGCGTCAGAAAGCTCTTTCCGGCAGTCTTACCATTCCCAACATGGAAATTGTCATCGCTGAGAAAAAGAAATATATTCTCCTCAATATCAGAACACTGAAATCAGAAAAGGGCATTAAGCTGCTGGGAAACATCACCGATATAACCAAAGAGATTCGAGAAAAAGTGGCCAGGGAAGCTCTGGAACTTGAATTGATAAAAAGTAACCGCTTGGCAGAAGTGGGCAGGAGAGTGGAAGGTATTGTTCATAATTTCAATTCTCCTCTGAATTCACTGCTTGGTTATACACAACTGCTGAAAAAAAACTATCCCGACAACCCCGATGTAGAAAAGATTCTCGATGCCAGTAAGAATATCACCCACATGGTTAAAGGTCTGCTGAGTAAAGTGAAGAATGATGAATCTTCCATGATGCGACCTCTCAATATCAACGAACTCATCCAGCAGGAAACGGAGCTCTGTCAGCATAACCTCTTCTTTAAACATCATGTCCGGCTACTCACTGACCTGTCAGCCAACCTGCCACCGGTTCAGGCTGTTTATGGTGATATCAGCCTCTGTCTGACCAACATCATTAACAATGCCATCGAAACCCTGCAGAATTGTGAGAAAAAGGAATTGACCATCAAAACCTACTGCGAGCAGGACAAAATTGCCATAGAGGTCACCGACAGCGGGGAAGGTATTCCGGCAGATAACCTTGAAATCATCTTTGAACCTTATTTCAGCACCAAAACTACCATGAATGGAAGTGGTTACGGTCTGGGACTGGCCATCAGCAGAAATATAGTCAGAAAATATGGTGGCGATATCAAGGTAAAATCAGCCCTGCAGAAAGGATCTACTTTCATAATTTATATACCCGTAAACGAGAATTGATAAGTATGTATTTACCAGGTTGCAGACATGGATTCCGAATTCAATAAATTCCCGGCCAAGATCCTGGTGGTGGATGATGAGGAAGACACCCGCATCATCTTCAAAAGGAAACTGGAGAATGAATATTACGTGGAGACAGCAACCTCCACTGCCGAAGCAATAAAACTTCTGGAAGCAGAAGAATTTCACATTGCCATGACAGATCTGGTCATGCCTGATCAGGACGGTATAGAGCTACTTAAGATGATAAAGAAACGCTGGCCACAGATAGGTGTGATCGTCATCAGCGGGAAAGCCTCCATCGAAATGGCTGTGGAAGCCATGAAGAACGGTGCTGAGGATTTCATCGAAAAACCTGTGGAAGACCTGGAACTTCTTCATCTGATGATAGAAAAAATCCTGCGCCTGAAATGGCAGACCCAGGAAATAGACCGATTACGCAGAATGCTTGCCCAGGGATTTGAACATACCAACATCGTGGGTAACAGCCCGGCAATACAGAATATAATAGAAAAGGTGCGCAAAGTAGCACCTCTCGATACAACGATACTCATCACCGGTGATACCGGAGTGGGCAAGGAGCTTTTTGCAGAACTTATTTACCGAAACAGCAAGCGTAAAGACAAGAAGTTCGTGGCGGTTAATTGTGGTAGTTTACCTGAAAATCTTCTGGAAAGCATGCTATTCGGGCATAAAAAAGGTTCCTTTACCAGTGCTGTCCGTGATAAGATAGGTTACTTCCAGGAAGCTGACGGAGGTACACTTTTCCTCGACGAGATAACCGAAACCTCGACAGCCTTTCAGGTGAAACTGCTCAGAGCCCTGGAAAAAGGTATCATCCGCTGGGTTGGTGCAGATCGGGATATCGAGATCGATGTGCGGATAATCGCTGCCACCAATAAAAATCTTGAAGAAGAGGTTAAAAAAGGTAATTTCCGCGAAGACCTCTACTACCGTTTAAATGTGATCAATATCCACATCCCACCCCTGCGGGATCGTATCGAAGATATCAGACTGCTGGCTAAATTCTTCGTCAGCCAGTTCTCGGAAAAATACGACAAGCCCGGGATGCAGATCTCCGATCAGGTTATGTCTCTCCTCATGACACAGGAATGGAAAGGCAATGTCCGCGAGTTACGTAATGTTATCGAACACGCCGTTGCCATGGCTTCTCATAAAGTACTCCTGACTGAAGATCTTCCTGCAAGTATCCTTCAGACCAGCCAAGATAAAGATCTGACCAGATTATCACACCTGCTTCATCTCGATTATCCCCGCGCCAAGGATTACTTCGAAAAATCCTATCTCGAGGAATTACTACTGAAATGCAACGGAGATGTCACCAGAGCTGCCAGAATCTCACAGATTAAAAGACAGAACATGTACGAAAAATTTAAGAAACATGATATCGATCCCGCCCAGTACCGGGGAGATTAGACCTCCTTGATCGGATCAGGTCGGGGTAACTTGTATTTCATCAATATATAAGCATTTGTCATAAGACAATAGAATAGAATCAAATAATCACTCGCCAAGAGTAATTCTGCCTTCATTTTTACAGGATAGACAAACATAATCCCGAACAGTATGATCAGTAAAACATGAAAGGCTATCCAGCGCTTTACCAGAATGAACTGGAGGGAAATCGGCAGAAGCCAGATAACATTGTTATAGGCAAATCTGAATGCCGGCAGGAAAAACTCGCTGAGGAAGACAAGATTGATCCCGCTAAGGAACATGATCTCATCGGAATATTTCTTCTTTCTGCCCATTATTAAAAAAACCAGTACTGACACAGTCAATATCGTGACAAAAACAAGTATCAATGTCTCCGCATCGATCCTGATTTTCCAGTATCTGTAAAAAATCCCCTGAATGGAAGAATCAGGATGATGAATAAACAACGATTTTTCCAGATTATCGAGATTTTCTACCAGTTGAGCAGGAAATTTGCTGCAAACGGTTTTGATATAACCAAGATGATAGAGCTCATGAACTTTCATGGCTTTAAAATACATTTGCCAGTTGCCCAGATCACAGCAGAAAAAAGATGCCGCTATTGTCATTGCAAATCCAGTAAATCCGCCTATGATAAACTTCCATCTCCCTCCTAACAGGAATGGCAGAAAAACAAGGAGGTAGGGAAAACGTAGAGCAGCAGTTATGCCGGCCAGGATGCCACCTAGCAGGTATTCCAGGTTGCTTCTGCCGGATAGGAAAGCAAAACTCAAAGACATCAGCAGGACATAGAATATATAGATCTGCCCCCTGTCCGTATGCAATCTCCAGATGTAACTGCCTGCAATGTAAAGCAAGCCGGTGAAAAGAATCAAAATAACCCGCGTTGGCTCCCTGGTATGAGCGGTCATAATATAGAGAATTATCAGGAACATCAACCACTGCAGAAATAACCAGAGATACTTGGTAAAAAGGTACGGTATATCAGCCAGAATCTGGTGCAGAAAAAGTAAAGTTGGTGGTACAGTAACTCTGCTGACGGGCAAGTTCCGGTAATAATCACGGGGATCGACAAATCTCTCATCAGTATCCCGATCCCATTTAAAGAAATAGGGATCAACGCCAGAACGCAGTAGCCGGGCACCGATGATCCTGTTGCGCAGATCTATGCCCCCATTTTCCCGGGTGGCAATAAGATCCAGATAGAATCCCGTAACTGCCGCGAATATGGAAATGATCAATAACAGGAACAGGACTGGCTTTAACTTTATATTATTTCTCTGCATGAACTTCGCTCAATTTCATACAATAATATACCGAAAATATAAGGATAAAGTAATCACTGATCAACGGTGTAAGGGCATAATATGTGAAAGCCACCGAGAAAAGCAAGCCCAAAGATAATAGGATTAACAGGAATCTGTTTTCCGTCAGCCTTCTTTCCGAAATAATAATCAGGGCAAACACAGGTAACCAGATAACATTATTATAGGAATAACGTGCTGCCGGTATAAAGAAATCTGCTAGAAATACGAATAATACTCCCCAGAGGAAGACAAAATCCATCCCAGCTGTGAATTTTTTCTTATTGATTATGAATACTAACATCATAACCAAAAGGATGAGAAAAATTATCTCCAGGATATAGGGATAAAGTGGAATCCGGAGATAGTATTTGAACAGGTTCAGCAGTGATGAATCTTCAATGGGCAATTTCGCTGCTTCCCAGTTGGTGATGCCCTCAATATTATATAACTGATTCTGAGAATATATCATCCTCAGTTCACCGAGGTGAGCCAGAGCGTGTATCTTCATGGCACTGAAATAAGAGCTCCAGTAGAGGTGACCGGATTGGATACCAGGAAGAAATATTCCCAGAGGTAAACCGATGATCCCTCCCAGCAACAATTTCCATTTCCGGAAAAACAGCACGGGTATGCCGAATAACAGCAGGGGAGGTCTCAAGGATACTGCAAAACCAAAAATTAATCCCGCCAGGGTCATCAACGCCGTCTTGTTGCTTCTGGCCAGTCGATAACTCAAGGCGATCAGAAAAACATTGAGGATATATACCTGCCCCCTTTCAACATGAAGCCTCCAGAAATATGTGGAGGAAATAAAAATTAAACCCATAATCCAGATTATTATTCTTTTATTATGGTCTTTTACTCCCGATACCAACAGGTATATTGAGCCCAGTAGCAGCAGCCATTGGATCAGAAGATA
>JAFGRJ010000060.1 GCA_016935235.1 Candidatus Cloacimonadota bacterium
ATACTGGCGGTTTTTTTCTTCCGCAGGATTCCTCAGATTCTACCCCGCTTGAAAAATCTGGTGCCCAGACCCGAAATGATATTACGTATTTTAAAAATCAGTGTCCCGGCATCCCTGGCTCAATCTATGACCAGTTTTGGATTTGTGATCCTGCAGGGTTTCGTGAACAGCTATGGTACTCTGGTGATTTCTACATTTTCCATTGGTAATCGTTTGACCGGTTTTTTCATGATGCCTGCTATGGGTATCAGCAGTGCTCTGGCTTCTATCATAGGTCAGAATCTTGGTGCCCGTAAGGTGGAAAGAGCAGTCAAAAGTGTGGGCAGTGCCATGAAACTGGTTTTTGCAATCATGTTCGTGGGATGTCTGACTGTATTTCTCTTTGGTGCTGAACTGACCAGATTCTTCATCAATGATCCTCAGGTGATCAAACTTGGTTACCGGATGTTCCGGGTCACCTCACTGGCATCACTGATCTTCTCTCTGGGTTTCATCTTCATGGGCGTTTTTAACGGATCAGGACATACCAAATCAACAATGATCTTCAACATCTCCCGCCTGTGGCTGTTCCGTATCCCCCTGGTTTTTGTTCTTTCCGGTCAAATAATGGATCTGAAGATATTTCAGAACTCATTCTGGCTCGAGATTTTTACAGAACTTGCCCGTCCCCTGGCGGAACATCCTTATGATGCACTCTGGTGGTCGATGCTGATCAGTAATATTCTTGCCGGTAGCTGGGCATTAATCCTCTATCGCAAGGGTAAATGGAAGGAAGGCAGGATCCATGGATAAAAAAATCCGCCTGAAAACAGGCGGAGATGTTTATCAGATCAGAAAGGCTCGAACCGGTTGATCTCCCAGAACAGATGCTCCGTTTCTTTCTGAATATCCATGATATCATCATAATGTTGACTTTCCCATTTAACCATCATCCTGAAAAAAACCTTGAGATCATCATGCTGGGTTTCAGCAGCACATTTGCTATAATAATCAATCGCATTCTTTTCCAGCAGGGCTGCAGTTGACATACTGGAAAAGAGGAATTGATTACGTGAAATTTCTTCTATGAAACGATCGGAAATCATGGGAGCAATCTGTCTGGAAGTTCTGGGAATTTCCTGTTCTATACTTTCTATCTCCTGATCCCGGTCTATTTTCTGGTAGTGATGAATGAGAAAATTGTAATGCTGTTTTTCTTCCTCGACTCTATTCTGAAGGAATTTCCTGACTTCAGGTTCTTTAGCCTGGGTCAGAGCAGCAGAATAAAGATTTATACTATCCAGTTCTCCCTTTATCCCGCCTTTTAAAGCTTCCAGTAATTTTTCCTTATCCCTGTTCATTTCTTTTCCGCCACTTTCATTTCTGATGCATAGGCAAACATTTCCTCAAGGGAAGAAAACCTGTCGAAAAGGATCAAGGCTTCCTGTAACTGGATATCTTCCTTGATCAGCACACGATAACCCTCTTCCAGACCGAATTTTCGACTTACTATGTTATATGCCAGCTCATTCTTTATCCAGGTCATGGTGCTATCCAGTTCGGATGTTTCATATTCAATGCCCTCATTGCGCACAAAATCCAGGAACTTATGGAATGTTTCATCACTGATTGCAAAATCACTGGTTATATCCTGCTCATGCTCCAGCATATATTCCACGGAAAAATCAAAAAAGGCATTATTTCTGCGTAATTCCACCCCAAAAGGAGTGATGCGGGATTGTTCAATTTCAATATCGGGATTTATACCACCACCACCATAGACAATTCTGCCATTTTCTGTATAAAAGATCTCTTTAAGATGTTCCTGGTCAGCATCCTCCTGAAGTTCGACCAATTCTTCCTCTGTAATGCTGCCATTACGTATTCTTTCATCCTTGAACAGCTTGTCATTAAGTTCCTTGTGGATACATCTGCCAGAATTGATATAATATTTGGCAGTAGTAACCTTGAGACCGTTACCATCGGATAGACGAAATAACCTCTGCACTGACCCTTTACCGAAAGAGGTTTTACCCACGACCAATCCGCGGTCCCAATCCTGCAGAGAACCGGCAAAGATCTCGGAAGCACTGGCAGAAGCCTCATTGATGAGAACAACCACGGGATAGCCAGAGCGCATCCTGTTATATTGTGTGATATACTCGATATTGGCAGCATCGATACGACCCTTGGTGAAAACTACTCTCTTACCCTTGCCAATGAATTCGTTAACTGTATCCACAGCCTCATTGAGAAGACCTCCGGGATTATAGCGCAGGTCTATCAGTAAACCCCTGATATCCTGTGCTTCGAGCTCATCGAGCTTCTCTCTGAGTTCACGGGTGGTGTTGGCATTGAACTGTCTGATCCTGATATAACCTACTCCATTATCAAGTTTAAAAGCATAGGGTATGCTTTCAATTTTAATGATATCGCGAATGATCTCAAATTCCAGCTCATTTTCCACACCGGGACGCAGGATAGTCAGGGTTACTTTTGTGCCCTTGTCCCCCCGCATCTTCTTGATTACTTCATCTGTGGAGATCCCGATAACATTTTCATCATCGACCTTTATTATCTTGTCTCCCGCCTGGATACCCAATAAGTATGCCGGCGTACCCTCGATAGGAGATACTACTGTTATATAATCTCCTTTCTTATCGATTGAGATACCCAGACCTCCAAATTCACCCTTGGTACTACTGCTGAAATTCTCATATTCATCCGGAGTAAAATACACCGTATGGGGATCAGTATTATCCAGCATGCCTGTAATAGCAGCATCAATAAGAGCTCCCACATCAATATCCTCAACATAATTTTCCTGAAGTTTGAAAAGGACTTCGTTGAAGAGCTTGATTTTCTGATAAATATTCCCCTGATTATTTGTATTGCTCGCATTTATAGATACGGCATCAACAAGGAGCAATCCTATAAAGATCCATCCAACAACACTCACAGTGATGATAACTTTACTGAATCTGCTAATTTTCATTGTAACCTTCCTTGTAATTTAATACTATGTATAATCTGTTCATGAATCTCATCTATGTCCTTCCGTCCGTCGATAATAATATACCTTTTTTCATCTTCCCGCGCAATATCCAGAAAACCCTGTCTAACTTTCTCATGAAAAGCCATTGTTTCACTTTCCAGCCTATCTGCCAGATTGGCAGTTATTCTGGATAGCCCGATCTCGACCGGTATATCGATGATGAAAGTGATATCCGGCACCAGCCCAAATGTGGCGTATCGGATTATAATGTCAATTATGTTTCTGTTAATTTTACGGGCAGCTCCCTGGTAAGCCAGTGACGAATCATAGTAACGGTCCGAGATTACAATTTCTCCCTTTTGCAGAGCAGGGATTATCCATTGCCCGGTATGCTGGCTTCTGCTTGCCATATACAGCAGTAACTCAGTTTCAGGCAGCATTTCTGAGTTACCTTTATCCAGGAGGATATTGCGGATCTTTTCAGAGATGCCTGGTCCACCCGGTTCCCTGGTTAAAAGGACCTGATAACCTTCCTTAATTAAATATTCCCTGAGCAATTTAGCCTGGGTTGTCTTGCCGCAACCTTCCACTCCCTCAAAAGTTATAAAAAATCCAGCCATGATCAACCTTCTTCTAACAGACAATGCATTAAAATGGCATCTTCTTTGGGTTCGTTATAGTAATTGCGGCGAGCACCGATAATTTTAAATCCAATCTTGCCATAAAGGCTCAGAGCAGGGATATTACTTTTGCGAACTTCAAGATAAAATTCACGATGCTGTTCTGCACTTTTTATTTTCATAAGATACCTTACCAGATACTCTCCCCAACCCTGACGCTGGTAGCCTGGATTTACACCGAGATTGGTAATATGGTATTCCTCAAGTATCTTCCAACCGCAGATATACCCGAGTATTTCACCATTCTCGCTGTTCCTCAGGACAAAAGCGTCGTGCTGGGTCATTTCCTGCAGGAACATCTCCCGGGTCCAGGGCTCCGAGAAAAGACATTTTTCCAGATCCAAAATCAGATCGACCTGTTCTGCCTGCATTCTTGATACTTCCGGTTTCATCAATAGTATAACTTCTGCCCTGGATTTATTATAATGATTCCACCCTGCCATTTTAAGTTATTCAGGGAGACCAGGTGCTGGGTGGAAACTCCCAGTTTATGAGCAATAGCAGCCACGGAATCACCTTTCTTGACCACATAATAACCCCTTGCACCGGCGCTACCGAGGAGTTGCAATTTCTGTCCGGGATAAATGACATTTGATTTGAGATTATTCAGGCTTTTCAGAGAGGCTATGGAAGTGTTATACTGCTTGGCGATATCATAAAGCGTATCTCCCTTTTTCACAGTATGATAGCTGAAATAACCGTTGTTGGGATTGAATAGCTCAGCTTCTATCTTGGCCAGTTGCAGTTCATTTTTGGGCGCTTGACGTGGTACCAGGATATCAAATTCCCCCGGAGGCATTACCACATCGTTTATTGGAGAATACTTTTTCTGATCGCGCTGATAAATATTGATCCAGGGATTGTATTCCCATATTCTGCTGATGGTAGTTCCCTGAGCAATTGCCCATTCATCTATTCTATAATGACCTTTCAGACTGAGTTTCTCAACCCTGGTCTGCTGGGAGAGGGGTGCTTCCCTCTCCAGAAGATGCCCGAAAATCTTCTCTTCGTTATCAAAAATCACCTTTATAGCCACTGCCCGCCAGACATACTTATGCGATTCATCGGATTTCAGGATGAGATCAAAGAAGTCGTACCCCCCCTGTTCCTTGATAGCCCTGGAAATGTTTCCGGCACCGGCATTGTAAGCACTCATCGCCAGCAGCCAGTCTTCTGCACCTCTATCGCTGAGATATTTGTAATTGCTGAGCAGAAATCTGGCAGCAGCATCAGTCGCTTTAAAGATATTACGTCTTTCATCAATAAAGGAATTGATCTGCAGTCCAAACCCTTTCGCTGTGGATTCCATGAATTGCCAGATACCAACAGCTCCTGCCCTTGATCGGGCCATGGAATTCAATCTGCTTTCGGCAATGGCCAGATATCTGGCATCAGGGGGTATGTCATAACTGGCAAAAACGGAATCAAAGAGGGTAAAATACTTGCCACTGCGGGGAATGAATTTATGAGCTGTTTTCAACTCTGCATTGAATATCATTTCGAATTTATCATAAATCCTTTCATTATTAAGTTTGAAGACTCTTCCGGCAAATTCCACCGAGTCCGGTATCTGAAAATCTGCATGAATGGCCACGCGACTGTTTGATATTTCCAGCGCCTGATACAGAGAATCTATAGTATAATAAAGATTATCAATATAAATATAGAGCGAATCGAGGGAATACTCGAGATCAATCATCCGGACGCGCAGAGAATCATATTCCAGCCAGGAATTATACTCAGACAGCCTCTGATGTCCTGCCTTGTTCATGGTACATGCTGTTAAGATCACAAGAGAAAGCGTAATGACCAGAACTGTTTTCATCGATAAATTTTCTCCAGAACTTTAATATAAAACAAACTTAACAAACAGCAGAAAAAAGGGGGCAGCAAGGGTAAGGCTGTCAAATCTATCCAGAATCCCGCCATGACCGGGTAGCAGCGCGGAGCTGTCCTTGATCCCGGCATCCCTTTTCAGAAGAGATTCCATCAGATCTCCTAATTGACCTATCATACTGGTTGCCACAATCAAGCCCAATGTTACAGGCCATGGAAAATCAAACAGTGAAGAAAGAAAACATGCACCTATAAAAGAGCCGATAAAACCCCCCAGGAAACCAGCCAGGGATTTTTTAGGACTGGCTGCCAGCAACATCTTCTTTCTGCCCAGGGTAGCACCGATAAAATATGCAAAAGTATCAGTGATCCAGATCAATATCAACAAGGATATTACCAGCCAGCGTCCCGATGGGAGTTCCCGGATGAAATAGAGTGATGACAAAAAAAGCACAGTATAGATGGTCAAAAAAACACCGTGAGCAGCCCTGGACAGTGCTCCATCAATTCTGTTCCGGAACAGGTCCCTGCCCAAAAGCAATATGACAATCAGCAACATGCCAGCCATGAAGCCGGATAGACCCCAGAATATATACCCTGCATATACCATCAGGTTAAGCGGAAGAATCATGAGAGGAAGGTCAATCCCCTTTCTCAGAAATAATTCGCGCAGCTCCTGCCCGCTGACGAATACGATCAACCCCAGTAAGGATAAGAGGCTGATCCCACCATGATAGAAGATAATCAGAATGAAAGGAATGCAGATAAATGCCAGCAGAACCCTTTTCAATAAGTTCATCTTCTATCCCTTCCAACGAGCTCCAAAACGGCGTTCCCGATTTTGATAATCTAGCAGTGCCCTGATGAATTCAGCTTTATCAAAATCAGGCCACAGGATTTCTGTGAACCAGTATTCGGAATAGGCGCTCTGCCAGACCAGAAAGTTGGATAACCTCAATTCACCGCTGGTTCGAATGATCAGATCAGGATCAGGCATACCAGCAGTATATAGGTAATCGTTCATAATCTCATCGCTCAGCATTGAAAGATCAATTTTCCCAGCCTGGGCATCCTGACATATCGCCTGTACAGCCTCCAGTATTTCTCTTCTACCCCCATAATTCATGGCTACATTCAGATACAATCTATCATTGTGCCAGCTTTTCCGGCAGACATCAATTACCCTGTGGTTATATGAATCCGAAAGCTCTTTCCTGCTGCCAATAAACCTTATATTAACGCCATTACGATCCAATTCTTCTATTTCATTGACCAGAGAATCCATGATCAGTTTCAGCAGATAATTTACTTCAAGTTTACTGCGTCGCCAGTTTTCAGTCGAAAAGGCATAGATAGTGAGATATTTAATACCGACTTCCACAGATACTTCCACTAATTTCCGTACTGCTTCCACACCTTTCTTGTGACCCTTCAGTCGCTGCATCCTGTGCAGACGCGCCCATCTTCCATTGCCATCCATGATAACAGCAACATGACGGGGAAGCGCCGTTTGATCCAGCTTGAGTATCAATTCCTTATAATCCATGTCCTCTTCCTATTACTGACCAGCAAGCTGACGCAGATAGGCATAGATGAAATCATTGAGATCACCATCCATCACAGCATTGGTATTACCAGTCTCATGATCGGTACGATGATCTTTGACCATCTGGTAAGGATGAAAGACATAAGATCTGATCTGATTACCCCAGCCAATTTCAGTTTTGGTGTTCTCCAGTTTCTGTTTTTCCCTTTCCTTCTGTTCCTCGTAATACTGGTAGAGTCTAGACCTGAGGACCTTCATGGCTGTTTCCCTGTTCTTGATCTGTGACCTCTCATTCTGGCACTGAACGATAATGTTGGTGGGCAGGTGAGTAATTCTTACTGCAGAATCGGTCGTATTCACATGCTGTCCCCCCGCTCCGCTGGCTCGAAAGGTATCTACCTTAAGATCCTTGGGATTTAAGTCAACCTCTATATCATCTTCAATCATGGGATATACGAAGACGGACGCGAAGGAAGTCTGTCTTTTACCCTGAGCATTGAAGGGTGATATCCTTACCAGCCGGTGAATGCCGATTTCACATTTCAGCAGACCAAAAGAAAATTCCCCCATGACCTCTACCGTGACACTTTTCAGTCCTGCTTCATCACCGGGAAGATAATCGATAATTGTAAAGTCGAATCCCTGATTCTCGGCCCAGCGGTTATACATCCTCAGGAGCATTTCCGCCCAGTCCTGAGATTCTGTGCCTCCGGCACCGGGATGTATGGTAAGAATTGCATCATTCCTGTCATTAACCTGATTCAGGAGAAACAGGATCTCAATTTCATCCAGATAAGCCTGATGCTTAACCAACGCTGTAATGCCTTCCTGAAAAAGCTCCTGATTGAACTCCTCGTCCAGTAGTATTTTATAAGTTTCCAGCTCATCTGCAACCGCTGCCAGTTGCTGATCCTGCTCCAGTTTCAAATTGAGCCTGTTTATTTCTTTTGTAACCTGCTGGGCATTCCTCTGATCATTCCAGAAATCCTTCCTGTTAGTATATGCCTGCAGCTTTTCTATCTCCTTGCGCAGTCCGACAGTGTCAAAGTAACCTCCGGAGAGCTTTAATCCTGGATAAAAGAGCTTCGGTATCCCTGATAAAATCGATCTTTTCCATAAATCTTTCCTTTATGGTGTTTTAATAATTCCCGCCGGGGAGAAAATATTTCTGTATCTCCTCGTCAAAATACCTGTCTGTCATGGTCGAGATGAAATCCCGCACCTTTTCCGCATTGGAAAAACCTGATAAATACTTTTCATTCTTGCGATCCAGAAACTGGGTAAAGATCATGGAATCCCTGTATTCCTTCTCCAGATCTTCCAGGTACTGTTCAAAAATCAGTTTCATGCTTCTGTCCACAATTTTCTTGAATTTTTTAACATTTTCATTGGTATATATGCGCTCATAATTGAATTTCTTCAATTTATGTAAATAATAGGAAGTTTCCTGATCAAAGGCAATAAAATCCTGTTCGAAACTGCTCACTATAACACTCCTGATCAGCGTATCTACCACTTTCCCATTGGAATTGCCCAGATATTCCCGGCAATCCCGGGGCAGTTCATCAGCCTTCAGGATACGGTATCTGATAGCATCTTCAATATCCTGCCCAATATAGGCTATGGTATCAGCTATACGAACCACACAACCCTCCAGGGTGGCGGGTAACCATTCCATCTTATCCCCTCTTTTCCTCGAATTGATGTAACTGGTAATATCCGCTTCAACCTTGCCTCTCTGCGGAAAAAGTTTCTGTTCATGGACTTCACCATCGTGGGATATGATACCATCCCTTACCTGAAAAGTAAGATCAAGCCCTTCACCGCGGGATGATATATTATCCACAATATGCAGACTCTGAATATTATGATGAAATTCGCCAATACCATATTGCAGACAGCAGCGATTGAGAGCGGCTTCACCATCATGACCGAAGGGTGTATGCCCCAGGTCGTGCGCCAGAGCTATTGCCTCAATCAGATCCTGATTCAATCTCAGGTTAAGTCCTATTCTCCTGGCTGTCTGAGCCACATAGGTGGTATGCAGGCTGCGATTGGTCATTTCCTCATCGAAGAGGTTGGTGAAAGCGAATACCTGGGTTTTACCCTGGTTGCGGCGATAGGCACCGCTGTATAGGATGCGATCCCGATCAATTGCAAAAGCAGAACGCAGCAGATCATGGGGCTCAGGCGACAACCTTGTTGCCTCATTATCCCGACAGGCATAGTCTCCCAGATTGGAAGTAACCCTCCTGGCATTCTCCCTGTAGATCATGGCCAGTTTTTTCTCATCTATCATGCTGAACCTTCCTGAAAGTCATATAAAGGGGAGG
>JAFGRJ010000061.1 GCA_016935235.1 Candidatus Cloacimonadota bacterium
GCCAGGGCATGAACACCTTGATTTCCTGACCCGAGGAACTTCTGAAGGTCTGTTCAATCTTATCCCTGCCGAATGATACGGGATTATCAGCCTTGAACCCTCCTTTGTTCAGCCAGGAACAGTATAACTGGTAATCAGCTGAGTGTAGAAAATCTCCGGGTTGCAATTCATAAGCTCCACTCTGCAGCACGGGAAGCAGGAACAAGATAACCATTAAATATTTTTTCATTTTATTTGACATCACTGCTTTTGAAAATTTTATGGACGAGTAAATAAGGCATTGTAAATAGGTCAACAATTAATCTGGCCTGAACAAGGAGTTCAAGATGATGAAAGCGGAAAGGGATAAAGAGAGGATCAAGGAATTCTTTGATCTGACCGATACCGCCTACAATCTCCGTAAATATCACAAACCTGTACTGGTTTACGATGTGAAAGGTGATAAAGTAAGATATTCCCTCTGGGAAGAAGATATATTGCAGAGATTTGGTCTGGAGAACGTGGATGGCTGGGATGCTACTGAAGATCTGATATTCTGTCCAGACTGGATGCAGGGAAAAGACGAAGATGAAGACCTGGAGGATATCGAGATCGATGATGATGACCTGAAACTTTGATTTTAATATTCATTAATATCTCAGGGTAGTCTAACTGGCTACCCTTTTTTTATCGATTCAGTTCTGCGACCTTCTGCTTGCATTCCTGGCAGCTCCGCTCCGCTCCCAGCAGGCAATAAATTTCTGCTGCCCGATTATAATGGTCACCAGCCTGTAACAGAGAACCGGTTAATTCATAACAACGGGCCAGGGCGTAAAGGTCGTCCGCCACACCTATGGCATTATCAATTTCCTGGTCACCCAACCGAGCCCGGGAAAAATAAGATATGGCTTCCGACCAATCATAGTCGGTAGTAAAAATATACCCCAGGGTATAAAGCAGAAAGGGATAAAGCTCCAGTTGCTGTAGTTTGTTCTTCCGGAATCTTTTTTCCAGGGAAGGAAGAGCCCTTATCAGGTTATCTTTCTCACTGGCAGCAGGGGATCCGGTTCTCAGCAGAGCCAGAGCCCGGAAGCAGGTAGCTTCCCAGACCCATTCGTCATTATCTGTTTTAAAAGCAACAGTAAGATCAAGTACACTGTCATAATCCATCTTGTCATAACCTATCCTGATATGATGAAGTGTCAGCAGTGGTATAAGATCAGATCTGTTGTTGTTTACAAGTGCTGTAATTTTCCCCAGCCAGAAATCATGTTCATCCTCATTCTCCAGAAAATAACTGATCCTGGCCATACCAAGCCCGGCAGTTACCTTACCTGGAATATCATCTACACTGGTATAGGCATTGTAGGATTTTTCATACAACAGTAGAGCCCGGCGATATTCCAGATGCATCTCGGCATTACCGGCAGATTTCAGGTAACGGGTTGCTTCCAGACCTGTATCGGGAATCCTCTTTTTGGGCAGGGAAGAACAGCCGATAATGATCAGGATGATAAGGGGAGTCAGATATTTTCTCATGGCTGGATATCCTTTTCCCTTGTCCTGCCGGAACTGCCCGGCAAAGGCGATTCTTTGCCGATACCGCCACGGATAAAGGGGTTATTGTTGATACCTTCCAGGGTGTTCTGAGCAGTCTGCAGGGAATTCTTGCCCTCAATCAATATTTCCGCTATCTCCGGTGCCTGACTGCCGATGAATTCCAGTAGTTTCTCCAGTTCCCCCAGATTCTCCTCCAATTGCCGCAATGAATTGCCCAGAGGCTGCAGCAGTTGATCTCCCTCAGGATCTATCATCCGTGCCAGTAAGCCCTCAGGCTGGCTGTAGTTCTCCAGCATGATACTGGCATTATGCAGCGTCAGATCAAGATTATGCATGGATTCCTTCAGGTCTGAATTGAGCAGGACCAGCAACTGGTTCAACTCACCCATATTAAGATCCAGTTTCTCGGAGGCATTAGCCAGATTATAGATCATGCGGAATATTGATCCCTGGTCAGCATTCTCATCCCTATTGAGATTATAGAGCATCTGGTCAACATTGTCCAGAATAGATGAGATGGCATCTCCCTTTTTCTCGATCAATCCAGCTTCCAGAAGCCGTTGACCTTCCGGCATGTTCAGAGAAGGAATGAAACTGCCCTCAGGTAGAACCTGCTCCGGATCAGCCCCCTGTAGAAATTCTAGACTGCTCTTGCCGGTGATGGGATTGCTGGATTTATTGATGGCGGAATTAGCCACTATCTTGTTTCGGTAATCTTCATAAATGATAATCTCAGTTTCAATGAGATTATCATCATTCAACACATAAGATTTAACCTTACCGATCTCGAATCCGCGGAACTTAAGCACAGTGGAAGGTGAAAGACCCACTGCATCCGGAAAAATAGTATGAAAATCGTATTTTTTTTCCAGCATCTTCTGGGACAAGGCTATGATCACAAAACTGAGCACCAGCACCAGTACAGCTGAAAAGAAGAAGATCCCCACGATTTTATCAGTGTGTCTGAATTTAAATTTCATCTTCAACTCCCACCAGGTCACTGAACTCCAGATCCCCAATGCGTACAGGGATTCCTGATTCCCTCACATTAATTATTTTTTCTATTCTACCATCAGACATCACGATAAGCTCATCTGCCATGGCTTTCATGACGTCTCCCGAATTAGTGGCCAGCAGAAATGATGTCCCTTGCTGCCGAAACTCCTTTAACTTCGTGATCACCATCTTCTGACTGCGCAGGTCAAGATTAAATAAGGGTTCATCAACAAGGATCAGCCTTGGTTTCATGATGAATGCCCGTATAAAATTAAGTAATTTCCGCCTGATTTCTGGAACCTCGGCAGGTCTGTGTTCAAGTATATTTCCCAGATTGAAATAATCAAGATAATAACTGATTTCCTGGTTGAACTGACGGCTTTTATAATCCGGATAATGATACTTTACAGGCAGCAGCAGGTTTTCCCTGAGGATAATATTAGCCAGATGTACACCCTGATGAAAAACAAACGCGATTTCCCTCCTGACCTTTTTAATGTCCTCTTCATTACCTGCATAGACTTCCCTGCCCCGATAAAAAACCTGCCCGGTATCAGGCGGTAACATACCGCCAATAACTTTCAGCAGCACACTCTTGCCGGAGTCAGGAGAACCGCAGATCACCGCTGACCTGCCCTCACTAAGGCTAAAGCTGATATCCATGAGTACCTTATCTTCAACCGTTCCCCAGTTTACTTCTCTAAGTTCCAGAAAATCCGTCATCATGACTCCTCAGATCAGATAGAAAAGGGCAGTGATAATGATATCAGCGAAGACAACAAATACAATGGACAGAACAACTGCCCTGATAGTCCGTTGGGGAACTTCAGTGCTGGCTATATTAACTTTCAATCCCTGATACGAGGAAATAAGGGCAATGCCAATTCCGAACAATATCGACTTCAGAACTCCTATGAGAATATCCGCCATGGTCATCTGAGAAAAAAGCTGAGAAAAGAAATAACGGAAATTTATCGGGGAAAATAGGGCTGAGAAAAGCCAGCCCCCAAAAACCGCTGCCAGATTGAAATATATTGTCAGGGTGAAAAGAGCCACTACCACTCCCACCATCCGGGAAACAACCAGATAAGATACTGGAGAGATACCGCAGGAGAGCAGGAGATTAATCTCGTTGTTGGTTACCATGTTCCCGAGTTCGGTTGAAATTGCAGTCCCTGATCTGGCAATGACAATAAGGGCAGTGAGGATCGAGCTTAACTCTCTTATCACCACTGTGACAAGGATCACATAAATCAGATCACCTTGACCGAAAGTCCCCAGAATATTATATCCCTGGATAATAATAAGACCGCCAATACTGAGTGCGAGGAAGCTGATGAGGGGAAGAGCTTCATAACCGGTGAACATAATCTGCCGCAGAAGTACCGTGAATCCTATCTGCTTCTGCCGGGAAAAAGTCAACAGACGGCGAAAGGTATCGAGGGCAAAAAGGTAAAATTCAAATATCTCGGTTGTTGACCTTTTCAGTACCTTCCAAAAATCAACAATTACTTTCATCAGCTGCTGTCTCTAATATCTGCCGGTATATACTCAAAACCAATACAAAGTCTCGGTTTCAATGTATCATCATCCTGGATGATCTTGAATCTGCTGCTAACTCGGTCAAAATCTTCCACCGCACAGGAGCCACGCAGATTCCAGCAGTCGAAACCATCTCTTTTAAACTGCTTCTTCATCTCTTCATCAGGTTCTATGCTGAACTGCCAATGCTGTCCGACTTCATGCATTCCCAACCGGCGATAATACTGTTGTGCCCGGGGTTCCTGGGAATACCATATACTTTTAGCGATATTATGCTTTCTTTTCATTATCTTATGTGCCTCGTGAATCAATTCTGCCCCGATATCCTGTCCACGATGGTCCCGCTGAACACCGAATTCCCAGACAAAACCCGCGGGATTGTGCTCGGGAATAAGAGAAGAATTGATTTCCACTACAATGAATCCAACGATCCGATTATCCAGCAGAACAATCAGATCAACAACTGGCTGATCATATCGCGGCTTTTTATGAAGTACGGTCCACCAGGCAGCAGAATCGACCATCACACTAGCATGAACATCAAGCCATTCCAGCTCCCTGGCTGGATCATATTGTCTTATGATAATCTTCTTCATTTCCCCTTTAGCTTATGCAGTAACCAGGCCATGTTCTCTCCCAGTCTGATCATTGTCCTCAGCCCTTCCTGATCATGTTCTACATCCCCGATCTGTCTGCCAATGCCGATATTCCAGTAGCTGGAGCCGGGAATTATCATCTGACTGATCAGGAAAAAATGATTCATCGAATTAAAGACATGAATTGCACCTGCCCGGCGGACAGCTACCACAGCTGCCCCCACCTTGCGCTGCAGCAGGTCACCATTGGCTCTGATCACATAACCAGCCCGGTCGATAAGAGCTTTCATTTCCGCAGTAACATTGGAAAAATAAACAGGTGATCCGAGAATAATGCCATCCGCCACTAACATCCTGTCGATGCACTCATTGACACAATCATAAGTGATGGCACAATGCTTGTTTTGATTACGGGAACATTCTCCGCAAGCCTGGCAGCCTCTAATCCTTTCTCCAGCTAACTGGATCAATTCAGTTTCAATACCTCTCTTCTCCAGTTGATGCAATACCGTCCTGAGAAGAATTGCCGTATTGCCATCCTTACGCATACTGCCATTGAAAGCTACTACATTCATCAGTTCCCTTTTTCCCAATCCCCTCTGGTAATAATATAGTAAACACAATCATATCTATAATGTACTCTGTTCTCAATATATTTCAGACCGCATTTTTCCATGACCCTAAGGGAAGCTTTATTATCCGGCAGGGCAACAGCTACAATAGGATCGAGTTGCAGGCTATTAAAACCATAAGAAATCAGTCTTCTTGATCCTTCCGTGGCATAACCACTGTTCCAGAATCTTTTATGCAGCCGATATCCAATCCCGATCTCGGAAGTGTTTTCCAGATGTTTCAAACCCAGCCAACCCAGAAATTCAGTGTTATCTTTACCGATCGCCGCGAAAAGTCCCAATCCGGGATTATCTTTATAATAATCCATGCACCACTGAAGAAATCTCTGAACTTTTTCTCTAGTTTCGGGAATTCCTCCGTTTATATATCTCATCACCTCGGGGTCACTATTCAAAAGACAGAGTTCATCAAGATCCTCTTGATGAAATCGGCGTAACACCAATCTTTCGCTTTCCAGGAAATAATCAGTCATTATATTTTTCAACTCATCCCCGTGAACCTTTCTCTTTTTGTCTCTATATTACTGTTTAACCAGCCTGGAGAAGGGATTTCTCATATCCCCTCTCCTCTCAGGAAAGGATGGGGGTGAGGTATGTCTTATCAATTTTCACCTCATCCCTGTGATTTTTTCCCGGGAATTAAAAAATACTTATTTTGCATAGCTCAAATTGAAGATTTTAAACAAGAAAGCATAAATATCTGCAGTTTCATCGATGATTTTCTGTATTGGTTTGCCATGACCGTGACCTGCTTTCTGCTCGACCCTTATCAAAACAGGATTCTCACCATAATTCATCTCCTGCATTACCGCGGTGAACTTGAAAGCATGCGCTGGAGCAACCCTGTCATCAGTATCAGCAGTCATCAATAGTACGGCTGGGTAAGCATTCCTTTTAACATTATGTAGAGGAGAATAAGCATAGATAAATTTGAAATGCTCGGGGTTGTCAGGATCACCATACTCCGGTACCCAGTAACGCCCTACCGTAAATTTATGAAAACGTAACATATCCAGAACCGGCACCCGGCATACAGCTGCTCCGTAAAGGTCGGGTCGCTGCACCAGGCAGGCTCCCACCAGAAGACCGCCATTACTTCCGCCAATAATAGCCAGTCTGATGGGAGATGTATATTTGGCGTCAATAAGCCATTCTGCAGCAGCGATGAAGTCATCAAATACATTCTGTTTTTTCTCCAGCATCCCGGCTTTATGCCATTCCTCTCCATACTCGCTTCCTCCCCGCAGATTGGCTACTGCATAAATACCTCCCTGCTCCATCCACAGTATATTAGCAGTAGAAAACTGAGGTTTCTGATCAATGTTGAATCCCCCATATCCATAAAGCAGCACAGGATTATCGCCATTCAGGGAAAGTCCCTTCCTGTGAGTGATGAACATGGGAATCCTGGTGCCATCCCGGGAACTGAAAAAAACCTGTTTGGATTCGAATTTGTCCGGTTCGAAATCGAATTCAGCTTTCTTGAAAACTGACACTCTGGTAGAACCGAAATCATAACGGAAGATTGATGTTGGATACAGAAAAGAGGTAAACAGGAAGAAAAATTCCGTATCCTGGGGATGAGCTAATATACCGGCTACGGAACCTGGCCCCGGCAGGTCTATCTCCTTGATGAATTTTCCATCCAGAGTATAAAGCTTGATATGATTGGCTACATCCTTCTGCTCTACCACCACCAGTTGTCCGTTGACCATCTGACATTGCTCTATCTTTACTGTCGATTGAGGTATGACCTCCCGCCAGTTCTTCCTGTCAGGTTTTTCGATATCGATGGCTATCACCCGATATCGTGGTGCATCATGATCGGTCAGAAAATAAAAAACCTTACCCTGATTACATATATATTGAAAAGATGCTTCCTTCTCCCCGATCAATTTCTGGAAATCAGCGGCGCTGTCCACGGGACGCAAGAAGATAAGATTGCGGGGATCCGTTCCATGAAAAACGTGCAGTATCAAATAATGACCATCATAAGTGACCAGAGGATAGAAGAGCAGTTCTTTGTTAACTCTATCCTCATAGATAAGAAGGTCGTCCGACTGCGAAGAACCCAGCGAATGCCAGCAAACCCGGGAATAGTTTATTCTGTCTTCCGGTGCTACGCTCCCTTTTTCGGGAAATCGGTTATAGAAGAACCCGCTGCTGTCATGTTTCCAGGTAATGGCAGAAAAACGGCACCAGTCCAGAACCTCTGGATATAACCTGTTATCATCCACCGAGAGAATGTGTATCTTCTGCCAATCGCTGCCAGCTTCGCCCCGACCGAAAGCCACAAGTCTGCCATCCTCGCTTATAGACAGATTTTCCAGGGCTGAAGTGCCATCCTTGCTCCAGGTATTGGGATCCAAGACCATCCTGGGTTGGCCAGTTAATCCTTCCTGAAGAAAAAAAACCTCATGATTCTGAAGACCGTCATTCTTGAAATAGAAATACCGGTTCTGCCGTTTTTCCGGTGTGGAGAAACGGGCATAATTCCAGAGATCACGCAACCGTTCCCCGATAATTTCCACATCCGAATTTCTTCTGATAAAATTAAAAGTTATCTTATTCTGCTGTTTGATCCATTTCTGAGTATCTTTGGAGGAAACATCTTCCAGCCAGCGATAGGGATCTGGTATCTTTTTCCCGTGATAGTCCTCAACAAAATCATCCTTTCTGGTATAAGGATATTTGAAATCTTTCATTATCTGCCTTTTATTCAATCAACATTTTTAATATATTAAGACCTGCCTCAAGGGCGTTTTCATCGGGTAGAAAATTAGCAGCATGAAGATCGGCACCATTACCACCATCAGCCCCCAGCAGGAACAACAATCCGGTGTATTTATCAGCCAGAAAACCGAAATCCTCACCCCCCATCTGGGTAGGAGCCGTCTTGAATGCATAGGGTGAGTTCTCGATTTTATTTTTGAATACCTCATAAAGCTGGGAATCATTGACGACAGCCCTGTAATAATTTGAAATTTTTACTTCACATTCCAGATCGTGGTCCGCAGCTACCTGCCAGGCAATTTCCTTGACCAGAGATTCCAGAATCTGATGATCTTCCAGCTCGAGAGCCCGCAATGTTCCCTGCAGAACACATTTGGCGGGTACAGCATTACGTACCGTCCCTCCCTTTATAATCCCGAATTTGCAGAGTATGGCATAATGATCTTCAAATTTCTCGGGAATTACCCTCTGCAGTAACTGATAAAAATCAACGGCAGCCGCGACTGCATCCTTACCCTTTTCTGCGAAAGCCACATGTGCACTGCGCCCGAGGAATGTTACATCAACTTCTTCCGTATTAGCAAAGAAACTGCCGGGACGGCAGGCAACTGTGCCAACCGGGTAGTCACCCTTCACATGTAAGGCATAAGCCGCGCTGATATCGTAATCATCAAGGATACCTGCTTCCAGTATGTGCCTGGCGCCACCCCCTGTTTCTTCTGCCGGTTGAAAAAGAAACAGAATATTACGTTGCACCCTTCCCTTTACCACATGTTCTATCAGCCCCAGCAGAATACTCATATGCATGTCATGTCCACAGGCATGCATTTTACCCGGATGTGTTGAGCGAAAATCGCATTCTGTTTCCTCGGTTATCGGCAATCCGTCCATATCCGCTCTAAATAGCAGAAAATTACCATCATTCATTTTATATTCCACCAGTAAAGCAGGAAAATCGAAGGTGCGGACTTTTATATCTGGCAGATTTTTCAGCACTCGCAGTAGATAGTCACGGGTATTGAATTCCTCGAAAGCCAGTTCCGGTATACGGTGCAGATCTTTACGAACTTTCTTAAGGTTTATCATATTCACTCCAAACATGAAATTTGTTAATGATGATTATATTTGTCAATCAGATTAAGAAAATTTCCCTGGCAGGTTCAGGAAAACCTATTACTTGACAGCAAAAGGTCACTGCAAAACCTTAGCTGCAACAATGAGGGGTGCCCCCGTAGCTCAGTTAGGACAGAGCAGTTCCCTCCTAAGGAAAAGGTCAGCCGTTCAAATCGGCTCGGGGGTACCA
>JAFGRJ010000062.1 GCA_016935235.1 Candidatus Cloacimonadota bacterium
AACAATGGCGGCGGGACCGCCATGATATTTCTTCAAGGCATCTATTGCCTTCATATCCGATTCGGAAAGTAACCTGTAATGCATTGCTCCCCCTCAGTCTTTTTTTTATTTTTTTTTAATTGATCTTGATAATCCGCCCTGTTGCCAACCTTCCCGGTATTTCCAACCGGTAAAGATAAATGCCGGATCCTGTTCTATTACCGGCAGCATCCCTGCCGTCCCAGCTCAGACACTGCCTTGAATCATGAATATCATTCCCGGCAAGCTCCCGTATCAATTGCCCTTTTATATTGTATAAAGACAGAATCACACTTTGCGGAGATGGTAAGGTAAAGGATATAGATGTACTGTAACCAAAAGGATTGGGACAGACAACAATATCAAGTTCCTGCCCGGAAATGAGATGATCACCAGTAGTTGATCCCGGAACAAGGAGATCCTGCAGGTAGAAAAGAGTGGGAGGTAAAGTATAAGCAGGGTGACCCGGTTTGGCGGTGGACCATTTTATCAGACCGGAGCCTGGAACGAACTGAATCGTATGCAGATTATGGGAAACACCTCCGGCTCCCGTTGTCACCTGCCAGCTACGGTCAATGGTCATACAGCTGTCAGCACTGAGAGAATCGGCGAAATGCTGATAACGGTCGCAATATACTGGAGGGTACAGTAAACGGAAATGATTGGTGGCAACCAGATTTGTACCGCAGATTATCTGATTATGGTCTACCGTTCTGACCACGGTCCCACTGGTATTGTTACATTCGATGATCAATGCATCATCATTATCGACGGCATGGATTATGGAAGCGCTTAAATGTAGTTTATCCTCCACGGCAGCGTGAATATCTGAGGTATCGTTGTTACCGTCATTGTTGTAATCGCATTGTTCAAGGCCGTTACGGATGGTCAGGAAGACAGGATGGAGCTGATTTTCATCGTCGTAGCTATTAATATTACCCATGTTCATGAAAGCTGAAATACCAGCCTCATTGATGCCGGAAAGGGCTCCGATCAATCCGGAGAAGGTGAAGGCTACCCAGGCCAGTTCATTTTCCTCAGCAGGTATCTGGACCATGAGCAGATGATTATCCAACACCACGGGATTCGGCGTCCAGTCCATGTTGCGCGTAATGAGAGGTTCTCCCTGTAATTCGGGATCATTCGCGGTGCTCTGCCCCCAGCTGGACATACTGGAACAGCCGAACTGATAAGTGTCAACGTACATGTTCAGTGCCACAAAATCCACCACGCTGTTGGCCATGAATAAATCAGTTCCGTCCAGATCCCGTTCCAGAACCTCGCTGTAAATATCAACTCCAGCATCGACCATGCCGGTGATCATGGAACTGACTTCCGTCTGGTATTTTTCCTCTACCAGGAAATGAACCAGGAAGTAATTTCTGGTCTCCTCGTAATAATAGGGATTATTGCCGAATACTCCTCCCAGGAAATATTCCAGGGCTACTTCCCGGATCTGCTGTCCCATCAGATAACCATGGGCATATCCTCTTTCATCATGAGTGCCCCAGACCTTGAGAATCTTTTTACCCTCCACGGTCAGAGTGTCCCCATTCACTTCCCGGGCACACAGGGTTATTACGCAAAGAATAAGCAGACAGATTGTAAATGTTATTCTCATAATCCGCTCCTAAAATGATGCGATGATGACCTCTGCAAGATCATATTTGGGCACATGGTGTACCTGCTCCTCGTCACGCCAGTATTTGATATCCTGGTGCATTCTTTCTATAATAACCTTTTCTCCGGGTTTTCCCAGAGCCAGTACCAGCAGAATATCCAGAGCGCTGCTCAGGGAAAAAGCCTGACGCAGTTTATCCCTGTCCACAGAACCGAGAATACAGCCTCCCAGACCCTGTTCCACGGCAGACAGCAGTATTGTCTGGGCAGCTATGCCAGCATCACAGATGGTGTATTTACCGATGTGGTCAGCCAGCATTATGATATAAGCGGCAGGCCTCTCCCCAGCATCCGGTCCTGGCCAGTCCTTCAGATAACCAGCCCAGCGCAGCAGAGGAAAGAGCTTCTCCCTTGCTTCCGTGCTGACGACGGTTATATAACGCAGAGGCTGCCTGTTCATGGCTGACGGAGTAAGTCGGGCAACATCGATAAAAGATTTCAGATCATCCTCTGTCACAGGATGATCTTCACGAAAACGGCGGTAGCTGCGATTCTTTAACACCAACGATTTCAACATTTTACAGCCCTGCTTATGATATCTCATATTTGTTATAATACTGCCAGTTTGTCCAGAGGAAATTCATAAAGCAGGTAATCATTTTCTGTTTCCCAGCTTTTAAAGCCAAAATCAGCACAGATTTTTCTCACATCGGGAAGCTGGGGTAAAACCAGTTGAATTTCGTTATTATTATGGGTTTTTGCACTGTTCGCGGCCAGCTCGAGCAATCTCATGAGCAATTTATCATTTTCCGCTGCCAGGAGACTGATCCAGTATATATCCGGGTAATTGACCTGATCTGCCAGCAGAATTCCTTTGATATCATTCTTATCCCCGATGCAGATGATCCTGTCATTCCTGAAATAGTCTTCCAGCAGGGTAATGCTGTACGGGTAGGCAATCCATCCTTTGTACAGCAAGCCACGGTTATCCGCAGAAAGGGTGCTCCGGAAATAACGGGAGTGGCGGATAAAAGCGTCTGCCTCCCGCAGGGCCGGGATGTAAGTATCCTCATTCGCCTGCATGGCAGCAGGATAATTTTTCAATTCCAGGTTTTTCAGCGAAAGCACCTGTGATCTTCGGAAGCCAAGTTGTTCATTAAAATGGATGGATGCTTTATTATCGAAATACGTGGTAAATCTGATCGATCGGATATCATGTACTTTTTTCAGTAAGGTCAAAAAGTAACAAGTCAGTTTTTTGCCGACACCTCTCACCCCGCTGTCCGGATCTTTACGCAGACCTTCCAGCCAGATATCGTGGGGTGTAATGAACTTCATCCGTCCGAAAGCAACCAGTTTGCCATCTTCCCATAAACCGACAAATTCGCTGTTATTGTCCTCTAACCACTCATCAATGATGAAAGGTATATAGTCCTCGCCTTCCCATGTCCTGGCAGCTATGGCCAGTATATCCGGTTTATCGGAAACTGTTATTTTCCTGATCACTTTTCCTCTCCTCATAATTCCTGCTGCCGGGAGGATTTTTTCTGCTCAGGATTTTTTCCAGGGGAGCGGAGAGCAGAAGGTATCCCAACAGCGCTCCCAGAATTATGCTTGACCAAGCACGGGAGAGCAAACCTCAGGTACCATGTAAACAGCCGATGTAACGATAATACAAATATCCCAGCGCTGCCCCCAGCAGCAAGGCGATAAGGGAGAAAAGGAATTTCATCTTTGCAGCATTCCTGCGATCAAGCCAGGCGGATAGTCTTGCAACTCAGCCCGGCACTTCTTATAATCCGGCTTCAGGGCAGCCATCATCCTCCAGAAATCCCCCCCGTGATTTTTTATCTGCGTATGCAGCAGTTCATGAAGGATGACGTAATTCTGCAGATGTTCGGGGAGCAGGACCAGAAAAAGGTTAAGGCTAATGTTGTTGCGTGCGGAGCAGCTGCCCCACCGGCTCCGGTTACAGCGTATTGTGAGTTTATTGTAACTGAAACCTGCCTTATCAGCGATCACCCGGGTTTTCCGGGTCAGGATTTCCCGGCTTTCCTGTCGCTCTATTATTTCCCTGGAGTCTAGCAGTTCCCTGATTCGGTAAGTTTTCAGCAACATTTTATCCCGGGCTTGCTGAATCCATGCCTTTTTTTTCTCAATAAAACCAAGGGCTGCCTCCCAGGATAAAGTTGCGGGTAGAGTAACTGTTATATCCTGTATTGACCTAACAGTTATTCTGATATTTCTGTTCAGATTCGTTTTCTTCAGGGATATCTGCCCGATACCCTCAACGTTCACTGTTCTGATTCTTTCTTTCAGCATTGGCAGCTACTATATTCATTTCAATAGCTCTGGTCAGTTCCACGAGATACTCCCGGTTGAATCTGGACAGCAGTTCACTGGGTTCAACAAAATCATGGAGAAGTGAAAAAAGAAAATGGTGGGAATGCAGCTTGAAATAATCAGCCGTGACCTTTCCCGCTGTCATGATGACCTGTTCTTCCCGGGTTATATCACGCAGCAGCAGTCCCAATTGCCTGCCCAGATTATCGCTGGCAGATTGAAGATATAGCCGGTTGGACTGGTCCCTTTTTTTATCTATCCTGGCCGGCAGAGTGATTTCCTGTGGTCTCAGATTGGACATTATCAGCTGGATATGTCCTTCCCTTTCGGCAGGATCAAGAGTCTCCGCACTCCGGATCAGATCGATCAAAGAACTGCATTGGACTGTCATTTCCATCAGGAATCCGGAAAATTGCTGGGAACCCTCGATGCTCTCTCCCATGTTCTGGGCAGCTGTATTGAAGGTTACCAGCAGTTCGATGGTGGAGAGCAGATTCTGATTGAACTGATAGAGGTATTTTCTGTTCAGCTCATCCTGCTTTTTACTGACTCCATCCTTCAGGCAACCGCTGAACAAAATTCCGATCAGAAGCAGTAATAAGTACAATCTCCTGGGCATCATTATTTATCCCTTCCCATCCCTTTACCTGATGAGTGTCATCTTGCGGCTGCAGAGAACAGAATCCGTCCTCAATATGTATAAATAGATGCCGCTGCTGACGGTTCTACCCTGTTCATCCTTACCGTTCCAGTTAACAGTATATTCCCCCTGCAGCAGACGGTCCACCGGCAGCAGGCTGATAACCTTCTGACCTTTAACATTATATATGTCCAGCGAGATCCTCTCTGCAGAAGGTAGATAAAATCCTATCTGCACTCCCCCATCCCTGTTACCGGTTCCAGTTACAAAAGGATTGGGATGACTTCTGTACAGGGTCACTGTCTGGGGGATATCCCAGTCATCATCATTGGCAACCGGATTCGAGCTGATCATGATGGCAATGTCAGCTGCGCCCAGAATACCACGGGAAAGAGCATCCACCCAGGGTCGGTCCGGTTCGGTCAACCAGCTGTGGCTGTTCACACCCAGAGCATCGAACAGCATATTCTGGTAACTGCTGATATCCATTATGAGAGCAATTTTCCCGGAAATGGTCGTGGTGCTGTTCACATCATGGACATAGCGCCCTTCCATGGGAGTTACGAAGGAACCCACTTCCAGCAGGACTTCCTCGGTGATCCCGGTTTCATCCAGGCGGACAATCTCGCAGTAAACCTCCCCGGGGTTGGGTGCTGTTCCGTAGGGATCAGGAACAATGTTCAGGGATACTTTCTTCACAAAGAATTCAATACTTCCCAGATCAAAATCGACGGCAGCTTTTATGGGTATGCAGCCACGACCGAATTCAGCATACTCCGGATTATCCGTATACCATATCAGCCAGGTATCATCTTCCGGATCGAATAAGGTGATCTGGTTGATGTCCGTGGAATTCATCCCGGATGTGCTGAATGCGGTAGCTGAAATGGTATGAGAGCCCAGTTCAGTACCGCCGAGTTCCCAGAGGTAAGAATAAGGTTCTGAATAAAAAACGGTTACAGGATTACCGTCTATTGTCAATTCCACTCTGTCAACTGAGAAGAAGACATCCTGAGCTGCAACCTCGATGAGCAGGTCGGCACAGGGTAGAAAAACATCTGCGGCAGGATGCGCGATAACACACAGGGGAGGGATGAACAGCGGATCCATATCCACGTAGAAAGAAATATCCTCCCCGGCAATGCCGATCTGGTTGATGTTCAGTCCACCATCCATCCCACTGGAAAGGAATGAGGATGGATTGGTGAAATCATTGATTTCAGTGCGCTCCTGCTCCTGGCAGAAGTACGCCTGCACCAGTGATCCGTTTTCGTTTTCCGTACCATTGACCCGGTAGATGTAAACCTCATCCGGCGGTCCCTGGGCATTGCCGTAAAGAGAACTGTTGATCCTGTAAACCAGCAGACCGGAACCGGGTACATTCCTGTCGTAAGTTCCCGGGTCGCGCTGCCGATATTCCAGAACGAAGTATTCCTCGTAAGAATAGGGGGAAAGGATCTGGAAGCAGCAGTTCTCGCCTGACGCGAGTGGTTGCAGTGTGTAGAAACCGCTGCTGGTGATCTCCGGGATTTCCTCCAGCCATTGCCCGTATTTATACTTCATATGAGCACCCATGTGCACAAAACCTGATTCCATGATATCCCAGGGCCCTGCCGGTGCAATGCCGTCGAAACCATAGTGATAAAGATCAGGCGCTCCCAGGGCATGGAACATTTCATGAGACAGAATCCGCACACTCACCTGATTCTCCGGCTGGAAAGTGTAATCTCCAACAGTATAACCATTGATATCCACATAATAGCTGTATAGAAACCAGCGATGCGCCCAGAGCAGATCAGCCCAGGCGGAATGTACTCCCCTGATGATGAAACATACATTATCCACGTAACCATCATTGTTATAATCTACGTTCAGTTCTGGCGGAACCTGATCGGCAATGAACTCCACCGCATTGACCAGCAGTGTATGCTCACGTTCCGTCTTGTTCCAGGAACTGTATCCGATGGGATTATTGATGGGATGATAGGGAAGAAAATAATTACGCGGATGTTCATCCTGGTAGGAAAGGTTGATTGAGGGTTCGCATTCCGGATAGTGATAGGTTACCAGTTCCAGCTGATCGTAACTGACCTCATCGTAATAACTCTGCAGGGAAAGTGTTCCGGGGCTGGTATCATTGAAAAGGGAGTCATAAGCAGCACGGGATCGCTCGAATTCCTCCTGGTCAGAAAACCGGATGAAGACAGCAATATTGTTCAGTAATCCGAGGGTAGCAGGCCTGATATCCTCCCGCAGGTGACTGTTATATGCTGCTGCCTTCTGGCGGATAAGAGCCGGGGCAATTTTCAGAAATGGCTCAATGCCTGCAGCAGCCGGATCAATCTGGTTTACCCGGAATTCTGAAGGTCTGAGCAGATCTCCGTCCCTTACCGCATAATAGAAATAACCGTCATCCTGACTCTGGATGATGGTGAAACCGGCATTGTCATGCAGCCAGTTGTAAAACTCATCACCGGATGCCAGGCAGTGCAATATAGTGCCATCTGGCTGTGTTACTGCTGTTTCCAGGTTGGTAATATAAGCAGCCCTTAAAAAGACGAAAGACAACAAAATGATGAGAGTTATAATCGAGATATTTCTCATTTTTTCACTCCTTGCCAGTTATTTGAGAATGATCAACCTGCTGTAATGGATTTCATTACCCGTTACAGCCCGGCAGTAATAGATACCGCTGGCAATTTGTGTGCCATTGTCCGCTTTTCCGTTCCAGCTTGATGCAGTTTGTCCCGATAAATCGAAGTATTTCACCAATTGCCCCTTCAGATTGTAAATCTCCAGATGGTTATTCTGATTATCACCGCTACCGGATGACAGGAGCAGGCGCAGATCACTGGTGCGGAAATTGACCGGATTCGGGAACAAACACAGATGTCCCTGATCCGCCAGTTCGTTCGTTTCCAGAGCTGTTCCTTCTGTTTCAGCGTAATAGGTATAATTCACAGTCGCGTAATCAGGATTGGATATGACAAAAGTAACCAGGGAACAGTCCTCCTCGTCGAAATCGGTAATTGCTTGGCTGAATTCGGTCTGGTCATAGAAGGTCTGAACGTACTCAACTTCTCCAGGTGAGAAATAGACAATGCTTATATCGAGAGGATTCTCGGCTATAAGGTCGAAATTCAACTGTCCCTCCCAGTAATCGGGATAAAAGCGGATATATTCTCCTGCCCAGAATGATACAGTGCCATTTCCGGCAGCAGGATAAACCAGATGAGTTGCGATCGCGCTGAAATAGGGCATGTCCAGCATATCATATCCATATCGCCCGGATTCGTATTCGGTATTATCCACGATGTTGGCAACCGTCCAGTCAGTGAATATCTCGCCGAAAGTCTGGGTGATGTCATTCTCCGTTAGTTGTTGACTCACACCGCTGATGCTGTTGAGCGGTTCCGCGACGATATCCGCGATAAGGCTGCCATTATCGTAATGCTCATAGAGAAAAGTGTAAAAAAGCATTACTTTCACATAATCGGCAAAATCCTGATTCCACAGGATCAGAGAATTGTCCGGCTGGTTGGGAAATTCAATGATCGGGTCAGGTAAACCGAAAAGGACCATTGCCAGCTCCGCACATCCCTCATCAACCCACAGGATTTCATCCACATCACCTCCCCAGTGAATGAGATGTTCCAGTTCATGGGACAGGACAGAAATCCTGATGGGATCAACAGGGTTAAGTGGGTGACAGGTCATGTAGATCATCTCGCATTCGTTGCTGTGACCGGGCGGATTCATGTTCTGCGCCTCTTCCTCCGTAACCTGGTTATAAGCACTGAAATAGCCATCGAACATTGTGCCCATGAAAGAGCCAAGTGCCGAATAGAAAACGATCAGCCGCGGATCTCCGTCCAGCTCGTCCGGGATGGGACCAAAGGTCTGGATATCCATTTCTATGGCTCCATACTGGTAACTGTTCATGGTATGATCTTCCAGGTATGGCAAAATTATGTCGATATCCGACTGGTCCATGTGAATATTCCACTGATTATCAGCCACAAAAATATAGCAATGCTCTCCGACCGCCCGGCAGGTGGAAGGAACCTGTATCCACTGTGGTGGCATGACGCTCAGCATCCAGCTCCAGAAGGTCATGGTATCACCAACTGCGAATTCCCGGTCCGCCTGGCTGTCCCGGAGAACCTGGTGCTCTGCGGAATTCTTATATTCACTGCTCTGGGCTGCAATATTATCCAGTAAGGGGGGTAGATAACCGTCATGTCCCGCCAGGAGCGGTACTGATAAGAGCAACAGCCCTAAGATCATCAATCTATGCAAGGTAATATCCTCCTCTTTATATTATCTCGAATTCTTTCAGACTCTTATGAGAGACTTCCACAATTGTTTTGATCAGGAAAACCACTGGAACGGCGAAAAGCATTCCCCAGATACCAAAGGCATAACCACCCGCGATCACAGTAAGCAGAACCGAGAGCGGGTGCATGCGCATACTTTTCCCCACCATCCAGGGGAAGAGAATAAGACTGTCTATCTGCTGCACGATAAAATACATCAAGGCTGCGTAGAAAACATATACATTGGGTGTGGGTCCCAGCAGAATTACCAGCATGGTCGGCACTGCTCCGATAAAAGGGCCAAAATACTTGATGGGATTAGCCAGACCTTCTATCAAGCCCAGGATGATGGCATTGGGAATACCCAGGATGAGAAGACCGATAATTGACATCACAGCTACCAGAAGCGTTTCCAGCAGGAGGGCACGGAAAAATTTACCGAAACTTTCCTCTATCTTTTCAAAAAGATGAATGCTGAATTCGAAATAGCGGTTGCCAATACTCGAAAATAACGTCCTGATGAAAATGCGTTCATCCTTGAGCATGAAAAAGACGATCACCGGGACCACGATCATGAAGGCTATCAGACTCACCACGCCCTGAAAAATGGATGGAATCCGTACCAGCAGTTTGTTTACCTTGTCACTGCTGATAAAAGACCGGAGACTGATGGTGTTCTCTATCTCGATATTCAGCTTTTCCTCCAGATTATCGATGAACTGCGATAACTTGCCCAGTCCCACCGTATGCAGGTCAATCTGCTCGTTTTCATCCAGCAGCCGGGTGATGGTGTCCCGGAAATCCTCAGCCTGCTGGATCAGTTGAGGAATAATGAGATTAACGACCAGAACCAGCAGAATAGCTATCACCAGATAGATCGTTATGATTGCGAGGGAACGGCTGATCTGGTAGGTTTCAGCGTAATTCACCAGAGGAGAGAAGAGATAGGCGATGATGAAACTAACGATTAGATAGGAAAGAATGAACTGGTAGAACAAAATCCCGGCCACGATGAGCAATATGCTGAAGATGAACAGAATATAACGAATTAACTTGGAGCGTTCCATATCATTACCCTCAGATATTGATCTTCTTGTTGAGATTGATCACATGGTTGCAGAGTATTTCCCCCATCTTGTAGAGAATTTTAACGCCGGCCCGGGGAAAGCGGGCAATGAAATCCCGCAGGTCACGCTTGGAAATTGCCAGCAGCACAGAATCCTCCACTGCTTTCACCGTGGCAGTGCGGCTGTGATCCAGGAAAAGCCCGATCTCACCGAAGAAATCAAGGGGATGCAGACGGTTCAGCTCCAGCTCCTCATCATTCTTCTCCAGAAACACCTTCAACTCACCTTCCTTGAGTATGTAAAACACGACATTGGGATAATTTTTTTTGAAAATCATCTCGCCGATTTTGAATTTTCTTATATATATATATTTTACGAGATTTCTGCGTTCGTTTCTGGTGAGCTTGCCGAAAAGGGCTACATTGGACAGGAACTTGATCAGTTCCTTTTCTTCGGGAAGATGTTTCTCTTCCTCATCCTTGACCTTTGTCCTGAGGTCCTTCTTTTTAGGATTCAGCATGGAACCTCCCCCATTTTATTTAATTTCAAATCTTGTGAGCAATTAATGTATCATGCAGAACCTGCAGAGCCTTTTTTTCCTGATCGGCTTTGATCAGGCAGGAAATAGTGGTATGAGAATCCGTGGTTTCATAGATGTCTATCTTATTCTTATAGAGGACTTCCACTATTCTGGCCAGAACTCCGGGTTGTCCCGTCATGCCGGCTCCCACCAGGGAAATTTTCACATAATCATCCTGGAGATGGTATATGACTCCGCTATTTTTCAGGATCGTTTCCGCTGCTTCGCGGCAGGAGCGATCTATGATGAAACTGATTTCCTGCGGTCTGATATTGATGAAATCCAGGCTTATATCAGCCCGGGCTAAAGCCTGGAATACCTGCAGGTCCTGTTCCCGGCTCAGTTCATGCCGGGGCAGTATTCTCACGAAGGTGATCCTGTCTTTGCTGGTTACACCTGTAATCGGTTGTTGCTGTGGGAAATCACGGATAATGGTCCCGTCTTTACCGGACTGATTGGGCAGTATTTTCACCGGGATATTGTGTTCGGCTGCAATTTCCACAGCCCGGGGATGAATGACCCTTGCTCCCAGGTAAGCCATTTCTACCACTTCACTGTAACTCAGTTGATCAATGATCCTGGTCTGGTTTATTTTCCGGGGGTCTCCGGTCATCACACCTGCCACATCGGTATAGATTTCAATGCTATCAGCTTTCAGGGCAGCGCCAAGATAACAGGCAGTGGTATCGCTTCCTCCCCTGCCCAGGGTGGTCAGCTCGCCGCTGGTACTGATGCCCTGAAAACCTGCAACCACCGGCACTTTCCCGCTAGCGAGCGTATCGAGGATCCTGGCCGGGTTGATCGATCTTATCCGGCAGTTGCCAAAATTGCTGTCTGTAATGATCCCCGCCTGAGCTCCGGTAAGAGCCAGGGCTGCCATGCCCTCTTCCTGCAGGACGTGGCTCATCACGACTGCTGCGATTACCTCGCCGCAGCTGGAAATAAGATCCCTCTCCCGCCCGGTATCCTGATCATGGACATTGCCCGTCAGGGATAACAGACTGTCGGTGGCATAGGGGTCCCCCACCCGACCCAGAGCGGAAACTACCACCACGGGATAAAATCCCTGGTCCAGCTTCTCCTTCACATGGGCAGCAGCCATCCGCCGGTCTTCATTTTCTCTCAGAGATGTGCCGCCAAACTTCTGAATGACGATTTTCATTACTTTTCTTCAGGACGGTCTGCTTTATCCTGCGGGAGCAGCTCGGCAATCTGTACGGCGTTGAGTGCAGCTCCCTTGCGGAGATTATTGGCTACGATCCACATGTTCAGACCGGTTTCGATACTGAGATCCCGGCGGATCCTGCCTACCAGCACTTCATCATAAATCTCCGTCATGATGGGCAGGGGATATTTATTGTTCGCCGTATCATCAACCAGTTTGATCCCGGGGGATTTCAACAGCAGCAAGATCAACTTTTTCAAGGGAATGACACTCACCGTTTCCACATAGACAGATTCAGTATGACCGATGAACACCGGTACCCGGGCAGTGGTGGCAGTGATGGCCAGATCAGGCATATCAAGGATTTTTCTGGTCTCATGGACCATTTTCATCTCTTCCATAGTATACCCGCTGTCTTCAAAATCGCCAATATGCGGGATAATGTTGAAAGCTATCTGATGCGGATATATGTTGCGATGCGCTTTCCGGTGGCGGAGCAGGGCACCGGTCTGTGACTGTAGTTCCCGCACTGCATCTTTGCCTGTGCCGGAAACTGACTGGTAAGTGCTGACAATGACCCTCTGCAAACCGGCTTTGTCCAGCAGTGGCTTCAGAACCACCACCAGCTGAATGGTGGAACAGTTGGGATTGGCGATGATGCCGTTATGTCCGGCTATTTCCTGGCTGTTAACCTCGGGCACCACCAGGGGCACCTGATTATCCATCCGGAAGGCACTGCTGTTATCTATGACCACGGCACCAGCCTTTACTGCCAGCGGAGCAAACTTCCGGCTGGCTGCACTGCCGGCACTGAACAGGGCAATATCGATGTTCCGGAAAGAACTGCTTCCTGCCTTCTCGATCTTTACCGCTTCCCCCCTGAACTCCAGCTCCTTTCCAGCAGAACGCTCAGTCGCCAGCAGACGCAGGGAAGCCACCGGAAAATTCCTTTCCTCCAGAACCTTCACCATCTCCTGGCCTACAACCCCGGTTGCACCCAGAACAGCTACCCGATATTCACCTGACAAACAGACCTCCCGGAATGTCACCCGCGAGAATCCTCAGACTTCTCTCCGTGCCTATCATTACAGTTCTATAATTCTTCCCTGATAACCTCAGCCAGACGTTTCACTCCTTCAATATTCTTTTCTTTGGACATGAAGGAGAAATTGATCCGCATCGTATTCTTCCCGCTGCCATCGCAATGAAAAGCCGCCCCGACCACAAAGGCTACCTTCTTCTTTATCGCTTTCAGGAAAAGCTGCTCGGAATCCATGTGTTCCGGCAATCGTAAAAACAGGAACAGACCACCCTGGGGACGTGTCCAGGTTACTCCCGGGGGCATGTATTCCTCGAAGGCTTTCATCATGGCATCCCTTTTTTCGCGGTATTTGAAGATGATCTCCTTGAGCTTGAGATCGAATACCCCCTTCTCGATATATTTTGCCGCAATCATCTGCACAAAGGGTGAGGTACAGAGATCGGTCGCCTGCTTGGCAATAACGAACTTGTCCGTTATCTTCTTGTCTGCTATCACCCAGCCTATGCGGAAGCCAGGAACGAAAATCTTGGAAAATGTGCCCAGATTGATCACCTGACCGGAGCCATCCATGGTATAAAGGCTCTGCTGATCCTTGCCCTCAAAACGCAATTCCTTGTAGGGACTGTCCTCTATGATCAGCAGGTCATGTCTATGGGCTATATCAAGAATATCCTGGCGCCGCTCGTCCGGCATGGTAACACCGGCAGGATTCTGAAAATCGGGAATGGTATAGATGAACTTGGGTTTTTCCCCTTTCTTCTTCATCTCCTGCAGTGTATCTTCCAGGCAGTCCGGGCGCATGCCATCCTTGTCGAAACAGATACCAGCTGGTTTGGCTCCATAGGAAAAGAAGGCACTTAATCCCCCCAGATAGGATGGCAGCCCCACTATCACCCTGTCCCCGCGATTGATGAATATCTTGGCCAGAAGATCGAGACCCTGTTGCGAAGCTGTGGTTATGATCAGATTCTCCATGTCTATGTTGAAGCCGTGAGACCGGTAACGCTCCACCAGCAGCTCCCGCAACCTGGTATCACCTTCGGTGGCTCCATACTGCAAAGCCAGGCCGGCTTTCTCATTCAAAACCTCGATCACCACACTCTTTAACTCCTCTACGGGAAATGTGTCCGGAGCAGGCAGCCCGCCTGCAAAGGATATCACTTCCGGATCCTGAGTCAACTTGAGCAGCTCTCGGATAGCTGACCTCTTCATACCCTTGATATTGTCGGATAATATCTGGTCGAAATCTCTAATCATAATTTCCTCCATCTTTTTTATTTATATATTCTTTAAATTTATATTCTTCGATCTGCCTGATGATATCACCATACAGATGCCTTGGTACCCGCACTTCCATCCGCTGCAGATCCTGATCCTCCACTGCCTCCACCCCGATGACTTCCGTATTGTCATGAATGAAGGATATCAGTCCCTGCAGAGCCCGTGGCACCTCCAGCACCACCGGTTTCTTGGACCTGAGAAGAAATTCATCTATCTTGTCCAGCAACCCGTCCAACCCTGTGTTCTGCCGGGCGGACAGGAAGATTGAATCCGGATACTTATTAAGGATCTTCTTTCTCAGGAACGCATATAAATTTTTTCTTACCAGGTCGATTTTATTAAATACGTAAAGTGTATTTTTATTATCTGCGTCCAATTCGGCAAGAACTTTATTCACTGCATCCATCTGGTCGAAGAGAAAGGGATTGGAAATATCAACCACGTGCAGGATCAAGTCTGCCTCGATCACTTCCATCAGGGTGGAATGGAAGGAAGCCACCAGACGGTGAGGCAGATCGCGGATGAAGCCAATGGTATCGGTGAGCACCACCTGATCGCCGGACTCAGACTTCAGCATGCGGGTCATGGCATCCAGGGTGGCAAAAAGCTGGTCGGCAGTGAAACGGCTCTCATGGGTCAATTTATTGAATATGGTGGACTTGCCGGCATTGGTGTATCCCACCAGGGCTATCGAAGTGATCCGGCGCCGGCGCTGCCGTTTTATTATCGTGGTGTTCTCTATCTGTTCCAGTTTCTTCTTCAGCACCCCGATCTTCTTTCTGATCTCGCGACGGTCTACTTCCAGCTGCTTTTCCCCGGGACCACGGAAACCAATGCCCCCCTCGATCCGGGATAGATGTCTCCACATGTGTTTCAATCTCGTGTAATTGTATTCCAGTTGTGCCAGTTCCACCTGCAGCTTCGCCTGATTTGTCCTGGCATGACGGGCAAATATGGCCAGGATCAATTCCGTGCGGTCAACAACATTGCAATGGGTAAGGTCGGATATGTTGCGCGACTGGGAGGGAGAAAGCTCGTTATTGAAAACAAGGGTATTGACGCCGGCTTTCTGTGCT
>JAFGRJ010000063.1 GCA_016935235.1 Candidatus Cloacimonadota bacterium
CCTGCTGGATGCCTGGTTTTTCCTGTTCAATGATTCACCATATTTTAGAATTGACAAAATCTTTTCAGAGGAGAATGTCAAATTTTTTCATGCCTGATCACAGCACGAAGTTGCTTTAAAAAATTAGGCTTGATAATTATAAGAAATTATTGTTGCCATAGTATTTTCAAGTTGATTTGAGCAGACATAGGGGAAGTTACAATTGGTTTAAGATAAAATGATAGGAGTGAGTGAAAAATGATGTTAAAACTGACAGTAGCTGGAAAGGAAATTCCCATGGTACCTTTCGTGCATGATGCTCTACGGGACATGATACTGGCTTTTGTGAAGAATCTCAAAGGGCATGAGGGTGGACGTATTGAGATAATTATTGACGAATAAATCAAAGTCATCTTTATAATTATAATATTATTTCATCAAGGGAGGTGTCATGGCTTATCTGATCAACAAGGAAGCATGTATCAATTGTGGTGCCTGTGAAGAAGTCTGCCCGGTGGGCTGCATTTCTGAAGTGAACGAAAAGCGTTTAATAGATCCTGATGACTGTATCGATTGCGGTTCCTGCAAAGAGGTATGCCCGGTAGAGTGTATCCTGACACCTGAAGAACAGTAAAATTTTCAATTATGGAAAAACTGCCAAGAAGCCAGGTTTCTTTGTGAATTGATGTTTTCCCTTTATTTATTATATTTTTATCAGATTATCAGATGTTCACAGCAAATGTATCTTTAATAACCTGACATATTATAAGATTTGATCGTAATATTTCCTGATATGAGCTTTTACTTAAATATCTAGAATTAACTTTCGATTTAAGGAAGTACTTCGATATGTCCTTTACCGGGAGAAGTTAACTTACCTATACAAGATGCATGTTCCACACCTGCTTGCTGAAGAGTCTGCAGAAGTTCCTGCTGCTCATTTGCAGCTGCTGCTATCAGTAATCCACCGGAAGTTTGGGCATCACACAATATAACTTGCTGAGCCTTAGAAATATCCTGATGCCAGCTAACTGTATCGGCAATGAATTCCAAATTGTTCAGTGTTCCTCCCGGCACGGCATTGGCAGTGATGAAGGGCAGGAGTTCAGGAAGCAGTGGTATCTTTGACATCTTAAGCACAGCATCCATTTTACTGTTCCTGGTCATTTCCCTGAGATGCCCCAGCAGACCGAAACCAGTAACATCAGTGCAGGCGCTGATATCGAAGGAAAGCATTATTTCAGAAGCTGTTTTGTTCAATTCAGCCATGGTATGAAAAAGTACATCAGTCTGCCAGTTCTCTGTCAGCCCCTTTTTCAGGGCGGTGGCATATATTCCTGTTCCTAAGGGTTTTGTCAGGATCAGGACATCCCCGGGACGAGCAGTGAAGTTACGCAATATTTTATCAGGATGCACCTTTCCGATCACTGCCAGTCCGTATTTTGGTTCCTGATCATCGATTGTATGACCGCCAATGATACTTATCCCAGCTTCTGTTGCTTTATCCTGTGCTCCCAGAAGAATCTGTTTAAGAACGGTAAAAGGTAACCGCTGGGAAGGAAAAGCTACTATATTCAAGGCAAAAAGCGGGGTTGCACCCATAGCATAAATATCACTCAGGGCATTGGCGGCAGTTACAGCGCCAAAACGGTAAGGATCATCGATCACAGGTGTGAAGAAATCTACTGTAACCACCAGAGCTATATTGTCGCTTAATTTATAAACGGCAGCATCATCTGCAGTGTCTGTTCCTACCAGAATATTGGGATCAGTCATGATGCTGAGGTCGGATATTAGCATTTCAAGAACCTGGGGTCTCAGTTTACAGGCACAGCCAAGTCCGGATGTGAACTGGGTGAGTTTTATTTCCTGCAGGTTCTGGTCAATCACCTTTTCTTTTTCTCCCCGCAGGCTATTGACCACGGCGCTGACCTTTTCTGCAGCAGTTATAATATCCTGCCTGGTGGTGAATTTACCGGTGGAAAATCTGATCGTGCCCAGGGCATAGGGTAGTGGTACCTTCATCGCGGTGAGTACTCCGGAAATACTGGTCTTACCAGAATGACAGGCTGCTCCTGCCGATGCTGCTACATCGGTTAATCCAGCTAGCATCAGGTTGGCATCCAGGTTTTTAAAACCAAGGCTCAATGTATTAGGCAATCTTTTTTCCGGATGACCGTTCAATCTCAGATCGCTTATTCTCTTATCCAGCTCCAATTGCAGCAGGTCTCTCATCTCCTTCATATGAAGCTGGTTCTTTTCCAGGTCAAGCTTGGCAATTTCGCAGGCTTTGCCCAGTCCTACTATTTCCAGAACATTTTCGGTGCCGGCACGCAGATTCTGTTCATGATCTGCTCCGTGCATGAATTTTTCCAGCTGTACGCCCCGGCGGATATACAATGCTCCTATACCTTTAGGGGCATGAATCTTATGTCCAGCCAGGGAAAGGAGATCGACCCGTAGTTCTTTTACATCTACAGGAATCTTTCCTGCGGTTTGGGCGGCATCAGAATGGAAAAGAATGTCTTTTTTCGAGATGATTTCAGCAATTTCACAGATGGGTTGAATCGTTCCGACCTCGTTGTTAGCGTGCATCACAGATATCAGAATAGTTTCAGGTTGAATAGCTTCAGCCAATCTGTCGGGATCAATCATTCCATATTGATTTACGGGAAGATAGGTAACTGCAAAACCCTGTGTTTCCAGAAAATGGCATACTTCCATTACTGCAGGATGTTCGATGGCTGAGGTAATGATATGATTACCAAGAGCCTTACGGGCAAAGGCAGCACCTTTCAGGGCAAAATTATTGGATTCTGTACCCCCACTGGTAAAGACTATTTCATCCGGGAAACAACCCAGTAGAGATGAAACCTGCTGTCTGGCTTTCTCGACAACTTTCCTGGCTTGAATACCATACCAGTGGCTGCTGGAAGGATTTCCGTAACAATCTTCCAGATAAGGTCGCATAGCTGCAGCCACTTCCGGATCCAGTGGCGTAGTGGCATTATAATCAAGATAAACAGGCTTCATGGGAATGGATTAATAATCCTCGAAATGATAGAATTCAGCATTTTCCACCCATGTGTCAGGGCGTCGCACCATTTCGAGAATATCTTCCAGTACATAAACCTGATTCTGTTCCTCTTTTATTACTTGTTTTAGCAGGTTCTTATCCTTCTCACAGGTTAATTGTTCCAAAGCATTCTCATAAAAATTGAGTTTTTCCCGGGTGAATTCCAGACCTTCTTTGTATAATTGCAGCAGATCCATATCACATTGAAAATCCTGCTTTTTCCTTTTTATTTCCCGGAAAATATTCACCACCCTGGGATAGGAATCCGATCCAGGTTTTTCCTGGCAGGCACCATCTTTCATTTCGTTCAGGATCCTTTCATGATGGCGATGATCACCGGACAGTATTTTCAATATATTTCTTAGACCTTCATTATCTGCACATTGGTCGCATAATTTTCTGTAATATTCCTGTGCCTGTTTTTCCAACTCAATCGCTTTATCATAGAATCCCATTCTTTACCCCCTTATCTTCTCTTCTTAATTATTTATATTGCAATTAGAATTTTATAAAACAAAGATAAGAAAATCTGACAAGTATTTTATCTACTATCAATATTAATAATTTTAATACTATTAAATGTTTGTCATTATTAAATTCTGTTTTATCTTATCAGAAAAAAGGATGGAGATATGGAATTACTAAACAAAGAGACTTTTAAGGAAAAGATTTTTGATTATGAGAAACAGAAGGATTGGAACTATAAGGGAGAAATTCCGAGTATTATCGATTTTTATGCGGACTGGTGCGGACCTTGCCGTATAGTAGCCCCGGTTCTGGAAGAGATTTCCAGGGAATATGATGGAAAATTGAAAGTTTACAAAATGGATACCGAACAGGAACATGAATTGGCGGAAGCTTTTGGTATTCGCAGTATTCCTTCCATTCTTTTCATACCACTGGAAGGAAAGCCACAGATGGCTATGGGTGCTTTACCCAAGGAATCCTTTATCAAAGTGATCAATGACGTTCTGCAGGTTAATTGAAAAATTGATGCGGTTGCCGGCAGTTGAAATCAGCTGCCGGTTTTTTTATGTGATGTTTCAGATATCTGTATTGTGGATCATGGAATACAGCATGCTTATCTCTTTCTCCCATTTTTCCGGAGCAGGTGTCTCCAAAATGAGCGGTAATTCCTCGAAGCGGTAATCATTAACGATCCTCCGAAAGGTTGACCAGCCCAGTTTACCTTCTCCCAGAGATGCATGGCGGTCTATTCTGCTGCCCAGTTCAGCACGGGCATCATTGAGATGAAGTCCCTTAAGATAGGAAAAACCCACGATATGATCAAATTCATTCATAGTCCGTTCGTAATCCTTCAATGATCTCAGGTCGTAGCCAGCAGCAAAGAGATGACAGGTATCAAGACAGATGCCAATTCTGGTTTTATTTTCAACAAGATCTATAATCCTTTTCAGATGATTAAAACTGTAACCAACACAGTTGCCCTGTCCGGCAGTGTTTTCGATGACTGCGTTCACTCCCGCGGTGCGGGATATTGAGTAATTGATTGAATCTGCCACAGTTTCCAAGCATTTTTCTTCTGAGGTTAAACCGAGGGAGCTACCAGGATGAAAGTTCAGATAGAGCAAACCCAGCTGCTGACAGCGTTGCATCTCAACCAGAAAAGCATGCCGCGACATCTGCAGTTTATCAGCGTCCGGATGTCCCAGATTTATCAGATAACTATCGTGGGGAAGAATATGACCGGGCAGTAAATCATGCTGCCTGCAGTTCTGCTTGAACTTGTCAATATTTACGGCCGATAGTGGTTTGGACTGCCATTGTTTCTGATTTTTGGTAAAGAAAGCAAAAGCTGTAGCTTTTATGAGAGCGGCATTGAGGGGAGCATTCTCAACACCTCCGGCGCTGCTCACATGAGCTCCGATCCACTTCATATATCAATCTGGTTCACAGCTGCCATGATGTATCTGTTTTAATGCTTGGTAAGTTTTTTAAGAGCATCAACCCTTTTTTTCTCAATACAGGTTATCTTGGGGATTTGGAAAGAAATATCTTCCACGGAATTAAGATATTCGTAGAGCTGTTGATCATTCATTTCCTTTTTGTGATAAGGAGCAGATAGAATTTCTCTTGTTTTCTGCAACCAGTAGGATGGATTTGCCTGACTCGGTGTAATTAGTCCCAATTCAAGGAACAGGCTCAGTAGTTCCTGGAATAGAATTGATTTCTTGGGATTGTGAAAGTATATCATCCTTTCATCATTGGCCAAAGCCGTGCCTTCGATCTCAAGGTAGGATGGTAAGGGCAGAATTACATGTCCGGGGTCGCTCTCTTCAAGATGAGTATTTATGGAAAGGATAAAGTGGCTGTTCTTGAGCATTTTTCTTTGATCTTCACAGGGGTGTTCTCCGTACAGGATGATGAAATCACTTTTTTCCGGTTTCCCGGGTTTGATCCCCAGATGTTGCAAGCCCTTGAGGTTGTTGTATTCCGAAGTAGCCAGCACACCGGAACCCTCGGAAAAATCACAGACCAGGGATGCTAACAGCCAGATATCCCAGACAGCTTCCTCGGAAAGATACTCTCTGCAGTAAAGGAAAAGAGTTTTCTTGGGAAGTTCCAGTTCAATTGGTTCAGGCCTATCCTCCCTTTCGGTATCTTCCCCGTCATTTTCATCATAATAGTATTCCAGAATTCTATCCATGGTATCTGTGACCTGGTCTTCATCGAAAAGCTCATCAGCAAAGCTGTTGAATTCCTTCTTCTCATTGGTCAGAAGTACGAGCTTCTTTCCCTGACGCTGCTGCGTCCTTGCCAAGATTTTCAGGGTATGGCTGATTTTTCCCACGATGAAGATGACTTCAGCCTGTTCCAGATCTGCGTAGGTTTTCTGGCTGATACTGGTATTGTGAAGATCTTCGATGAAGCTTCTGGTATAGGATAGGGAACTGATCTGGGTGCCTGTTTTTTCTGCAATCGTCTGCATCAGTAACATTTCCTCACAGGTTACCTGCGGTGAGATATAGATCCTCCGGGTAGAAGCTTTTGCCAGTGCTTCTCCGATCATCTGCCTGACTTGATCCTTTTCCAGACATCTCCAGGGACCCTCCTTGGATTCCAGATTCTCCTCGATCCTTAGATAGGGCATTTTAACCCTGTCCTTGTCTTCCAGCATCTGCCAGCCGAATTTCCCGGCGAAACAAAGATTTCGATCGTTGAATCCAGGTTCTTCAGCGGGATTGATATAGGTTACCTTATCGGTTTGCCTGTAGACATCAATTTTACAGCCAGTACCACAGAGTCCGCAATTCTGGGTGATTTTATCTACTTCATGGGGATTAAGCTTATAATGCAGGTTACGGGGAAGTAGAGCACCGACAGGGCAAACCTCGATACATTTACCACAGGATTCGCAGGTAGTATTCTTGAGGCTCTCACCAAATTCAGGAGCCACGTAGCTGGGGAAACCGCGGTAAATGTAACCCAGTACACCAGGACCCTGGACTTCGGCGCAGATGCGTACACAACGTCCGCATTTAATACATTTGTTGGGATCTCTCAGGATGAAGGGGTGAGTCTGATCAATGGGGTGTTTGTTTTTTGTGCCCCGGAAGAGGTCGGGCTGGATATCATATGCGGTAGCATACTGACGTAATTTGCAGGTGGTATTCACCTGGCAGCCACATTCCAGACAGCGGTCAGCTTCAGCCCGGGCGCTGACTTCAGTGAAACCCAGTTCCACTTCAGCAAAATCTTTCGCTCTTATTTCAGGTTCCAGCTCCGGCATACGAAACCTGTTTATCCTGGTATAATGTCTGAAATGAGCAGGATCCACCTCAATGAGTTTCTTTTCCTTCTTTGCATCAAATTCGGGTTGTTTCAGTTCTATTGATTTGTCTTCCAGGAAGGAAGCGATGGTTTCTGCAGCAAGCCGACCATCAGCGACAGCTTCTATTGCGGTAGCAGGACCCCTCCTGAAATCTCCGCCGGCAAAAACATTGCCAAAACCAAGATACATGTTTTTTTCATCGACTATAGCAGTTGACCAGCGGGTGAGAGGGATCTCTTTACCATCGATTCTATTTTCAACAGCTGTCACGAAACCAACTTCCGGTATCTGGGAAATAGCAGCAATCAGGGAATCATATTCTTCAATGAAGAATTCACCGGTTGGTTCCGGTCTCCTCCTGCCGCTGTCATCCGGTTCACCCAGTTTCATTTTTTCCATCTTAACTGAGGTCAATCTCCCTTTTTTACCCAGATTTTCTACGGGATTGGTCAGGAAATGGAATCTTATACCTTCTTCCTCCGCGGCATCTACTTCATAGGATTCTGCAGGCATTTCCTGGCGGGTACGGCGATAAACTATAGTGACTTCACTTCCCATTCTACGGGCAGTTCTGGCGCAATCAATGGCGGTATTACCTCCGCCAACCACTGCAACTTTCTTGCCCAGTTTTGGTTTATTACCAAGAACAAAATCTTTCAGGAAGTCAACCCCCAGAAAGCAGCCTTTCAGGTCACTGCCCTTGATTCTCATGGGCACGGCATTCTGGGCGCCCAATGCCAGGTAGAGAGCGTCATAATCCTTACTCAACTGGTGCAGGGTGATATCCTTGCCTATCAGAATCCCGGTCTTTATTTTCATACCATTGGCACACAGAAGTTCGATCTCCTTATCAAGAATCTCCTTGGGCAGGCGGTATTCTGGAATGCCATAACGCAACCAGCCCCCCGCTTTTGCGGCTGCTTCAAAAACAGTGACATCGTAACCCCGGTTGGACAGATAGTATCCGCAGGTCAATCCGGAAGGACCACCCCCCACGACAGCGATCTTCTTGCCTTTATCGGCTTCCCTTTCCGGAATGTAGGACCAGGAATCGTTAAGATCAAAATCAGCAGCAAAACGCTTGAGCTGTCTGATGGCGACAGGTTCCTCCACAATGGTACGCCTGCATTCCTGCTCGCAGAACGCAGGACAAACTCTACCTATGGAAAGAGGGAGGGGTAGATTTTCCTTTATGACTTTGACAGCTTCGTGATATTGACCATTAGCAATGAGTGAAACATAAGCCTGTACATCGACCTTATCAGGACAGGCAACTCGGCACGGTGCTTCACAGTCGGCATAATGATCAGAAAGCAGGAGTTCCAGAGCCATTTTCCTGGCACGATGGATTTCTTCGGAAGTAGTGGTAATTTCCATACCTTCCAGAACTTCAGTACCGCATGCGGTGACGAAACCTTTGCGGGATTTGACCTGCACAGCACAGATCCAGCAGGAGCCGAAGGGTTTTAATTCCTTATCATGGCACAGAGTGGGGATTTTAATGCCATTTTCCTCAGCCACTTCTAAAATGGTTTTTCCGGGATCGGACTGGAATTTTTTCCCATTGATTTTAAAATTTATCATACCGCTTTTCCTTTATGATTTAATTATAGCGGCAAATTTACAGGCTTCATAACAGGCCCCGCATTTGATGCATTTTTCCTGATCGATCTTATGGATCTGTTTGCGTTCTCCTGTGATACATGCCATGGGGCATTTATGGGTGCAAACCGTACACCCCACGCATTTTTCGGGATCTATCTCGTATTTAATGAGTGCTTTGCAGACTCCAGCGGGACATTTTTTTTCTACGATATGAGAAATATATTCCTCCCGGAAATAACGCAGGGTTGTAAGAACTGGGTTCGGAGCTGTTTGACCCAGACCACACAGGGAACCCTTGATGACATTAACTGCCAGTTCCTCCAGTTTATCCAGATCTTCTAACTCACCTTCCCCCCGGGTTATCCTGGTCAGGATTTCCAGCATTCGTTTGGTGCCAATGCGGCAGAAGGTACATTTTCCACAGGACTCTTTTTGTGTGAAATCGAGGAAAAATCTTGCCACATCAACCATACAGGTCCCGCTATCCATTACGACCATACCACCGGATCCCATGATTGCACCTGTTTTATTAATCGAATCATAATCTACGGGCGTATCCAGCAGGGATTCAGGTAAGCAGCCACCAGAAGGACCGCCCAGTTGAACGCCCTTGAAAGGTTTATCCGTTAGCATGCCATTACCCACTTTATAAATTACGTCACGTAGGGTCATACCCATTGGCACCTCAATAAGGCCACTGTTCTTGATTTTCCCTGCCAGAGCAAATACCTTGGTCCCCTTGCTTTTCTCCGTTCCAAACCGGGAATAAGCTCCCGATCCTTCCAGCATGATCCAGGACACATTGGCAAAAGTCTCCACGTTGTTGATATTGGTAGGATGACCCCAGAGCCCCGATTGAGCTGGAAAGGGGGGTCTGATGCGGGGCATCCCGCGCTGACCTTCAATTGATGCCATCAAGGCTGTTTCTTCACCGCAGACAAAGGCTCCTGCACCCTCTTTAATATGGATACGGAACGAGAAAATGGAACCATGGATGTTGCGTCCCAGGTAGCCGGCATCATTAGCCTGTTTTATGGCTATGTTGAGTCGTTTGATAGCCAGAGGATATTCTGCCCGGCAGTATATATATCCTTCATCGGAACCAATGGCATAAGCACAGATAGCCATTCCTTCCAGGATGCTGTGAGGATCGCCTTCCAGCACGCTGCGGTCCATGAAGGCTCCCGGATCGCCTTCATCAGCATTGCAGACAACATATTTTTTCTTGTCTTTACTCATGTAGGCGAATTCCCATTTCAACCCGGTGGGGAATCCAGCTCCGCCACGCCCCCGCAGACCGGAATTCTTGATTTCACTGATAACTTCTTCCCGGCTCATTTTTCTGAGGGCTTTTTCCAGAGCTCTGTATCCATTTCTGTCCAGATAATCCTCCAGGGATTCCGGATCAATGATGCCACAATTCCGTAAAGCTATCCGAATCTGATTCTTTAAGTTATCATTTTCTGAGCCAGGGATCTCATCGGCGAGGATAATATTGTCGGTTTTTGGATTACCGGACTGGTATGCCTCGATAAGAGAACCAACTTCTTCAGGTAATACACGACCGTAGGTAATTGTGTTCTTCCCGGAATGTGATAATTCCATCAGAGGTTCGGCGAAGCACATCCCGATGCAGGCAGTTTGCTTGAGGTGAGCCTGCAGTTTATTGTTCTTAAGATATCTGGCAATGGCATTATAAACGTCACCGGCTCCGGCAGCCAGACCACAACTGGCTAAACCGACTTTTATGGTTAAGCTCAAGTTCGTCCCCCTTAATTATATTTCTTTAAAATCTGTTCGACCTTTTCTGAGGTGAGCTTACCATGTGTATTACTGTCGATCATGATAACCGGGGAAAGGCTGCAGCAACCAAGGCAGGCTACTACCATGAGGGTGAATAATCCGTTGTCGGTAGTATCTTTTTCCTCAGTTAACTTCAGGCTGGTGCGGATAGCGGTGAGAATGGAATCTGCATTGGAAACATGACAGGCAGTACCCTTACATACCCGGATTATATGTTTACCCTGAGGTTTTAAACGGAACATTGTATAAAATGTAGCCACACCATAGATTTGAGCCAGTTTGATCCCTGTCTTCTCGGAAAGGTAACGCATTGTCTCCTTGGACAGATATTTTTCCAGATTCTGGATTTCCTGCAAAAGAGGAATCAGGGATCCCTTTTTACCAGCAAATCTGCTGATGATCTCGTCGATCGTGTTCTTGTTCTTCAGCATAGCTACAAGTCTCCCTTATATTATAAAGGATGATTTGCGGGGACTTTTTTCAATAGGTGGTTCAGTGTCAAATTTTTTTTCTGATTAATAAGGAGTGATTATCAGGAAAAGCTTTAAAAGGTGTAAGATAGTTTCCAGTAGAAATATTCAAATTCCACCATTGAATTTTCCCTTATCTGGTTACGGGAAGTGCGAAAACCGGTGAAGATGTCCATATTGGTAATCTGCCAGCGCAGATTGCAGTAAAAACCAGTATGATATCTGATGTCGTGCTGCTGATAATCATTGTAGCGTACCCCGGTGCTCAGAGCCAGGGTGTTCCAGGGATTCAGGGTCAGATCGCAATTGATCAGCCAGTATTTGTCATCCATTTCGTTATCACCCGGTAAATCCCGATATTCAATGCGATCTGCTTTGATCTCGTAGGTAAGAAACCGACTGACATCTCCTTTAAATCCCAACTGATAATAAATACCCCGTTGTTCCTGCTGCAGGCTGTAAATCAATGATTGCAGTAGATTATAACCAAGGTAGATCTTTGCCCAGTTCAGTCCTTCCCA
>JAFGRJ010000010.1 GCA_016935235.1 Candidatus Cloacimonadota bacterium
ATATCCTGTCAGTTACCGATCCTATCCTTCTGCTCTGGGTAATAAGTATCACCATCATTCTATTGGTCCTTTTCAAGAATATATTTTACTACGGAGACAAAGTGATGTTTGCCAATCTCCGTGGTAAAATGGTAAAAACTGTCCGGGAGATGATCTTCCGCAAGTATCTTTTTCAGACTCTGAGCTTTTACGGCAAGAATAAGGTGGGTGATTCCATGGTCCGCATGGAATCCGATGTCAAGATCGTAAGCAACCTCTTCATCGGTTCTGCCTTCAGCGCCATGCAGGATCTGATTCTTCTCCTGGTCCATACCATAATTGCCCTTTTGATGAATCCCCGCTTATTTCTCATCAGTCTTGTTCTGCTACCAGTATTCAGTTACATTCTTGGATTCATGGGGCGCAAGATCAAGAAGTATTCCCGTCGCATGCAGAATGAATCTTCCAATATGTTCTCCAATGTGGAAGAAATCCTATCCAGTATGCCCATTGTAAAGGCTTTTGTCCGGGAAAAACACGAATTGAAGAAATTCAAGACCATAAACACCAAATACTTCAATTACTGGCGCAAATCCCTCCTGTATTCCTCCATCAATATACCACTCTCCGAGATAAACAGCACCTTGATGGGAATAATGGTCCTGATGATAGGGGGCAAAGAGGTACTTGCACCTGGCAGTAGTTTCTCCTATGGTCAGTTCATTACCTTCCTGCTGGCTATTTTCTCCATGCTGCATCCAACAAAAAACCTTACCAGGGCTTACGCTGATATTCGAAAGGCGCTGGTTTCACTGGACCGTATATCTGTGATCCTGAATCGGGAACTGGAAAAACTCGATGATCCCGACGCCATTGCCAAAAAAGATTTCACGTCCAGTATTGAATTCCGTCAGGTCAGTTTTGAATACAAAAAGAATAAAACGGTGCTCAAAGATATCAGTATGCAAGTGGAGAAAGGTCAGAAAATAGCTCTGGTGGGCAGCAGCGGGGCAGGCAAGACCACTCTGGTAAACCTGCTGCCTCGTATGTATGACACGAAAAGCGGTGAAATTCTGATAGATGGCATCGAGATCGGAAATATCAAACTGGCAGACCTGAGGTCATTGTTCGGTACTGTAACTCAGGACTCAATTCTCTTCACTGACACCATAGCCAATAACATAGCTTATGGTACATTAAAGGAAATCACCCGCCAGGATATCGAAAAAGCAGCTCAGATAGCCTATGCCGATGAGTTCATCGAAAAATTGCCCCTGAAATACGATGAAATGCTGGATATCCGCGGTTCCAACCTCTCCGGGGGCCAACGCCAGCGTCTGTGTATAGCCCGTGCTATTGTCGGTGATCCGCCCATCCTCATCTTTGATGAAGCCACCAGTGCCCTGGACACGGAAGCAGAACAGAAAGTACAGAAAGCCATCGAACAGGCCACCCGTAATAGAACCGTCTTCGTTATCGCTCACAGATTATCCACAGTTCTGTCGTCTGACAAGATAGTTGTGATTGATAAAGGCAGAATCATAGGAACAGGTACTCATCAGGAACTGCTCAACACCTGCACCAGGTACGAGACTTTATATAATCTGCAATTCAAAGATAACTCCGTATCATGAAGTTTCTGTTTTTTCTTTCCCAGTCCTATTCGTTGCCTGTTATCCAACCAGTCAGCAAGTACCTCAGAGATACGGAACACGAACAGGCTTTTCAGGTTAAAAATTCTCTGGCAGCAACTCTCCGTAACATCCTGCCCTTGTCAGATGATCTTCCTGTTTTCACGGATTCCAACCAGGCAATCGCCTTTAATCCTGATTTTGTGCTGGTTCCCGGAAACTATCTGGACTATCGACTTCCCGGAATTAAAGTTGAGATATTCCATGGCATCGGTATCGAAAAATCATCCCATTATAAAATAAGACCTTATTTTGACGTTTACTGCACCTCAGGACCTGCTGTGACCAGAGTGTTCCGGGATTCCATCGCATCCGGGAGAAAGCAGCTGGTCATTGAAACGGGATGGCCTAAGATCGATTACATTCTCCGTTATCATACACAAGAACTACGGGACCGTTTCGCACTCCCCAGGGGAAAAAAAATAATCCTCTATGCTCCCACTTTCAGCCCAGGTCTTTCTTCTCTACCCTATCTTATTCCTGCTCTCCCGAAGTTGATCTCAACAGGCGAGTTCTGGTTCATCAAACTTCACGATCTTACTTCTGACTTTCTGCAAGACAGGCTGAACCGCATCCTCAACAATCGCATGAAACTTATAACCAATAATGACATAACCCCGTATCTGCACATGGCAGATCTGCTAATATCCGACACCTCATCGGTTGTCTATGAGTTCATGGTACTGGATAAACCGGTTGTTACCTTCCGGGCCCGGGACAGAAAGGACAAGGGTATAAACGTCGAAAATACGGGAGATCTGAGAAAAGCCATTGATCGTTCCCTAACCTTCCCCGCTGAATTCTCCCCTCAGCGCAGAACCCATATTCAGGATATAAATCCTTACCTTAATGGAAATATAAGTCGCAATCTCATAGAGCAGCTACTGAATTTAAAAAAGACTGGATTCAGACCGACCCGGAGATTTATCAACCCCTGGCGTAAATATCAAATCAGGCGATGGTTGAGAGAATAATTTTTTTCAGGTGACCTTAAAAATCCAGGGAGGAGAGATCAGTATACAGCCTTTAATATCCTGAGGACGTCATCTTTATCAAGTTCGACAATATTATTGTCCATCCTTTCTCTGGTGAAGGAAAGTTCCGCCAGGCGATTCAGATCAGCTTCCCTTATCCCGTATTCCTGCAGCTGAAAAGGCATTTTATCTGATACCATGTGATTTATTTTTTCCCAGAATGCAGCGATGCTTTTCATTTTCGTCAGCTGCAACACTTGCGCAATTTTGCCCGGTATTCTGACCTGATTGATTCTCAGTAATGGATAAAGGGTAATAGAACAGGCTATCCCATGGGGTATGTTATATAACATGGATAAGGGATAGCTGATGGAATGAGCAGCAGCCGTTCTGGTATTGGAAAAGGCGAGGCCGGCATACATTGAGGCCAGCAGCAATTTCTCCCGTATCCCTATATCCGTATTTTCATGCAATCCTGCCAGATTATAGAATATTAATTCTATTGCCTTATAGGCATAGCTATCCGAAACAGGATTGTCATTCTTATTCCATAACGCCTCAAAAGCATGGGATAGGGCATCCAGGGTCGAAATTATAGCAACGGAGAGAGGAAGACTTTGAAGCAGCGCGACATCATAGATTGCTGTATCAGGATAGTTCTCCGGATCAGATAAGGAATATTTTTTCCTGTTTTCATTATCCCAGACAGTCGCCCACATAGTTACCTCGCTGCCAGTTCCATGAGTTGTGGGAACAGCAGTAAAGTACGGTTTATTCCTTACTTTCTTAGCTGGGGGAAAGAGATCAAGCACATTTCTGGAATTGCGATAGAGTGCGATTCTAACAACTTTGGCGGTATCAATTACAGAACCGCCTCCAATGGCTATAATATGATCAGGCTGATACTCAACATTAACGAGAACTGCTTTCTGCAGGCTGGATAGGGAAGGATTTTCTTCGATATCATCATAAATCCTGCAATCCGGAAGAAAACTCCTGAGTTTACCGATAGAGGCATCACTGGTAAACCACTTATAGCAGAAGATCAGGGTTTTAGCAGGGAATGAATCCTTATTAATTCTCTCGATCTCCTGAACATAATCCTCTGCAGATATCAATCTTACCGGATTTATATAGGTCCACATCCTTAGGTGCTCCGCATCCTCCTTGCGCTCATCTTATCCGTGAGATAATCAATCCAGTTCAGATTTCAGGAAATTTCTGAGATTATCCCTCATCAACTCAGGAGAATCCTCCGGTCTGGTCAAACCGGAAATAGTGCCAGGTTTTACCCTGATATGCAGAAAGCAGGGTTTTACCAGCTTCTCAATATTACCCATAACTGAGTCGAAAACATCAGGTGTATCAATCACAGAGATAAACTTATATCCACAGGCTCGGGCGATTGCTCCGAAATCGGTGTGCAAAGATGTTGTGCATTGTCCACCGGTTGATTCGTACTGGCAATTATCGAAACAGATATGGATTAAATTTGCTGGCTGATGATATCCGATGGTAGATAAAGTTCCCATTTTCATCAAAAGCGCTCCATCACCGTCCAGAACGAAGATGTTGCGGTGCTGGTTCTCAATCGCCAGTGCCAGACCCAGGGAAGCCAGGCAGCCCATTGATCCCATCATGTAGAATTTCCCGCGATGGTTAATGGACTGGTATAACTCCCTGCCGGAAAAACCCGTCGCACCCAGCAGGATATCTTTTTCATTTATCCTGCCCTCCAGAATTTCCAGGTAATCCATGCGCTGATGCAGATCTGCACTTATCCCTCGTGCCTGTCTGTTATATTCAGCGAAAAATCCCCTCCTGATTATAAAGGCATAGGGTAATTCTTTCTTGACACAGTGGTCTTTGGCTTTTTGAATACTATTCTCCAGATTTTCTGCTGTTATAATGTCATAGGGTATCCGGAAAATTTCAAGCAGTTCCAGAATCGTTTCACCCATTATCCTGTGTTGAGGTGCATCTTTTCTACCGGGTTCAGCTCTCCAGGAAATCAGCAACAGAGCAGGCAGCCGGTAAAGGAGCTGCAGTGAGGACAATGGATTCACAGCATTGCCATAACCATCATTCTGCATATAGACAACAGGTATTTTTCCGGAAAGGGCAAATCCCCCCGCCATGCCCATCGCTTCACCTTCCGATGAACATACATAACTCTGCTCCTGAGATATATCCCGTAGATAATTAAGGAGGTTGGTAAAAACCGAGCAGGGTACACCTACATAAGGCGAAAAACCTGAACTGGCAAGAAAATCAACAAACTTCCGGGGTTCCATTCCTATCATCCCCCTATGGTATTAGAGTTATTATTTCCTTGATTGGAATAGCTATCTTCTCGCATTCATAAGCTCTTTCATTTTCCAGGATCAGGGTAGCTGCCTTCAGCATCGCGGGATAAGCACTGCGTAATAATTGATTGGCATAAATAACTATCCTCACTCCTGCTTTCTTGAGCTCCTTTTCTGTGATGGTATTATAAGTGCTGGGAACTGCCACCAGCGGCACTTTCTGATTGAATTTCTTATAATGGGCACAGAATTCCAGGACTTCATCCGGTTTTTTTTCCTTGCTGTGGATCATAATACCGTCCGCACCTGCTTCAATATAGGCTTTGGCTCTCTGCAGAGCGTCCTTCATACCTGTTTTCAGTATCAGACTTTCGATCCTGGCTATTATCATGAAATCATCAGTAACCTGGGACTGCTTGCCGGCTTTGATCTTGCGTGAGAAATTCTCGATGGTATCCTGAGTTTGTTCCACGTCAGTTCCGAAAAGGGAATTTCTCTTCAAACCGATCTTGTCTTCGATGATGACCGCTGATATACCTCTGCTTTCCAGGGTCCTGACCATAAGCTCGAAATGTTCGAGAAGACCTCCGGAATCTCCGTCATAGATGATCGGTTTGGTAGTAACTTCCAGGATATTATCGATCGTGCTCATTCTGGAGGTTAGATCGACGTATCCTATGTCCGGCCTACCCTTGGCAGTAGAATCGGTAAGGCTGCTCAGCCACATCCCGTCGAATTCCTTGTTCATATTACCTTTTACTACTTTTACATTCTCTGCAATAAGACCGGTCAAGCCATTATGGGCTTCGATTATTCTGATAATATCCTTCGCCGCCAGTAATCTCCTCAACCTTTTCAACCTTATTCCAGGTGTTGTCCCGATCTCTTTTAAACCTATATTCAGCTTGGTAGAGGATATTCCGGGAGTATAACGCGGCTCGATCAGTTCTCCACCCCACTCGGAGAGAGTAGCGATCACTCTGTCCCTGATCTCCCGCTGTACCCCGGTTTTCCAGTCGTCTCCGTGTACTACGTAATCGGGTTTTATTTTCCTCAGGTTGGGGATATAATCAAGTGTATACTGCGGGATCACCCTTGTCACCCCTTTTATATTTTCCACGATGATCTTACGCTGATTGTAACTGAGAAAGGGCAATCTCTTGTAACTCGCTATGGCCTTATCAGTCAACAGCCCCACTATCACTTCCCCCAGTACCCTCGCCTTGCTGATGATATTCAAATGACCAGGATGTATGATATCGGCACTCATGCCAACATATACTTTTTTCATCTTTTTTATCCTCAATAATTATTTCCCGGGACCATAAAATTCAACCGATTCCATTAACCTGCTGGATCGCAGCAGCGGAATCTGACTGTACCTGACAGCAGTATGAAAAATTCCTGTCAGATTAATGTCAAGTCTTGATTGACATAACACAAAAAAGTGTAGACACAAAGACATCGATTTTTATCTTTTATCCTGATTTCATCACTTGTCATGATCCTTAAGAATAATCCAAAAGGAGAACGGGAACTGTGATCAAGGTTTTATTCGAAGTGGAAATGGTATATCATCTCGGCTCATTATTACCCTTCTACAGGGAATTGTCCAGAGACAGCGATTATGATATCAGATTCCACCTTGGTAAAAACCAGAAAAGGGTCCTCGGTTTCTGGCTGATCTCGGAAAGACCTCAATTAACCGAGGAATTAACGGAACAGGGATTCAAACTTACCGATAACACCCAGGGATTTGACCTTGTTATCAGCGGAGATGCCCTGAACAATCCCGCTGCCTTTGGCAATGTACTCCGGATCAGCCTTGACCACGGTGTTGGCATTAAAACCTCCCGGATTAGAAATATCATAAAACAAAGCGGTTACAGATACCAGGTATTCCTGGAGGGGCAATTCTGGTTTGATTATATCAAGAAACTGGGATGGCAGGACAAGGCTGATTTCCATGTCACTGGTTCTCCCAAACTTGATCCTCTCTTCTGGGATAATCATTTCAACAATGATCTGCTGCTGGAAAAATTACAACTGAACCCCCATCACAACACCGTGCTTTTTGCACCATCCTATAAACCAAGCTGTATAAAGTTCATCGGGAAGAAAATTTTCGATTTAATCCCTCATTATAACCTGATCATCAAACTTCACCCTTATAGCTGGCGGGGAAAATACGCCCCCCACTCCCACCACCGCTTTTTTGAAAAGCTCGTCCGAAAGAACAAATGCGTTCATCTGATACCGGAAGAGGTATATGATATTTATCCCTATCTATATCTGGCAGATACCCTGATCAGTGACACTTCCAGTGTAATCAACGAATTCCTTGCCCTGGGCAGATTCGGCATCATCTGTGTGCTTCCCCAGTATAAGAGAAAACATAGTGACGGCATGGAAACTCTGGCTGTTGATCCACAGGATTGGTTTAAGGATGCTTACCCGCAT
>JAFGRJ010000064.1 GCA_016935235.1 Candidatus Cloacimonadota bacterium
ACTTCCGGTGAGATTCTGATCGGTGACAGGGTGGTGAACAATGTACAGCCCAAGGACCGGGATATTGCCATGGTCTTCCAGAATTATGCCCTTTATCCCCATATGACAGTTTACGATAATCTTTCCTACGGCTTAAGGTTACGCAAGTTTGCCAAGAGTGAGATCAAAAAAAGAGTGGACGAAGCTGCCGAGATTCTGGGTATTTCAGAACTCCTGGACCGAAAACCCAAGCAGCTTTCCGGCGGACAGCGTCAGAGAGTGGCTGTGGGTAGGGCGATAGTGCGTCATCCCAAGGTTTTCCTGTTCGATGAACCCCTTTCCAACCTGGATGCAAAACTGCGCGTACAGATGCGGGCAGAGATCAGCAAGTTGCATAAACGGCTCGATACTACCATAGTATATGTTACTCACGACCAGGTGGAAGCCATGACCATGGGTGACCGCATAACGGTTCTTCATGACGGCATTATCCAGCAGGTCGATACCCCGCTCAACCTGTACGACTTCCCGCGTAATATCTTTGTAGCAGGATTCATTGGCAGTCCTGCCATGAATTTCATCCCGGGAAAAATTATGGAGGAGAAGGGATTATACTTCCATTCTGAAGGTATGAGGATCAGAATCCAGGAGAATAAGGCAGAGAAAATGAGGCAGTATAAAGACAAGGAAGTTATTCTGGGAATAAGACCGGAAAATTTTCAGCTGAAAGCCGACGGTGAGATCAAACCTCAGGTGGAAGTGATAGAACCCATGGGTAACGAGATTATTTTATATTGTACCCTGAACCTGATGCGATTTTTGATCAGGCTCGATGTAAGGGAAGATTTCAAACCCGGGCAGCGGATAAAACTTTCCATAAAGAACGATATGTTTCATTTCTTTGATCCCAGGACAGAACAGAACATCACTTATTCTGACAAGGATAAAGGATAATCAATTAGCGGTTCGAACCCCGGTTCAACGAGTGTATCTTTGCGGTCAGTTTACCTGAAAGCTGGCCCTTTTTCATTTTCCACTGCCAGTTGCCAGCGGGTTGACCGGGTGTGTTCATCCGAGCCCAACTGCCCAGACATAGAAAATCCTGCATGGGAGCAATCGCCAGAAAAGCCGGTGATGACCAGGCAGCCGAAATCATAGCCCAGCAGATATCATTTCCTTTATGATGCAGATATTCCCGGACAAACGCTCTCTCCGCTTCCGGTATTTTCTCGAACCAACCCTGCAGGGTGTCATTATCATGCGTACCGGTGTAGGCAACACAGTTCTCGTTATAATTATGGGGTAGAAAAGGATTTTCAAGACCATTGCCAAAAGCGAACTGCAGTATTTTCATTCCGGGCAGATGGAAATCATCTCTTAATTTGACCACATCGGGAGTTATGACTCCCAGATCCTCAGCAATTATGGGCAGATCACCCAGAGTACTTTTAAGCTTAGTGAAAAATTTTTCTCCTGGTGCGGATTTCCAGCTTCCCGGTTCTGCCGTAGCAGCTCCAGCTGGAACAGCCCAGTATCCGGCAAATCCCCGAAAATGGTCGATACGAATCAGGTCGACCATGGCTAACATGGTGCGGATTCTGTCGATCCACCAGTCAAAGTCATCTTCTTCCATGGCTTTCCAGTCATAAAGAGGATTCCCCCACAGTTGACCGGTCGCACTGAAGAAATCCGGTGGAACTCCTGCTACCAGAGTGGGTCTGCGGTTGTCATCAAAAAGGAATAAATCAGGATGGGACCAGGCATCCGCGCTGTCCTGAGCTATGAAAATGGGCAGGTCTCCCATGATAAGCAGGGAATTCTCTGCCGCATAGTCCTTGAGCGTTTGCCATTGAGAAGAGAATTTATACTGGAGGAACTTATGATACTCTATTTCACCCGCCAATCGTTTCCGATAAAGGTCGAGAGCTTCAGTTTGACGCAGACGGATGTCATCATTCCAGTTCAGCCAGCTTGCTCCCTGGAAATGATTCTTGATGGCCATGAAAAGCGAGAAGTCATCCAGCCAGAAGGATTCCCGTTGGCAGAAGTCGTGAAACAGCTCATCGGGCTTGAACTTCAACCAGGCTTTATGGAGCAGGGCATATTTCAGGGGTAATAACTGGCCATAGTCGACCTTTGTCCTTTCGGCATCATATAAGGGCATTGTGTCTTTTCTGGAGAGCAGGCCTTCCTCGCAGAATTGCATGAGATCCAGAAGAAGGGGATTACCGGCGAAAGCCGAGAATGTCTGGTAGGGGGAATCGCCATATCCGGTTGGTCCGGTAGGTAATATCTGCCATACTTTCTGTCCTGCTTTATGCAAGAAATCGATAAATTCCCTGGAACACTCTCCCAGAGTGCCTATTCCATAATTGCCAGCGAGAGATGTTATATGAAGTAGAATACCACTGCTGCGGGGGATCATCATATTCTAATTCTCCTTTTCCATGAGAGCTGCTGTTATTTTCTGCATGATTCCTGAATACCCTTTTATAATAATTGGATTTCTGACAACAGTTTTTTCAACAAATTCCACAGGGATCACAGGGGAGTGCCTGATAAAAAAAACAGGGACACCACGGTTCAGGTGTAATATGTTATCGGGATCGCAATTATTTTCTTGCCTAAAAATAACTTTTAAAAATGATTTATTCTTTTGCGAGAGGTGCTAATGGATTTCAGAGATATTGTATTGACCTGTATTCCCAGAATGAGGGAAGATTTTGTCCCCCTGCGGGCGCTGGTGGGTTTTGACGGTTTCGTGGATGAGATCAACCATGTGGTCAGGGAAAGAACCAGCAGCAGAGAATTCAGCCGTATAGAGACAATAAATGAGTTTGCCAAAAGAATAGCGGGAGCCGCAGGTCTGAGTGCAAACCTGGAGCTGGTGCCCAGGCAGATAAAACTGGGAGGTAACGGTCCCATAATGGCGAATGCTCTGGTGCAGCTGGGTGTGGAGGTCGACTATATCGGAGCCCTGGGTAAACCCTATTGTCATCCTGTGTTCTCGCAGTTCTGCCAGGCAGTGAGAAGGACGGTATCTTTATCACAACCGGGGTTCACTGATGCCCTGGAATTCAGGGATGGAAAACTGATGCTGGGAAAGATGGCCAGTCTGGCGGATATCAACTGGGAAGAATTAACGCGTACGATCGAAATATCCGAGATAGGGGAAATGATAAAGAATTCCCGGCTGGTTGTTTTCACGAACTGGACAATGTTACCTGGCCTGGAATCCATAATGGCAGGATTCCTGGAACTAATGAGAGAAAGCAGATATGCGCCTCTGGTATTCTTCGATCTGGCAGATCCGCAGAAAAGAACCAGGGAAGACATCAGGAATGTTCTTGCCAGGATCAGTGATTTTGCCGGGGCGACTGAGGTTATTCTGGGTATGAATAAGAGGGAATCAGATATTATTGCCGGCATCCTGGCGATAGAAGAGGAAATATTATCGCATCGGGCAGCCCTGTTGAGAAAGGAACTCAGGATAGACAACGTGGTTATTCATCCAGTTGACGGTGCTGCTGCTGCCGACAGGGAGCAACAATTCTGGCTTCCCGGACCCTATACACCGGAGCCTGTACTTACAACAGGGGCGGGAGATAATTTCAATGCAGGATTCTGCCTGGGCAGAATAACGGGTATGGAACTTCTGCAGTGCCTTGTTTTAGGAGTATTCACCTCAGGATTTTATGTGAGGAAGGGTTACTCTCCTCACCGGGAAGAACTGGCTGATTTCATGGAAGAATGGTATGATCGGTATTAGTTTTTAAAATGAGCGACAGCAGCGAATTGATTGTTTATTTCTGGTCTTGAAGTTCTTCTGCCATAATGTCCGCTGTGTTGATGATATTTCCTGGATAATCCCTGGCAAAGGGCTGCAATGTTATTACCTTTGCCCGTAAGATTTCCGCAATAGCCTCTGCCTCATTCCTGCTGAAACCATCCTGGATAAAGATAACTTTCAACTTTTCCTGCTGGGAGAAGTGAATAATATCATTTATGGTTTTCAATCCAGGTGATTTTCCCAGGATCTCGATAGGAATCTGCAGCAGTTTGAATTCATCGGCAAAATATCCCCAGGCGGGGTGATAGATAAGAAATTTGCGATTCGGTAGATTATTCAATCTATTCTGAATATATATTCCAAGAGAGTCCAGTTCTTGTTGCAGAGTCTGTAAATTATTGGAGAAATAAGGGGTTCGGGCCGGGATGAGTTCCTGCAGAGCCTGGCAGATGTTTTCGACATAAGTCTTTGCCAGAGCCGGGCTGAGCCAGGTGTAGGGGTCAAAAACCTGTGTATAAGGATCGGGTTCCCGGTAAAATTTGTTGTTGCTGCCGGCTGGGTTGATTTCACTGTAAGTAAGGATCCTGCGTCCCAGATAAGATGATACGACCCGATGAAAGGTATCAGTAAAACGGGTATCTATCCCCTGCTGACAGTTAACTATCTTCAGCCCTGGATTCATCTCCTGCAGGCTTGTTATGATTCTGGTTTCGTAGGGGAGTCCCGTCCGGAAAAAAATCGCTGCCCCCCTGCATTTTTCATAGTCTGCAGCGGTTAATCTGTAGGTTTTGGGATTGGCTTCTGCAGGCAACAGGGTGTGGATATTGAATTCTCTTCCGGCTATTCTCTCCAGAAAGTACTCCTGAGGTGGTATACTGGCAATGATGAGTTGCGGTTGCCTGGGAGAAGAGCAGGAGGAAATAAAGAGATAAAGGATTACAGGCAGGCAAGTGATAAGTTTGAGAAAAAGGTGTGCCAGTACACCGCTACTTCTTTTTTTTCTTTCTGTTATCCTCATCTTCTCTGGCACCAATGCTGAAAGTTGCCCAGGGAATAGCCTGCAGGCGTTTTTCGGAAATATATTCCCCGGTAATCTGGCAGATACCATAGGATTTATCATAAATTCTACCCAGTGCTTGATTAATCAGCAATATCTTCTTTTGTTCCTCTTCCAGAAAATAAACTTCCGTTTCCAGATTCGCTGTATCGGAGCCATGATCTGCCTGATGAATTGAATAAGAGGAGAGGTCTCCCGAACTGTCCTTGTTCCCTTTCTTGATCTTATCGGTTATGTTGGTAATCATTTTGAGAGTTTTTTCCTTTTCTTTAAGCAGCAGTTGTTCATAATATTTCAGTTTCTCCTCAGATAAAGGTTTTACAGCCATGATAATCTCCTTTTTGTTACATTCCTTGAGTTATTTCTCCTTAGGCGCAAAGTATTTGTTCAGTTTGCTGACCAAAATATCGAATTTATATGCACTCTGTTCACCGTGATGAATAATTCTGCTGTAGAAATCTTCTATTTCCTTGATCACACCCGCAATTTTCTTCTCAGTAACCGGGGCAGTGTCCAGCAGTGAGATCTCGTTCACTTTGGGAAGAAGATGAAATAACAGCAGAAAATTTTCCCGGTTGAACCAGGTAATATCATCAAAGGTATTAACCCGAAGCAACTGTTTGACTGTGTTATTCTGCAGCAGAGCGGCAGGATTTTTCTTCACCTGGCGGAAATCAGGAAAGAGGTGGCAGATATGTAAAAGCAGTTTCAAATCCTCCCTGCTGATTTCAGGTGCAATAAGGTTGATTCTTTCCATCATGGGATCCAGCAGAAAATATTTCTCCAGAAAATCAATGACTGCTTGCGGCTGTCTCCGGGTACTCTCAAGATCCCATATATTTCTGATGAGCAAATAGAAGATCAGGATCGTTTTATTAAGAGGAGTTTCTGTGGAGAGAGGTATACGGTAAGCTTTTGCGATATCGTCGACCATGTTCAGGCTTATTTTCTCAACTGTGATTACAATCCCTGTCAGTTCCTGGAAGCTTTCCAGAAGATCTTTTATTCTGATCAGCATCTCCTGGCGGAAACGGGCATTATATTCCAGAGGATCTTTACAGAAATCCACAGTTAGTAAGGTCATGATTTCCCTGGTACACAAACTGGAGAACTTATCTATCAACGGACTCATCTGAAGGCGTTGTCGGGCTGTTTCCAGATTCTCCACCCCTCCACCCTGGAGGTATTCTGCCAGTTTCTGATAGGTGCCATCAGGATCCTGAACAGTAATGAAATCAATTAAGACAGCATATTTGAATGCTTCCAGATCCTGGAATAGACCATGCTGCCATATTTCAGCACAATTCCGGATATATTCCAGGCCTGATATCACCTCGCGGAAGATAAGATAGAATTTACTCGCTTTCGGTAATTGCAGAGTTTCACCCAGGGAAATCCTGACCCATTTTCTGGTATCATCTTTGGTGCTGACAGCGTTTGCTTCCCTGATCCAGCCCCGGGTATGTTCATATTTGTTATGATAAATGACCAGAGAATACTGATCCTGATATTGGTTGGTATAGGCAAAGACATTTTCGTTGAGCTGACCGTTCTCCGTGAAAAAATCAAAGAGGAGAAAGTGTTCCACTTCCGAGAACAGGTAACGTTTTCTCAGCAGGGGAAAGACCTCCCGCTCATGCCTCTGGACGAGAGGATAATCTTCTTTTTCCTGCCATCGGGCTTTGGCAAATTCCATTCCGTATCTTTCCTGGAAACCCTCAATCTGACCATGACCGAACATGGGTAAGCCCGGCATGGTGACCATCATTATACATACCCCGAAATATTTGTCGTCGTTGCCAAATTGAACTATGGCTGTATCTTCATCGGGATTGCTCATGAAATTGACGAAGCGCTTCAATATTTCCGGATCGAATTCAATAATATTGAAGATGGATTGACGGTATTTGGCATTTTCCTCATTTTTGAGCATGTTCATAAAAGCGCTGTTATAAACGCGGTGCATACCCAGCGTGCGGACAAAATAACCTTCCATCATCCAGAAAGCTTCCGCCAGCAGAAGTGTGTCCGGTGCTTCTGTGGCTACTCTGTCCACCACTTCTCGCCAGAATTCCTGGGGGATCAGCTTATTGAATTCCTCGTTGTCAAGACTGTACCGGGAGCGGCTGGGAATATCGCCACCCTGTCCCGGAGGTGGAAACCATAATCGCTGAATGTGACGTTTGGCCAGGGTCATGGCAGCATCGAAACGAATAATGGGGAATCTGAGGGCAATTGATAGGATTTTCTGAATGATGGCTTCCCGCATCTCAGGCAGGAGAAAATTCAGCTGTGCTGTATCATTCCAGGGCATGCCAGTACCGTCATTACCATGGTAGATATATCTGGTGCGATGATTCCAGTGTTCATGTAATTTGAAGACCACCGCAGCATCGCTTCTGTTATAATAGTGATCTTCCAGATAGATATCGACCTCGGGACGTTCCGAGAGGTTTTGCCCCTGAAAGCTGTAAGAGGGATAAGGAGGATGATCGGATTGCAGGAACCAATCTGGATGCTCAACTATCCAGTCCGAATCCAGACCGGTATGATTGGGGACCATATCGCAGGCAATCCGGAGACCATATCTCCAGGCTCTTCTCTGCAAATTATCCATGGCTGCTTCACCACCTAATTCGGCAGATACCCGGTAATCGATAAGAGAATAGGCGGATGCCATGGCTTCACCATCACCCATGATATGCTTTATTTTACGGGAGGTCTTGCTCCTTTCCCAGATACCGATCAGCCAGATACCGGTGAAACCGCGGGATGCAAGCAGTTCCAGTTCTGCATCCGGGATTTCATCAAGTCTGCGGACTGCAAAATCATACTTCTTGCTTAGCTGATCCAGCCAGACATAAGTGCTTTTCGCGATCAGAACCAGACGTGGCATCCAGGCAGAATCTTCGCTGAAACGACGGTATTCCTCCAGATCACCGAAGTGGTAAATCTGGGTCGGACCGGGACCGGGTAATCCCATTTTTGCTTCTTCCTGAAACAGGTCTCGAGCCAGGAGAAGTTTTTTGAGGAAATCCCCCAGCATCCATCCCCAGTTATGGATGATATATTCAATCTGATCCGGGATGGAGGTGGGGAATAACTGGGCAGGTTTATGGAGCAGTTTGAACAGGTTGCCACTGTCCTTCCAGTGGGGTAACTGCCATCTGTAAAGCAAGCGTTCCAGGATTTCGATGACCTGCTGATAAGATGTTCTCTTATGCAAGGGAGTATCCCGGAACAGGAGGGAAAAATCCTGCAGAGCCGGATTATTGTTGTTCAGCCAGACCACAAGTAATTCCCTGATCAGGTACTCGGATTCCCCATTCTCTTCTTCCTGTTCCCGCGTCTGGAGATTATAGCTTGTCCGGAAATTTTTAATCAGTTTATCCAGGTCGGGCCGAGGCAGTTCGTTTTCCAGCAGTTTATATAGTTCCTTGAACAGGGTATTATCAACATTTTTCCGGAACCAGCTCATGACCACCTGGCTGGCTTCGCTGAGCAGCATCATCCCGTTAAATGCTGCTGCAGATTGATAATTGGCCCTTCTGCGTCTGCGCCGGTTCAGGGCATTGATTTTTTCCGTATAGGAATGCAGCTCGGTCTGATCATGAAAGACGAGTTTGCCGCGGTCGTTGAAATTGTTGCTGGCAAGCCCGAGGTGGATACGGGCAGAGCGTAGTATATTGAGTCCTTCTTCAAGCTGGTTTATATTTTTTCTATCCATGGGGCTGGATTAATCCTGCTCAGATGCAGTGATCATTCCTGTTTAATAATACCATTTAATATATTCGGAGAAATTTTTGCAGCAGCAGGATACAGGTTTTACGCGTAAATTAATCCTCTGCTGACCTGAGCCCCGGATAAGGAAGTTGCCGCTGTAAAAAGCGATATTGCCTTCCCGGGAAACAAAATCGAGCGGGATAATCGTGTAAGAGCCGTCTCCCAGCTGATAAAACACCTCAACGGCAAAAAGGTCCTGCGAAGCCCCATCGATATTAACCCGGGTGGTTGCCTGGATTTCATCCCCGTTGTGCATGACCAGTCCGTCCTGGATACTCAGGTTGAATTCTTCAATGGTTATCTTATCCCAATAAGTCTTGATATCCTGGTTCTTCTGCAGGATGATATGCAGGTTCTTGTAATTGTCAGCGCTCAGTTCTGTCAGTTGCTGGGCACCAATCAGGTAGGATTTATCGATATAATCTTTCAGGGTACGATGGATGTTGAAATTCTGAACGACATCGTGTATGGAATGTTTCATTTTTGTGATCCAGCCCAGGGGTAATCCGCTCTGATCCCTTTCGTAATACAGGGGTATGATCTCATTTTCCAGGAGATCGTAGATCTCGTTCGCTTCCAGTTTATCTCGGATCATCTGGTTACTGATGGATTCGAAGGAGTTGATCGCCCACCCATTATCCGGGTTATAACATTCAGGCCACCAGCCATCCAGAATACTCAGGTTCAATGCTCCGTTCATGCCGGCTTTCATACCCGATGTGCCGCTGGCTTCCAGAGGTTTGATAGGATTGTTCAGCCATACATCAACACCCTGGACCAGATGACGGGCAATGTTCATATCAAAATCTTCGATGAAGACGAATTGTTTCTCGATATCATTCTCCCGGGCAAAATCGATAAGGGCTTTGATCATCATTTTTCCATTGTTGTCAGCAGGATGAGCTTTTCCGGCAAACAGGAACTGAACGGGCTTCTGCTGGTTGCGAATCAATCGCAGCAGTCTGTCCCTGTCCTGCAGAACAAGAACGGCTCTTTTGTAGGAAGCGAATCTACGGGCAAAGCCAATGACAAGATGATCCAGATGCAGGATATCATTGATCTTGGAGATCGAATCGCTGGAACCTTTGTGGAGGAGGGTTTCCTTCAATTGGGAGCGGATGAAACTGATCATCTGCTCCTTACGGCCCTGATGCGCTTCCCAGATTTCGTTCTCGGGGATGGAAATCACGTTCTCCCAGATATTCCTATCCTGAGCATTATGACGGTATTCATCTCCGATATAACGGTCAAAGAGACGAATCATGCGCCGGCTGAGCCAGCTCTGGATATGGACTCCATTGGTGATAGCCTTAATGGGCATCTCGTCTTCGAAAAGATCAGGATAGATGGGATGCCACATCTCCTTGGAGACTTTGCTGTGCAGTTCCGATACTCCGTTAATGTGATTGGAGAACCTTATAGCCAGAGCCGGGAGAGAGAAGCTCTGATCACCTTTGACAACAGCCAGATTGGCGAATTCGGAGAATTCCATCCCGATCGACTTGATCTCATCACCCAGGTAATATTCAACCAGTTTGGGATCGAACTTTTCGTTTCCTGCCGGTACGGGAGTGTGAGTGGTAAATACTGTACTGGTCCTGATAATTTCGCTGGCTTCGGCGAAGGTGAATTTCTTTTCCAGAATAAGATGATTAAGTCTGCGGATGATGAGAAAAGCGGAATGGCCTTCGTTGAGATGATAGATTTTTGGTTCCAGCCCGATATTTTTCATGAGTGCAAAGGAGCCATAAGCCAGAACTATTTCCTGCAGAATTCGGGTGTCCTTGTCCGCATCGTAAAGGTAATCCGTGATACGACGGTAAGGTTCCTTGTTCAGATGAAGATCGGCATCGAGGAGATAAAGAGGAATTTTGCCGATGAAAATCAGCCATGCCTTCACGAAAATATCATCGTTTCTTATCCTGAGTCTGATCACCAGGTCGCTGCCATCCTCATTCTTGATTTTCTGTACCGGTTTCGAGTACCACTCGTTTTCCTTGTAGACTTCCTCCTGTATACCTTCCAGATTAATCTTCTGAGAAAAATAGCCATAACGGTAGAGGAGACCGAAAGCCGTTAAAGGTAATCCAATATCCGATGCAGCCTTGAGATGATCACCGCTCAATACTCCCAAACCCCCGGAATAGATGGGCAGGGACTCATGTAATCCGTATTCCATGGAAAAATAAGCGATATGGAAATCCTTCCCGAAGATATGACTCTTGCCCTTGTCGTCAAAATACTGCCCCGGGAAGTCCAG
>JAFGRJ010000065.1 GCA_016935235.1 Candidatus Cloacimonadota bacterium
ACCTGATCAAAGTGAAAATCGGTAAATTTCATCAGATCGTACCGGAGGTAATGCAGACCTATTTCAAACTGATGAAGAAGGAATATCCGGGATTTAATGAAGCTGAACTGATTCTGGAGGAAATAGACCTGAAACTGCGTTGTAAAAAATGTCAGCATTCTTATCTGCTCCAGGAACCGCTTTTCATCTGCGATCAATGTGGCTCCTGGGAAACCGAGCTGATCTCGGGTGACGAACTCTATATCGAGACAATCGAAGGCTGGCAGGAGGATCTGGATAATTCCCTGACAGGAGAAGATCAATGATTACTCCCCGTAATTATCCCGCTTATCAAGAAGCTGTTAAATTTCATGGACATTCCTGTCCGGGGCTGGCCATAGGCTACCGGATGGCTGTTGCTGCGCTGGATTATTTCAGAGATCAGAAGGCAGAAGATGAAGAACTGGTGGCAATCGTGGAAAATGATGCCTGTGGCACTGATGCCGTTCAGTTCGTAACCGGCTGCACTTTTGGCAAAGGCAACCTGATCTTCAGGGATTACGGGAAAATGGTTTATACCTTCTATCATCGTCAGAGTGGAAAAGCTGTCCGCATCAACCGTAAAACCGATTTCAAAAAGAAAACCGAAGAAATGGAAATGAGCCGGGAGGAAATGATATCCCTGATCCTGACAACTCCTCAGGAAGATCTTCTGGAAATCAGGGCTGTCAACCTAAAACCTCCGGTATATGCGCGGTTACACAATAATGTTACCTGTCATCTCTGTGGAGAAACGGTTGCTGAACCCAGAGCAGAACACAGAGATGGAAAATACTACTGTATCCCGTGTTATAAATTAATCAAGACCAGGGAAACGAAAACCTGAAATACAGGAAATGACCATGCATATCCTGGGCAGCTATCCCGATCATTACCTGGCAATGATTTTCTGTTTATTGGCAGTGGTGGTCATAATGTTTACCTTTATCCGTTGCCGGCGTACAGCTCCCTGGCAGGAAACAGAAAAAAGTGCTGCTGCTCTGATCATAACTGCCCTGATGAACATCCTCTGTCTGCCTGTAGTAAAGGGAATAGCTATTCATATGTCCGGGGTGTTACTGCTGACCTTACTCATCGGTCCCGTTCGCACTATACTCTATCATGCTCTTTTACAGGTTTTATTATGCATTACCCTGCAATATGGAAATATTGCCAGCATCGGATTGAATATAATCAATATCAGTTTAATGCAAACCTGCTGCGGGTATTACATTTTCAGGAAATTTGCCCTGCCGGGTCCCGCCATGCGGATTGGCAGAGCGGTAACATCAAGTTCCTTATTGCTTGCCATTCTGGTCATTATCGAATTATCAGTCACAGATTATGCTGTGACAGGTGCTGTGATTTTCACCATAGCTGTAACGGGCATATTGGTAGGATTTCTGGAAGGTTTACTAACCTACAGGATTTATGTGTTTATATCTGCCAGTGATACTAATACATGGGCTGAATACAGATGAAGGGACATAACTCCGAACAGAACAGAAGAAACCGTCTGATAAAAGGATACTTTTCTCAAACGGTAATATTACTGTATTCATTTTTCCTTTTTCTGGCGATCAACCTGTTAAACGATCCCCGTTTTCTCTGGTTCGACCTGCTGCTTTCAGTTTACCTGTCACTGCTCATTATTATGAACAGGGAGGATTTCAGGACATTACCCAAATTGCTGCTGCTTTTCATTATCATACTCTTGCCCCTCATTATTACCAATATATTCATCCTACCCGGAAGATTCCGGATTTTTGCTGTTGTAGTGAAGTGCCTTAACAGTTTTCTGATACTGTCACTTCTGTCTGAGAATCTGCATTTCGAATTTCTGATCAGGCTTGCCCGGAGGGCTGGTTTTTCAGGAGAGATGATCAATATTCTATATTATTGCCATTTTTTTATCAAAAGATTAAAATCCACTCTTGATAAATCAAATGACAAAGTTATTCTCAGAAACGAATTTGGTAATATCAATGCTGCATTAAAGATGCCTTCCCTGATGGTGAATAATTTTCTAAAAAGCATGAAATCCACAAATTTAATATTCACGGTAACACAGACCCGTGGTCTAAAGGCAGAATCCGAGAGAATATGAGTATTATCAGGGCGGAACATGTAACCTACATTTATCCGGATGGGACTGATGCCCTGCAGGATATCAGCCTGGAAATCTATGCAGGTGATACTCTGGGGATAATCGGCTGCAGTGGAAGCGGTAAATCGACCCTGCTGCGGGCACTTGCCGGTCTTATTATTCCTGCCGGTAAAATCCAGATACTGGGCAGACAGCTTGATCATAGCAGCAGAAAATCACTGTTCAGGGAAAGTGCTGTGGTAATGCAGAATCCTGAAGATCAGCTTCTGGGTTATGATATCGCCAGGGAAAGCACCTTCGGGTTGAATTATTATGCACCTCAGAAAAATAAAAGGTTACAGCTCATAGAAAAATATCTGAAAATCTTTTCTCTGGATGATATCAAAGAAAAAAAATCTTCAGAATTAAGTTTTGGAGAACAGAAAAAGCTTTGTTTAACCATAGCCCTGTCCCAGGAGAGAAAGCTGCTCTTTCTGGATGAACCAACAATGGGATTGGCAGCTGGTGAGAGAAGGTCTCTGATCCAGTTAATAAAGGATATGACCAATACCCGGATCATTGCTTCCAACGATCTTAACTTTGTACTGGATCTGTGCAAGAACATATTTCTGTTGCACGAGGGTAAACTAATAACCGCGGGTAGAGCGCATGAAATTCTTGCCGATAAGGAATTAATGGAGAAATATGGTCTGGAGGTTCCGCTGAATTTGTTATTGTACCAAAGTATTTATGTTTAGGAGATAGAAGATGGACAAAACAGAAATCAAGGTGATGAAAAAGATTCTAAACCTGAATGACCGTATTGCAGACGAGGTTAGAAATGAGCTGAGATCCCGTGGTATCCTGATGATTAATCTCATGAGCTCTCCCGGTTCCGGTAAGACATCTCTCATCGAAAAGACAGCTGTTCTGGGTTCATTAAGAATGTTCGTCATCGAAGGCGATATCCAGACAACCCTGGATGCAGAAAGGATCTTGAATGCTGGTCTGGGAGCCTACCAGATCAATACGGGACCTTTCGGGGGAGACTGCCACCTGGAAGCTGGATGGATAAGATCTGCCCTGGATGAAATCAATACCAGCGGGATCGATATTCTTTTTGTGGAGAACATAGGTAACCTAGTCTGCCCTGCCGAATTTGATATCGGTGCTCATATTAATGCTGTAGTATTAAGTATTACCGAAGGCGAGGACAAACCACTCAAATATCCCCTCGCTTTCCGAAATTCTCAACTTTGTGTGATTTCCAAAACGGACTTGATGCCCCACCTGAAGATCAATATTAAGAAAATCAGAAAAAATATCGAGCAGATCAATCCTGAGATGACCATTCTCGAACTTTCAGCTCAGGATGGATCCGGTTTGGATAAATGGCTCAGCTATCTGCAGAGCGCGCTGGAAAACCTCAGGAAGAATGCGCTCAAGCCTTAATGTCTATGCAAAGGAAGATAATGACCCGACATCTGCTTAACCTCTCGACCTTATTACTGACAGGATTAATATCGCTTAACGCGATCAGCTTGAAAGAAGTCTATGACGCGGCAGGTGGTGGTTTCGGTTATGATAAATACCTGGAGCTCGAAACAGGGGTAACCTATACAGGCGGATTACTGCTGGGCAGTGTTCTGAGCCCGATTACGAATGAACTGGAGGGAGAGGAAGGTTTAGATGTACGCATTGTAGGAAATGGAGCGATCCTGGACCTCGGCGGTCAGGAATTATGTATTTCCTATTGTTCCAATCAACTGGTCATCGATGACTGCATTGTTCTGAATGGGAATATCCGTTATCGTGGTATCGCAGCAGGTTATGATCTGAATCCGGCAGGTTCGGTAAGCTATATCACCTTCTACAAGACCCACGATTATGGGATAAGATTATATGGTGCAGGCCAGAATATCATACTGGAACGTAATCTCGCTGTAGACGCCACCGATACCGGACCGGATTTCATTTACACTACCGGTATCGCTGCAGAATGGTTGCCCACAGGAGCTAACTACTGTATCAGTGTCCAATATGGTTTTTATGGAATACCTGAACTTGTTGATAACTGGTCCTTTCACTCCCGGGAAAATGTGAATGCTGATTCCTTGAGACATTTTCTACACCTTTGCGAATATGGATGAACTGAGCCTGCACCTGCCAGTTGGGCATGGGCTGATAATATCGTGGGGATTGATCCCTTGCTTTCCGATCCTGATAATGGTGATTTCAGCCTGTTGCCGGATTCACCTGCTTGGGGTTATGGATGTCAGACCTTTCCGGATAGAATTGATAAGAAATATCATCTCGACAGGAAGCATTATATAATAAATAATAACCGGAAACTATCCCGCAGTATTATTGAAGTAGGTGGTCTGATAAGTGAAAACACCGTCTGGGATGCAGATACCGTTCTGGTAACCGACAATGTCACAGTTGATCATGGTATAAACCTCATGATCGTGCCTGGTGCGAAAATAATTTTCAACGGATACTTCAGGATTGAAGTACTGGGCAGCCTGATTGCAGAAGGTGAGCCCGAAAATAAGATCGTTTTTGACAGCTCTTCCCCGGAGCTGTACTCCCCCGACTCCACCCAGGTGGGCTGCTGGAATGGCATCAGGTTCAACAATACCAGCTCCGTAAACGATTCTTCCCGTATTGTTTACTGTGTGATCCAGCATAGTAAATCCGTTTCCCTGAACGAACCAGGCGGGGCTTTATCCTTTTACAATTTTTCTAAAGTAAAACTGGAAAATTGCTCTATCGAGAAAAATTATGCTGCCTACGGTGGCGCCGTAGCTTGTTATTACAATGCCAATCCACTCATTACCGGTAACCTGTTCACCCAGAATACTGCTCTCTGGAGCGGCTCTGTTTTGTTCAGTGCCTATTCCTATCCGCAGTGGCGCAATAATACAATAATTGATAATAATATACTCATTGATGATATATTCTGGTCCACTGGAGCCATGCATAATCATCTCTCCAAACCACTATTCCAGAACAATATAATCAGGGGGAACAGCACACCCTATTTTGAACAGCTCCAGCTCTGGCAGAACAAGAATTTTTATACAA
>JAFGRJ010000011.1 GCA_016935235.1 Candidatus Cloacimonadota bacterium
AAATCAATTGCTCTTTACATCAATTGCGAGGTAAAATATGGGACAACCCTCCAGAACTTATGAACTGATCTGGGAGACGGTGAAACTTATCCCACCCGGGAAAGTGGCCACCTACGGCCAGATTGCCAGGGAAGCCGGATTACCAATGCAGGCGCGCCTGGTGGGTTACGCATTGCACTCACTTCCCGAAGATCATAACATTCCCTGGCACCGTGTTATCAATGCCAGAGGAACCATAAGCCTGAAAAGCGATGGTGGTAAAAGCCTGCAGCAATCCATGCTGGAAGCCGAAGGTGTCAGATTCGATGAGAACGGCAGGCTTGATCTGAAGAAATACAGGTGGCGATAATATAAAATCACTACTCACTGCATGCCTTCACATAGAAAAACCTTTTTTCATCCAGAGTTGAAAACTCCTTGGTCCACACTACTCTACCCTCAGGATAGCTGAATTCACCACCGGTCTCCTCAACGAAGGGTCCAGACGGGTCCGCAGCAGAATAGATCCCATATTGAACAGCTCCCACAACCTCATTCCAGCTGATCTCGACCGTGTTTCCTTCCAGCTCCAGAGTTATCCCCTGTGGATTGAGAATATATTCTCCCACATTCAGGGTGACCGGAATGTTGGTTTCTGGTGCGGTAGGATCATTGCTTAAAAACTTTAGATTAGCTTCATAGGTCCCGGTTTCCAGGTCATGAGAATCAAAGATAAGATATACCGGTGCAGTACCGGTGGGTGGTATGTTCTCGGACCCATAGTCCAGATGCAACCATCTCACTACCCTGTTCCCCGCATACAGGATCGCATCATGAAGAAGATCATAATCATCAGCAGTGGTGTCATCCTCCGGTACGTTGGAGATATATATCCTATCCTGATAAACAGTTATTACAGCCTCATTGTTATCCGACCGGGCAATAATCCGGGCTTCCCCGAGAGCATCATCCCAGTTGCGTGTATCCGGTACAGATGATTTGATAATACCTGGCACATAAGGATCTGAAAGGTTACAGAGAACGGGATGTTCCGGGTAAAGAAGGTCATAACTACTGTAGTTTCCACCCATATAGGAGGATCCATTATTCCACTCGTAGAACTGGACCGGATCAAGACCTACCAGGGGAGCCAGCAGATTGTGGTTGGGAACACAGTAATTGTTGAACGTTCCTGCTGTGATGATCAGTCCATGACCTTCATTTATATACTGCGCTATGGCGTTGATTTCGTCCACTGTAAATTCCCCATAGGATTGCGTTTCCCGCCAGGCATCACTTATGATAAGCACATCCGCTTCCGTGGCAGCAATTTCCTCGTAGGTGATGGTGTAATCATTCAAAGCTGTAAAATCAACGTATATGTCATCAAAATGATCGTTCAGATACACCCAGGCTGCAGTGCCATAATCAGTTCCCCAGCTGTCCACTACATAAGCATGTACTGGTTCCAGGATGATCTCTCCCAGCCTGCCGTTCCAGACATTTTCCGCATAAACCTCGAAGGCAAGTTCACCCAGCCCGGTATTAATCACTTCAATCTCTCTAATGTATTCTGCACCTGCCGGCATATTCTGCTCCACCGTGCCAGGATCAATGCTGATCTGCCCCGGATGAACTCCGATCCCCTGCAGAACCACCCGGTAAGGTGATTCGTCAGGATCGTTGCTGAAAATCCTCAGGGTATCGGTAATCGTTCCCGCATTATCGGGGGTAAAAGTCACCAGCAAAGTGTCGGTTTCCATAACTCCTACCGCAAGGGAAACGGGATAACTGGAGAAAACCGCCAGGTCAGTTGTAATATTGCTGATCTCCAGTGACTCAACCCCGATATTGGTTACAAATATTCTGCTGCTTACCGGGACGTTAATATAGGTAGAATCGAACACCACCGTATCCTCCGAAAGGATGATATCAGGCGCACCGGTAACTGTCAATTCCAGTGCGACAGTTGTTTCGGGATTGAAGGGATTATTGGTATTAATTATCAGGCTGCCATTATATGTTCCAGAATGCATCCCGGTAGCATCAAAATATACCAGGATGGAATCACTTTCCTGTGGTGCTAGCGTGTCTCCTGTTTCCAGGCAGTAAGCCCACGATATTCTGCTTCTGCCGTCGGGAGCATCGTTCTCCTCCGCTTCCGACTTGTACTGGACATACCAGTCCGATGCCATATTCTGATCCAGACTATAGGGAAGGCGTCCCAGGGTCTTGCCCTGCGCGGAAGAGGGAATGGGCAGGATTGTGTTTTCAATCCAGAAATGTGAACCCGTGTCACTGCCACCAAACCGCATGAAATCGATTTCCTCTCCAGTATCGATCAGCCGGCACGAACCCCCGTAACTGGAACTCCAGTTGATATTGCCGCCCATGTTCAGATGGGTCGAATCACTGGGTTGACTGCTGTCTGTTATCACTACATAGGCATCTTTTGCTAGAGTGAAATCCGGTAAAAATATGTAGTTCATGTCACCATGGGTAACTGTCCAGGAAATGCTTATATTTAAGAGATTTACCGGTTGTTCGGTTCCATTGTACAACTCTATCCAGTCCGGTGTACCCAGGAAAATTTCATTGATGACAATATTCGATATTACCGTATTGAATCCCAATGCACAGAGAAGAGGTGTTTCTTGGCTGAAATTCTCTATATTAATCGCATGACTGAACTTTTCCCCGGTTGACAGGAATAGGTTTATTTCTCCAGGAGTAACTCCATAATCCGGTGCTGTTAGAGAAAATCCGCTCAGGGGAATTTCTACATAATTGTGAAGGGGATCATTGGTCGAGAAAGATAATATCCCTTCATGTAAACCTGGTACAGGTGGATTATAGGTAACCATCAGGTTCTTTGATTGACCCTGCTCCACCGTTAATTCCGTTTGATCCGCACTGAAATAGGGATGATTACTGCAAATGTCGGACATGAGCAGGTCAGCAGCACCCTCAGGCGCATTGTTGGTGATCGAGATAGTCATGGATATACTTGTCGTTTCGATTATCTCTCCAAAATCCAGTTCAGTAAATGTTGTTTCATAGATTGGCGCTTCCTGGACATAGACAGTCCTAAAAGTATGGCGGGTAAATACTCCGGAGGAGGGAGCCACTCCCACGGCCAGTACATTGAAGAGATAATTTCCCACAACTGCAGTGTTGGCATAGGAAGCGCCATACAAACCGTCGTCAGGATCATTGTCATTATGATTACCGTCGTCATAGAAGGTTATTTCGTCCATTCTATAGAGAGTGTTTTCGGTGTAATTTGCTTCATCTTCACCTGCTTTTTCCCTGTAAACAATTTCACGTTCAGTTGGAACCTGAACCTCGGCAGTAACGTTCGCTCCCGTTACAGGAGTGAACCCCTCGCGCAGTCCTGCAAAAGCCCAGATCGTATCCTGTTTGATGTAGATGATCTGACCAAAGAAGAACTCCATGGTGACGTCAGTATAACCTGTAGTCGAAACCGCGTATTCCTGAGATTGCGGGGCAGGATCACCGCTTATTTTTATAGTCCAGATACCGGACTGAGGAAAAGACACCTTATAGAAAGCGATGGTTTGAAAGGCATCGTAGGATACCAGTGGATTCGTTTCCGCTTCTTCGGGGTCTATTTCGTTATCCAGGGGATCGTAAAGAGTCAATCCCAGGGAGATGGCAGGATTGTTCCACATGGTAGCCACATGGAACTGCTTCACGGAAGGATCAATCTGTACCGTGTGCTGATTTTCCCCTCCCGCGGCAGGAATCATCCCGGTCTCCGCAGCAATTTGCTGCTTTCCAGTAACTCTGGATTGAATAGTATCGAAAATATTCATCAGATCTTCTGGGTTGGGACTGAAAAAATACTGACCACCGGTGGTGCCAGCAATCTCCGTTAACTGGGCAGCGTCGGCATCGGAACCAAGGCCTATCGTATAAATATCAGTTTGATCCGGTATTGTGGGAAGGATGTCATCCACCCAGGGAGCAGTATTCTCTTCTCCATCACTGAGCAGTATCATCGCCTGGGGATAATTGGGCAGGGGACTGTTCTGAAGCTGTAACTGGGCAGCCTGCATCCCGGAGCCAATTGATGTGTTACCGTTTGCCACAATCGCATTCACTGCAGCCTGAGCATCCAGTTTGGTAGTATTATCGACAATCACTTCGATCGGGAAATTCACCGCAGCAGAAGAAGAAAAACTGGTTACAGCCAAGGCGTCAAACCTGCGTAATAGAGCAATGAACTGGTTGGATGCATTTTTTGCCTGGGTAATCTTATCACCTTCCATACTTCCTGAGCGGTCAATACAGAGAGCTACATCGATATTGCTGCCACTTTCGAATACATACTTCCCGTCTTCCGTATTGGGAGCTATACCATCCCAGTCCAGATTGTGAAAGGGAACTGGATTAATTCCCCAGCTGTTGAATTTATCATGATGTGCAGTCACCTCGACCAGAAAGAAACCTTCACCATCCCAATCATACTCAATTCTGTTAACCTGATCCCTGGTAACTGAATCCCAGATAATATTGCTTATTGCAACATCACCATGGGTCACAAAAGTGAGAGCCTGGTCAGGAGACACGATATCCATCACCCAGGTATCTGCCTGTAATACTCCTGTCCCCGAAGGTGCTACCAGTTCCTCATCTCCAGGAGAATAGAAGTCAACCTTGGGACATAATGTAATCAAGGCATCAACCGGATAAATGCTAAATCCACCGAGGTGAGCAGGCATGTGGACAAAAGCTGCGATCGCTGTGCGGTAAACACCATCACCGATAGTTCCGTTCATCCTGCCCAGAAGTTCGTTATTATTGGTCTGATTGTTTCCCTGAGTGCACGATTCATTATAACCAAAGGCAACTCCGCCACCACAGGCTGCTGTCCAGCCATTCTCATAACTGAAACAAGCCGAGATAATTGAAATCGCCTGGGATTGGGTAAGGGTTGCACTCCAGTAAGTTGCCGGCCAGTTCGAAGAAGCAAGAGCACTCCAGGGATATAAAGTATCTCCCGGTGTCGGGACATATATCACCTCTATCGGTGTAATCAGGGTCGTATCCTGGTCACACCAGTCTTTGATCTGCTGCTCGGTTTCCATGTAAATCAGGAACAACCCGTTACTTTCGTTGGATGGATGACCATGACAGGTCCAGTAAAGAAAATCAGCATACCTCATGCTTTTTAGATTCTCATAGGTCAATGTTCCACAGTCGCCATCCAGGGCAGTATCCTTGAATTCGGTATAAGCTGCATCATAATCCTGATCAACAAGTTTAGCAATAACCTGGTTTCTCTCTGTCTCATATAAGGAAAAGGAAGATTCATAAGTATAACCGCATCCGAAATAGACCGATCTGTCATCGGGGGAAAAAGATGTACTTCGAAATCCATCATCGCTATAAGACCAGTTACTTTTCCTCCCATTGCTTTTCAGATCAGAATCCCTTTCCAGTTCCCTGATCGCTTCAGCACCATATAAATTTAAAATGTTTTTATTTAGCTGAACTAATCTTTGTCGCAACTGATCTTCCATCTGGAAATTCGCGATAAATTCGGATGCAAGTTCAGGTTCATAGCGGGGAGCTATTCCAAGGGCAATCAATTCATCCGCTTTCTGACGATCGGAAAGTTCAATATTCTCAAAAAGGTCCAGCAGGGTATTTAATACATCAACCGCCTGCAGTTGTGGATATAGTCGAAAGGTGGACTCCGGATAAAAAATCAGGAGATCGCCTTTCTGTAACCTTTCCCTATATAGATCCGCTTCTTCAGCTTTTATCCTATCCAGTTCAGCTCTTCCCAGAGGACCTTCTCCCCCGGGTCCCCAGATCATGTTATGCTTCCTGAACTGTCCACCTGTAACTGCCAGATGCCTTTTTTCACCGCTATGAGTCTCTATCTGCCAGATACCATTCCCATCCTTCTCATATTCCTTCACAAAAGGAAGATTTCTCATGTAAGCAATGGCTTGGGCAGCGGCATTTTCATAATCAAAATAGGAATAATAATATTCAACTGCAGCAAGAACATAGGGAACATTAGAATGCGGATCCTTCAGATAAAGACCTTTATCCAGTGGAAAATCCTCCGGGATCTCCTGGGGGTAACCAGGATCATAGGGAAAATAAAAATAATTTTCCTGCCTGTAATCAAGCTGCCCCGTAACCCTGATGCCGTTTATTTCAATGGCAAGATCATCCACTGCCACAGAATAGGGCGCTTTTATGTATGTTCCATTGTAAAAGACAAAACCGCTGTCGATTATATCCATATCTGATAATAAAATCCCGCTGAATAAAACCGAAGAGGCTAAGATAATAAGCTTTTTCACTTAATCCTCCATAATGAAGTAACTAAGTTATAAGAGACAATTATTTAAATTTATATTTTTTGCCGGACCATATGTTTTATGTGATGATTAATTATTTGCCTGTTATATTTTGGCATATTAAATAATTTGTCTATTTATTTCTCTGATATGGTGTTGAGAAAAACAGGAGTGATGAATTGAAATTCTGCTGAAAAATATTATAACTTGACTTATTCCAGTCTTAAAGTAGTTGAAAAGCCATGAATTATCCGGGAGAAAAAATGCTGAGGAAAATAAATCCAGTGAAAACAGAAGCCTGGTCAAGATTAATGGTTCACTATCAGGAGATGAGAAATGTCAGGATGAAGGATCTTTTCTGGAAGGATCCGGAGAGATTCAACCACTTATCACTCAAATTTGAGGATATCCTGGTCGATTATTCCAAGAACATCATTACCCGTAAAACCCTTATCCTCCTGCTGAATCTGGCGAAAGAGGTCGGTTTCCCTGACGCCATAAATAATATGTTTTCCGGGGACCTGATCAATGAAACTGAAAATAGGGCCGTACTGCATACAGCTCTGCGTAACCTTTCCAACTATCCCGTATTATTGGACGGGAAGGATGTCATGCCTGATGTGAACCGGGTACTTGCCAAGATGAAAAGTTTCTCCGAAAAAATACTGTCCGGCAAAGTGCTGGGATTTACAGGGAAAAAGATAACCGATCTCGTCAATATCGGCATCGGTGGTTCCGACCTGGGTCCCCGTATGGTGACCGAAGCCCTGAAACCTTACTGGTATCCTCAGATTAAACCGCATTTTGTTTCCAATATCGATGGAACCCATATTGCTGAAACATTGAAAGCCCTGTCTCCGGAAACAACTCTTTTCATAATTGCCTCCAAGACCTTTACCACTCAGGAGACCATGACCAACGCTCATACAGCAAGAAAATGGTTCCTGGAAAAGGCACACCATCAGGAATACATAAAGAAACATTTTGTGGCAGTATCCACAAACCTGTCAGAAGTTACCAGATTCGGCATCGATCAGGAAAATATCTTCGAATTCTGGGATTGGGTGGGCGGAAGATATTCGCTCTGGTCAGCGATCGGTTTATCAATAGCGTGTACTGTTGGATTCGAAAGTTTCAGGGAACTACTGACTGGTGCTCATGCCATGGATAATCATTTCAGATTCTCTCCACTGGAGGAGAACATCCCGGTTATCCTGGCTCTGATCGGGATCTGGTACAATAACTTTTTTGAAGCCGAATCGGAAGCAATCCTGCCCTATGATCAGTACCTGCACCGCTTCCCTGCCTATCTCCAGCAGAGCAGCATGGAAAGTAATGGTAAATCAACAGACCGAAATGGAGATCGCGTGAATTACCAGACAGGTCCGATAATCTGGGGCGAATCCGGCACCAATGGACAACACGCTTTTTACCAGCTCATCCATCAGGGCACCAAGATGATACCCTGTGATTTCCTGGCTCCCGTTATAAGTCACAATCCGCTCGGTGATCATCATCAGAAACTGCTGGCAAATTTCTTTGCCCAGACCGAAGCCCTCATGCTGGGAAAAACTGAAGAGCAGGTCGTCTCAGAACTACAAAATGCAGGGTACAATGGAGAGGATCTCCTTAGAATTACCCCGCACAAAATCTTCCCCGGCAACAGACCATCCAATTCCATCATGTTCCACAAACTGGATCCGCGCACCCTGGGCAGCCTGATCGCCCTGTACGAGCATAAGATATTCGTCCAGGGCGTGATCTGGAATATCTATAGTTTCGATCAATGGGGTGTGGAACTGGGCAAGCTACTGGCTAAGGGAATCCTGCCAGAACTTGCTGGCGATGAAGAAATAACATCTCATGATGTATCCACAAATGGTCTGATAAATACTTATAAGAAAATGAGGAAATGAAAAACAAAATGTGATCTGCGGACTTGCCTGTGTTACCCATGACATAGGTCCCGGTCTCTCCCCATTTGTCGCCCGGGTGGTAAAGATGATCAAAAATAGACCGGAGGATTAAAAATCTGCTCACATCCATGGGTTCTGTGCTGGAAGGAGACTGGGATGATGTTATCTCTCTGTTAGACCTGATATTCAAGACTTTTTCACCGTAGTTTTAACTGCCGGGAATAACCCTGAAAGTCGATTACCGGTGCAGTAAACAGGTACGCATCAATTGTAAGATAACCTCAATAGAAGAAAAGCTGCAGGTGTGAAATGAACATTAACGCAAGAATCGAAATTATCCGGGGTGATATCACCAGGCTTGACGTCGAAGCTATTGTTAATGCCGCCAATACATCCCTCCTGGGGGGCGGTGGAGTTGATGGCGCCATTCACCGGGCTGCAGGACCTGAACTTCTGGCTGAATGCCGGACTCTGAAGGGTTGCCCGACCGGAGAAGCCAGAATTACCCGGGGCTATAACCTGCCGGCAAAACATGTGATTCATACTGTGGAACCTGTCTGGCTGGGCGGTAGAAAAAACGAAGACATTCTGCTGGCAAATTGTTACCGAAACAGCCTCGAACTCGCCAGCAGGAACAGGATTAATAGTATTGCCTTCCCGGCAATAAGTTGCGGTGCCTATCGTTTTCCCCTGGAAAGGGCAATCCGAATTGCAGCACGGGAAGCTCAAGAATTCCTCAAGTTCCATGATTTCCCGCAGCGGATTATTTTTGCCTGCTTGGATGATAAAACATATCAGGAATATTTAAAAGCAATATAATAAATAGCTGTACCACATTAAAACATGGTATGGACAGGAAAATCTGCCAGACTGATCAAAACCCACAGGGATTCTGCAATTCCGGGGACAGTTCCTGACCAGTCTACCCGGGTAAATAAATAACATTTCCAATCTATTATAAAATAGAACATTATATTTTATACTATTCTAATATATAATATTTTTATTGACAGTATCCCGTGGCCCGGATAATTCGCCCTGCAGCAAGGAGGAATAATGTCTAAATCAGATATGGTGGTTCTCGGATTCCTGCATATTAAACCAATGTATGGATATGAGATCATCCAATTCGTCCAGGAGAGACAACTCGACGTCTGGGCCGGGATCAAGATGCCTTCAGTCTATAATGCCCTGCATCGCCTCGAAATGAAGAAGTGCATTACCGGCAGACAGATCACCGAAGGCAATAATCCACCCAGGACTGTTTATCACCTGACTGATGATGGTATAACATACTTCCGCAGAATATTGAGACTTTTCCTGAAAAAGAAAAATATCCTGTCCCAGGATTTCTGGCTGACCATTTCCTTTATTCATAAAAGCATAGATAGAGAGACCCTGCTCAATACTATTGACCAGAGAATAACTGAGGTTGAGAAACATCTTTGCACCCATGACATCAACCTGGATAACCATGATCCGATCAATACCCAGATTGACATTCCCTTTTATGTGAAAATACTCGTAGAAGTTGGCGGTAAGATACACCGGGTGGAACTGGAAGGACTAAGAAAACTGCGGCAGGAAATCTTAAAGAAGGAAAATCAGTTTGCCTTTATCAACAAGGAGGACAATTGAAAAAGAGAATGATATTCGTCATTATTATACTTAACCTGTTATCAGCATTCTCCCTTTTCCCCAGTATCCTTACTCTGGATCAGGCACGTGAGATAGCTCTGGAAAATAACCCTTCCCTGCTGGCGGAAAAGCATTCCCGCCAGGCAGCTGTCTGGGACATGTGGGATTCAGCTCTGAGTATGATACCCTCCGCCAGCCTTACCGGTTCCTATACGGAATATCGCCCTGACTTCATGAACGCAGATGAGTACAGGTCCTATGGAGTTTCCGTTTCTCAGCCCATCTTCAACGGCGGTTCCCTGCTGCTGAACTACCTCATGAAAAGGGATCAACTCAAAATTTCCGAAGCCAGTCTGAAAAAGATGAGCTTATCAACTCTGGCTGAGGTTGATTCCAAATATTTTTCGGTTCTGGAAAGTGAAAATCTACTGGCAATCGCCCGCAAAGATCTTGATTCATCAGTTCTGCATCTGGATATAGCCCGGGCACGTTATGAGGCAGGAACCCTCTCCCGGGCAGACTTATTGCAGATGCAGTCCCAGAAGGCAAACAAAGAAGTATCCTTGCTCCAGATAGAAAAT
>JAFGRJ010000012.1 GCA_016935235.1 Candidatus Cloacimonadota bacterium
GAAGCATAGGCAAGTATTCTGATAAGTGAACCCTCCAGTGCCCTTACGTTGCTGTAGATATGTTCGGCAATAAAACCCAGTACATCATGATCAAGATTGATGTTCTCAAAATCGGCTTTTTTCCTGAGGATTGCCACCCTGGTTTCAAAATCCGGACTTTTCAGATCTGCCAGTAATCCCCATTCGAAACGTGTAACAAGCCTCTGCTCAAGGTCAGGGATGTCTTTAGGAGGACGGTCACTGGTCAGGACAATCTGCTTTTTCTTTTCATATAATGAATTGAAGGTATGAAAGAATTCTTCCTGAGTACCTTCCTTCCTGGAGAGAAAATGTACATCATCGATCAGCAGAACATCAAAATTTCTGTATTTACTGCGGAATAGAGGCATAGAATTATTTCTGATTCCGCTTATCATCTCATTGGTGAACTCCTCTGTAGTAATATAATATACCTTCTTGTCGTAATGCTCCTGGACGACAAAATTACCAATGGCTTGCATGAGATGAGTCTTTCCCATACCTGATTCACCATAAAGAAAAAGAGGATTATATGTTGTTCCAGGTGATTCAGCCACTGCTAATGAGGCAGAATGGGCAAATTTATTATTGGCACCGATGACGAACTGGTTGAAATTATAGTTGGAATTGAGTTTAGTGTGAGTATTGTTAGGTTCCGGCTGGACAGTTTCCTTGATGATGATCCGCTCGTTTTTCCCTGTACCATTACCGGTGAATTTTACGGAGAATTTAGAACGATATATATTATAACAGATTTCGGAAATAAGATCACTGTAGTTCTTGTTCAAATAATCGGCTATGAACTGGGTAGGAACCTTGATGAACAGTTGATTATCTTCTGCATCAAGCAGCTTGGTATCGCTGAACCACGTATTAAATCCCTGTTCACTGATGTTCTCGCGGAGATTATCGAGAACATTGAGCCAAATATTATTTGCTTCTAACATATTAACACCCGATAAAAATAAAAACTTACGTCCTTTTTATTACATTTATTCACAACTTATCCACACATCGGATAAGTTAATTCATGTATGCTTGGAATTTGTGTTTGCAAAGTTTTCTTTCTGATATTTTTTAAGTTATCCACATTCTCCAAAGTATCATAAATAAAGGGATTTCAGCCGAAATCCGTATTCAAAATTGTTGATTCGGAATTATTTGTCAAGGCAGGAAAATTCTTGTAAAAGAATAGAGTTTTTAGGACATGAATCATTAAAATTTTATTATCCTGTAAGTTAAGTTGCTATAATTGCCTTTTTTTTGTGGTTTATTAAAATGCTATCTTATATGAATGTATAAAAATACTACTTTTTTTAAATTTTTTTCTCAGCTAAAATGGATTTTACTTGTCTGATTTTGTTTAAGTTTATGATGGCAATTGGCTTACCTTTCTTTATACCATATTCTAGGGTGTACTTTGTTCCTGTACATTTACCATCCCAGATTGCCAGAATCAAATCGCAATTATCAACGATTAATCTATCTCGCCTGTGCTTGGCATCATCACCGCAACCTACATGAATTGGGAGAAATTCCTTAAAAGCTATATTGCTGTCAGCTGAATATTTTCTGGCCAAGCTGTCAGTACCGGCAGCACCACCGCTGACGATGGCTGCCAGGGGAATGAATTTATCTAACAGTATTCTGAGGAAATTGTAATCAGAAAACTCCTTGTTGCCGATAACTGCCAGGCGAGGTTCACAATATTCTAGCATCTGTTCAGATTTCTTTTTCTCTGCCTTCTTTTTCCAGTTTATCAACCATCCTCTTAACTTTTTCTGATGAATTACGCGGTGTAATGAGCAAAATATCACCAGTATCAATTATTATTAAATCGTCAATGTCTATGAGGGAGACTAATTTACCAGCTATCACTAGATTTCCCTTACTGTTAATGGTGGCGCTCAACCCGGAAAAGAAATTACCTTCTTTGTCATGTTCCTTCATGTTATATAGAGTCTGCCAGCTACCCAGGTCACTCCAGCCATAAGAAACAGGTATAACTGCTTTATTGGATGCTTTCTCCATTACCCCAATATCAATGGGTATATGAGGGAGAAGGGAATATTCCTGGGAAAAATCGATATTAACACCCTCATTTTTCCATCTCCCGGAAATAATCTCCAGAGCTTTGAAAAGATCAGGCATATGATCAGCTATAGCATCTAAAATAGAGCTTATACTCCACATGAACATACCGCTGTTCCAGAAGAAATTACCTCTGTTTATAAATTCCAGAGCATCCTTAAGAACAGGTTTTTCTTTGAACTGAATCACTTTTCTGCTTCCAGCCAAGATTTCTTCGCCACTTTCAATATAACCAAATCCAGTGGCAGGATAGGTGGGTTTTATTCCAAAAGTAACAAGATATCCCTCCCGGGAGACTTTCTCAGCCAGCTGGATACTGCTGAAGAAAAGTGATGAATCACTTATGTAATGATCCGAAGGAAGAACCAGCATGTTCTCGCTGGAATGGCGGATTCCTCGGAGAAATATGCTGCTCAGGCCAATACAGGGAGCAGTATTCCGTGCGCAGGGTTCTAGAATGATATTTGCTTCGGGTAATTCAGGAAGATGCTCCTTGATCAGATGTTTCTGAGATACCGAAGTTATCACATAGATATCATGAGGTGAGAAAACGGGTAGCAGGCGGTCATAAGTCATCTGGATAAGAGAACGATCTGATATGATCTTCAAGTACTGCTTGGGAAGATCTCTTCTGCTGAGAGGCCAGAACCTTTTACCTGATCCCCCCGCCATTATTAAGGCGATCATTGATAAACCCCTTATTCCGGAATATTTTCCTGACGATGATCTATGATCGTTGCATCAGCCGGTATTGATATTCTGAATATATCTTCGGGAAGTTGCCTGTTGTAGATCTCCTTTCTGAAAGTATAGTTAACGTAATTTCCCTCTGGATCTTCCACCTTTATCTCTTTTATGAGATAATTTACTAATTTTATCGAAATTACCTCACTTTCGGGGGTAAATATTTCCAACCTGATATTACCCTCTAATTCATAAAAAGCAATACTGTCTGCATCATGCCAGTAATTACTCAATATTCTATCTGGACGTAGTTCAACAGTGAAATTATCGCTGATAAATACCTGATTTGATGCGGGATCGATTATTGTAATACAATCCTCTTCGACCAGCAACTTTTCCTGTTGAGGAGTCTGGTAGGCAAGCAGGAACATGCTGCCATTATAATAAGCCAGACCTGATGATTTCCTGTAAACATCAAGTTCAGACCAGTAATTATCCTGTTCAAAATTGCTCTGAAATGTAGATATAGTGTCATAATGTGCTTTTACTGATGCATAAATGCTGCTGAGATCCTCCCGGCCGTAAGCTTTTTTAAAAGTTACAATTGTCAGAAGGAGCAGGATAACGCTATTCCTTAAGATAACCATATATCTTCAGATCTTCTTCACTGGCAATAACGTCCCTGGATTTACTGCCCACATAAGGACCTATGATACCTGCCTGTTCTAACATGTCAATTAAACGCCCAGCTCTGGCATAACCGATTTTAAAGTGCCTCTGCAACATGGAAACCGAAGCAGCACCAGCAGTAACAACAGCCACGGCCGCTTCAGGAAAAAGTTCATCGTCGTAATCATATTCCTGAAGATCGGTATCTTCTTCGGATATGATAGTTATCTCCTGCTCAGGTTTAGGTTGAGTTTTCATGTATTCAACCAGGCTGTGTATCTCTTTGGGTGGAATATAGGCACCATGGATTCGTTGAGGTGTCCCCCTGCCCGGAGCCAAGAACAGCATGTCTCCAAGTCCTAATAATTTCTCCGCTCCGTTGGCATCAATAATTACCCGGGAATCTATTTTGGTAGAGACTTTAAATGCTATTCGGGAGGGGAAATTAGCTTTTATGATGCCTGTTATTACCTTTATGGAAGGTCTTTGCGTTGCAAGAATCAGATGTATGCCTATAGCCCTGGCCATCTGAGCTAAACGTGTAATTGGCCTCTCGACATCCCTGCCTACTGTCATCATCAAATCAGCAAGCTCATCAACTACAATGATTATATAAGGAAGGGTATTGTCTTCCAACTCCTCTCCGGATAATTTCAATTCATTGATCTGAGCATTATATGCAGCGAGATTTCTAACCCGGTATTTCTGCAGAAGATCATATCTACGCTCCATTTCCGCAACACCCCAGTTAAGTGCCGTAAGAGCATCGTCGTTGTTGGTGACCACACTCTGGATAAGATGTGGAATACCTTCAAAACTGGATAATTCTATCCGCTTGGGATCTATAAGGATGAATCTGACTTCTTCCGGAGTTGTACGGAACAACATGCAGGTTATTATTGTATTGACGCAGACACTTTTTCCGGAACCGGTTGCGCCGGCAATAAGCAGGTGGGGCATCTGGGATAGATCTGCAACAATGGGATTACCAGCAATGTCCTTACCTAATCCTATAGCGAGTTTACTGCTCATTTCCAGCATGGGCGGAGAAAGCATAATGTCCTTTAAATATATGGTGTCACGCTTGATGTTTGGTATTTCAATGCCAACAAGACCCCTACCAGGTATGGGCGCCTGAACCCGGATACTGGTTGCCTTTATTGCCAGAGTCAAGTCATCAGCCAGATTCTGGAATCTGCTTACCTTTATTCCAGGGGCAGGTTTTATTTCATATTGCGTGATGATCGGACCAATGTTGACATTCATAACTTCAGCATCAACCCCGAATTCTGCCAGTTTCTTCTCTAAAATCTTACTCACATGTTTTATGTTTTTCTCTATTTCTTCTCTGTCTCTGCGGGAACTTTCAACACTGGTCAGGAATTTGTCAATTTCAGGTTTCCTGTAAGCTTGAGTTGATTTAGTTTCCAAGGAATCTGGTGGAGATGCTTTCTTATAAGGAACAACTGGTCTGTTCGGAATTCTGTTCTCTCTCTCTGCTTGTTTCTGGATAACATGATCCGTAATCCTGATATTTTGCCGGGAGTCCCTTTCTTCAGGAGGGAGTATACTGTTCTGTCTCTTCCTTGCTGTGCCGAAGGATCCGGCTATTTTCTTGGTCCGTCTTCTGAAAACGACTCTGAAAAGTATGAGAAATAAGGAATAAATACTCTTCAGAATCATAAACAGGAATTTAAAAATGTTTTCTGGCTCAAAAATCACTACGAGGCAGGTCAGGGATATAATGAGCGTGATGATGAAGGTGCCGGTTCTGTCAAAAATCCTCATGAATAATTCATAGGCAATGCACGGGACATAACCCTCTGAAATCGTAGGTGCTCCACGCGCTACAAAGATCAGCAAATTAAGGAAGAAGGCAAAGACGACGAAACTTACCAGCTTAACCAGAAATTTTCTGTCTCCGGATAGGAATAAATTAAAAAGCCCCAGCAGGGCGATACAGAGAAAAATAGAAGTTCCAAGAAGGCGACCAAACAAATAGATGATCCAATGTCCGAAAAACACGCCAAATACTCCTACGGGATTCTTGAAGGCTGGGAAATCAAGACGAATAATATGTTTTAAATCCAGCGGGGCTTTTCTTAGGGTTTCATAATCATCAATAAGATAGGTAAAACCGAAATTAATTGATATGAGGAATAATATTGATATTATAAAAATTAATAAACTGAAAAATATCACCCAGAATTTTTTACTATTGGTTTTTTTCCTCATTTTTTCTCCAGTTTATACATTGAATCTTATTGTGATTACATCCCCGTCGCTGACAATATAATTTTTTCCTTCCAGGCGAAGAAGACCGTGATTTCTAAGTTCCTTTTCACTGCCATGATGAAGCAGGTCACTGAAATTGTAACATTCTGCTCTGATGAATCCTCTTTCCATATCAGAATGGATTGTTCCGGCTGCTTCAAGAGCGTTCTGACCCTTCTGCAGGTTCCAGGCATGTACCTCTTTGCTACCAACTGTAAAGAAAGAGATATATCCAAGTTTGTTGTAGGCGAATTTTATCAACCTTTCCCGTGTTGATGAATCAAGACCGAAATCTTCCATAAATTCTTTCGCCTCGTTGGGATCAAGTTTACTTAACTCGAGCTCGAATTTTCCTGCAAATTCGATGATATCAAGGGAATTTTCTGCAGAAAAGATCGAATCATTCTTTCCAAAATTGTTTTCGTCGGAATTGATGATATAGAGACAGGGTTTCTTACTGAGAAACTGAAAACCCCTTATTGATTTTTCTTCGTCGTCATTAAAATTAAGGCTATATAAAGGTTTGTTGTCATTAAGATGTTCTCTGGCTTTTAACAAAGCCTGTTCTTCAATTATCAGGGATGTTTCCTTAATGCCTCTTTTCTTGCTGAGCTCTATTTTCTCAAGGCGGTTTTCCACGATAATGAGATCTGAGATGATAAGCTCTGTGTCTATGATGTTGATATCTCTTACGGGATCGGGTTCTCCCAGCGCTTCTGAGATAATACTGTCCGCAAAGTTTCTGACAACTATGCCAAGTGCATCAGCAGTTTTGATGGAAGCAAGATTTTGTCCGGAAAAATACTCATGTTTACC
>JAFGRJ010000066.1 GCA_016935235.1 Candidatus Cloacimonadota bacterium
ATCATGATCCCGGAGATATTTATCAACTTTTTTGATCAGTTCACGGTCATGAGATCTGGATTTATTCAGCCAGAACACTGCCGGTGTACCGGTTGCCCGAGCTCGTTCCACAGCCAGTCTGACCCAGTCCCGGATCGGGAGGTCTTTAACCTGACACATGCGCCAGATATCCTTCTTCTCCACATCATGTACCATCAGAGTCTCACCAGATGCAGAAATCACTTTAACCTGGCCATCAGCAGGACAGACGAAGGTCTTATCATGAGAACCGTATTCCTCAGCTTTCTGAGCCATGAGACCGACATTGGGAATATCCCCCATGGTGCTCGGATCCATAGTACCGTATTTCTTGAAGAATTCAATCACTTCCTGATATATACCTGCATAAGTGCTGTCCGGGATTACGAATTTTGTATCATGCATTTCTCCGTCCGGTCCCCACATTCTACCTGAATTACGAATAGCTGCGGGCATGGAAGCATCGATGATCACATCACTGGGAACATGAAGATTGGTAATGCCCTTTTCGGCATCTACCATTGCCAGTTGGGGTCTGACCTGATAACAGGCATTAATATCCGTCTCGATCACTTTCCGTCTTGCTTCGGGTAAGACCTTTATTTTCTCGAACAGGTCAGCCAGCCCATTGTTGGGATTTACTCCCAATTCTTCGAATACTGCAGCATGCTTTTCAAAAACATCCCGGAAAAAAGTTGAAACAACATGACCGAAGATTATGGGATCGGATACTTTCATCATGGTGGCTTTCAGATGAACTGAAAAAAGGACACCCTCTTTCCTGGCATTTTCTATCTGAGTTTCCAGGAATTCCCTCAAGGCTTTTATGCTCATTACTGTGCCGTCGATGATCTCACCTTCGCTCAAATTCAGTTTATCCTTGAGGAGGATAACCCTGCCCTGTGTATCAATGAATTCAATCCTGCAGTTACCAGCATCATCCCTGGAGATCGTTCTTGATTTCTCATTGGATGCCAGATCACCATCCTTCATATGAGCTACATGAGACCTGGAATCAGGTGACCATTTTCCTATGCTATGCGGATTCTTTTTTGCATAATTCTTGACCGGAGGGGGAACCCGGCGATCGGAATTTCCTTCCCGCAGGACCGGGTTGACTGCACTTCCCTTGATCCTGTCATAGATCACCTTAATCTTTACCTGTTCCTCATTTACCGGTTCTTCTGGATAATCAGGAAGATCATAACCCTGATCCTGCAATTCTCTGATGGCTGCCATGAGTTGCGGTATGGAAGCACTTATACAGGGTAATTTGATTACATTGGCATCGGGATTTCTGACCAGCTTACCCAACTCTTCCAGATCGTTGGATATCTTTTGCTCTGCAGTCAGTCTTTCCGGGAAATTCGCGATGATTCTTCCTGCGAGAGAAATATCCCTGGTCTCCACCTTTACTCCAGCTTCCGCAGTGAAAGCCTTAATAATAGGCAACAGAGAATAAGTAGCCAGCGCTGGAGCTTCATCCACCTTAGTGTAGATTATTTTAACCGAATTTTGCAGATCGCTCATTTCCTCTCCTTATTCAACCACTTCGGGTTTTTCTGGGACATTGTACAGAATATCATCCCAGGGATGTCTGTACAGAGGTGTTTTAAGACGTATCTGATCAAAATAATGCCCCATGAATCCCATTGTCCTGCCGAGAATAAAGAAGGCGTTGAAGAAGCCCATAGCTATCATTTCCTTGATCTCATCATCCGAGTATTGCAGGCTTTTCAGCAGGTCGACGAATAATACGCCGATACAGCCATCAACGTTGAGAATGAGAGTGTTCTTCTTCTTGGTCGTTACATCCTGAACTGCCAGGGCATAATCCAGCAGGGGATGCCGGGGAAATTTTTCCTTGGCGAAATTCATCATGATCTCGCAGCGTTCATCAGGATTATCAATACTGTGAATGCGATGACCAATTCCCTGAATAAGGATATTCTTCTTCTTCATCTGATCAACAAATTCACGGGGAGCCAGATTGTTTTCCAGACCCCAGGAGAAATGCTGGGCTGCCCCATTAACGGCACCGCCGAACCTGGGACCAATGGTTACTATACCACTGATGATGGACTCAATCAAATTTTTGCCCGCTCTGGCGGTAACGATGGTATTATGGGCTCCTGATACAGCAGGTCCATGATCGGCTACGATCTGGAGCACCAGTTCGATGAAGTCACGGGCGTACTGGGGTAATACCTTTTTGAACCACAGCAGGCCAATAGTTCCGCCAATCCCGTATTTCTCCTTGATCACCCGGTCGATCGGAACGCCACAGTAATTATGAATCTCACCTGTTTCATCACAGATGGTCGAAATGAAATTGGTCGGTTTCCTGACGAGACCCTCAGCTACAGCCTGGGCATAATCCATGGGAATTCTGGGAGGAGTCGGTTCCTCGATCTCCTCGATCTTGCCTTCCGCCTTGAGTTTTTCAAAGGTTATCCTGATTTTCTCACCGTAGTCTTCGAAAGAATCGGGAACAATAACCCCGGCTTTTCTCAGGGCTTCATTTTTGGCTTTAGCGGTATCTTCACTGGAATCCGCCTTGGCGCCGGCATGACCAAATTGCACCCCTCCCGGAAGCATCTCGGCACAGGTGCCTGTCACCCACATCACCAGAGGCTTTGTGATCTTTTTATCCTTTACCGCCTGTACGATCTCATATTCATCTTTACCACCGACTTCACCCAGCGCTACCATCATTTTAATGCGGGGATTTGCTTCATATCTCAGCAGGTGATCGATCAGAGTAGTGGCGGGATAAACGTCTCCGCCTACAGCGTAACCTTCGTAGATCCCGTCAGTATTCCTGGCAACGATATTATAGCCCTCATTGGAAAGACCACCGGAAACTGAAACAAAACCTACAGATCCGGGTCGGTACAATCTGGTATCCCTTATGTTCTCCACCGTACCAGCAGCATTGCCGATCTTGAATGAACCTGGCTTCAAACCACCCACAGTAGCCGGACCGATTATCCATTTTCCCTTTTCTTTAGCCAGTTTGGCAATTTTACGGACATCCCGCTGCGGTACACCTTCGGCAATCATGATAATGGTGCGGATATTTTCGGTCTGCAGTGCTTCCATGGTTGATTCAGCACAGGATCTCTCGGAAGCAAAATTAACCAGGACATCTACATCAGGATTAGCTTTAATCGCTTCCTGCAGAGTCACATAACGGTTAACGGATATTTCCCTGGTTCCCCAGAACAACTTGTAATATCCCCCCCCGGTGGGAGTAATGAAGCCAGCAACACTTGGTTTTTCCCTCTGACACAGGTAATCGAAATCGAGCATTCTCTGAGCAGCTCTCTGCTGCTGACCGTATAAGAATGCTCTGGTATTTCTATCGAAAAGTTCATATTCTTTCATTTCTCACCCACCCTGGCTTCCAGAGCCATTGCTACTATTTTGGTCATGTGAGTTTCCGGTCCATACACTTCGATGGGAATTCCCAACCTTTTACCCATATCTTCCATATTTTTCAGGCCTTCCTTGTAGTTTGGTCCCCCTCTTCTCACATAAATCTTTACATTAGCTGCTTTCAACTTTTCTTTATATTCAGTGATAGCCTGGATGATCCCGGTGAATGTCTTGGCAACATCGGTGAAATTAGCGATACCGCCACCAATGAGCAGATATTTTTCCCTTCCCCGGGGATCTTTATTCCTGGTCATCAAATCAAGAATAACCCTGGTATAACCGTAAGTCAGTTCCGTGGAAGGATCTCCGCTATATTCTCCATAATTAGCCAATTCACCAGCATATCCCAGATCGACAACCGTGTCGGCATAAATTACGGAAGCACCCCCACCGGCAACCAGGTTCCAGACCCTGCCCTCCGGATTAAGAACCGTCAGTTTCAAGGATGCCCCTGTTCTTGCATCAAGTTCATCAACCTTTTCTTCTTCCGGTGTTTTTTCCAGTCCAAAAGGACTGGGAAATTTCAGATCTCCCCAATATTCCGCACACTGGTAGGAGGCATAATCATCTACTTTGGCAACTGCATCCAGAGCAACCGGGACACCATTGACAAAGGTAAAGGGATTCAATTCCAGGTAGACAAAATGATATTCCACCAGCATCTTATAGAGAACCAGGATAAAATCCGCTATGATATCCTTTTTATCTCCGAGCCCGTCTGGCAGGAATCCTTTCACATCGAGCTCTTCAATATCCTGCAGAATGGGAACTTCCATTTTGACCACCGAATCCCAGACTTCTTCGATATTGACCCCACCTCTGGTAGAAAAGTGGATTATATCTTTATCGCGGTGAGTTGTGATGGCAATGTAGTATTCCTCCTCATGAGGAACAAATTTCTCCACCAGGAAATGAGTTAGTCTGCCAGTTGTCTCTCCCGTAGTCTGGAAGATGGTAACCGTTTTATTCATTCTTTCCCCGATCCATTTCTGTACTTCAGACCATGATTTGTTAACAAACAGCAGGTTATTCTTGCCTCTTTTGCCAAAAAGCTGGTCCGGTTTAGCTACTAATTTCTCTTTTTTCAGCCAGGGATTTTCTTCGGCAAGTTGTTTGATATCGGTTTGCGGACCGATCAAAACCTGCTTCGCTTCAAACTGGAGCCTTCCTTGCGAAAATAACGGAAGAGCTTGGGACATCATCCTTTTGGCATCATACTCTCTAATACCTTTCTGTGCCATATTTACTTACTCCTGTATATGTCTTGATCATTTGTTCATTCTATAATCAAAAATTCATTTTGTTATTTTCTTCACGTAAGATAGGGTGCCACCTGCCAGAAGAATCTCTTTTTCCCGCGGGGAGAGCTCGTAGGTCACGGCAAATTTCGTTCCCTTGGTTATGTTCTTAACAAATAAATCCTGACCTTTTTCCAGGGATTTTTTAATATCTGCTATTTCCAGTTCGTCGGCTTGATCAATCTGATCATATTCAACTTCATTCTTGAAATGCAGGGGCAGGATACCGAAGTTGATCAGATTAGCCTTGTGAATCCTTTCCATCGATTTGGTCAGAACTGCTTTTACACCCATGTACATCGGGCAGATAGCCGCATGTTCCCTGCTGCTGCCCTGTCCATAAGACCATCCTGCTACGATGATATTATCCTTCCCACTTGCTTTGATTGCCTTTGCCCTTTCATAGAAGGTCGGATCAATTACTTCAAAGAGATATTCGGAATATTTGGGGACGTTGGAACGGTATTTCATCTTCGAACCGGCAGGAATGATATGATCGGTGGTTATCTTATCTTCCGCCTTCAAAGTAACAATACCTGATATTTTATCCCTAAGGGGTTCAGCCTGGGGTGGATCACCGATATTGGGTCCCCGGTAAATTTCGATTTTTCCTTCGGTTTTTTCAGGAAAAATGAACATGGAATCATCTAAATAGAATCTGGCTGGCATTTTCACTTCCGGATAGGCGATACCCATTTTTTCCAGATCCCGGGGATCGGTGAATTTACCTGTAATCACTGCAGCAGCAGCAGTTTCCGGACTCACCAGATAAGCATTGGCAGATTTAGTCCCTGTTCGCCCCAGGAAATTCCTGTTACTCGTACGCAGAGAAACAGCATCGGTCTTAGGAGAATGGCTGTTGCCGATACAGAATCCGCAGGCTGATTCTGCAATTCTAGCGCCGGCTGAGACTATACTGGCAAATCCACTGTCTCGAATGATATTTTCGATTACCTGCTTGGAGCCGGGAGCTACTACAAAGCTGACGCCGGGATGAAGTTTCTGACCTTTAAGTATATTTGCTACGGTCATCATGTCCTTATAAGAGGAATTTGTACAACTGCCTATACAAACCTGGTCGACCACAATCTCACCTATCTCTCTGACAGTGCGGATATTACCTGGACTATGCGGAGTGGCTGCCAGCGGTTCCAGATCATTTAAATTGATCTCAACAACCTGGGCATACTTGGCATCAGGATCAGCCATGACCTCTATCCAATCTGATTCCCTGTCCTGGGCTTTCAGAAATTCCCTGGTGAGTTCATCACTGGGGAATATCGAGGTTGTAACTCCACATTCCGCACCCATATTGGTGATAGTGGCTCTTTCAGGAACCGACAGCGTTTTCACTCCCGGTCCACCATATTCAAAAATATTGCCTACATTACCCTTGGTCGAGAACAATTCCAGAACTTTCAGGATCACATCTTTGGCTGCCACCCATGGTTGGAGTCTGCCTGTGAGGTTGATCCTGATGACCCTGGGATAAATCATGTAAAAAAGACCTCCAGCCATAGCCACTGCAACATCAAGACCGCCAGCCCCGATCGCCAGCATTCCGATACCGCCCCCGGTCGGCGTGTGGGAATCGGCACCCAGCAAGGTTTCCCCCGGTTTGCCAAACCTTTCCAGATGAACCTGATGGCAGATCCCGTTACCTGCCCGAGAATAGATAATACCGTACTTACCTGCTACTGACTGCAGATACTTATGATCATCGGCATTTTCGTATCCGATCTGTACTGTGTTATGATCAATATAGCTTACAGATAATTCTGTTTTTACTCTGGGAATTCCCATGGCTTCGAACTGCAGATAAGCCATTGTTCCAGTCGCATCCTGGGTTAAGGTCTGGTCAATATGGATCCCGATTTCAGCACCTCGTTCAGGTTTACCTTTTTTTATATGATCTGCAAGGATCTTTTCCACAATGTTTTTTCCCATTACTGTAACCCCTTTATTTATTATTAATCATAAAATTATAAATCAAAGCCTTTCAATATCAAAATATTTTAAAAATATTCTATTCAAGGCGTCACGAAATTTTTTAAAATTACCCTGTCAACCTATTTCAAATATCTTCAGGAAAATATCTTTCCTGATTATCTGGGATGATATTTAAGATACCGGTTGATCACTAAGAATACTCTGATTTTCTATTCATAACTGGTTAAAAATTAATAAAAGAAGCGTCTTAAAAAAGAACAATAGAAAGGATAATAAACATTTGATTTGAATATCTTCTCTGTCTGCAGGTTAAGAGATTAAGTATTATCAATGAGTCTGAAATTATCTACTAAATAATATGATCATCGTACAAAATATCTATCTAAAACTATATATAATAATAAATTGGCCCGAGAGTATTACATGAAAACAGGGAAAATCAAAAAAATTTTAGCCAGATCAATCCCTTATTGCTGTAATCCAGTAATACTTTCTTATGTTTATTACCGCAGTGGTCCAGCTTTCTCCAATAAATACACCTGAGGTGTCTTCTGTAAACCCTGAGTATGGATCATCTGATGAATAGACTTTATATGAAATTGCATCAACAACCGGATCCCAGGAAAGATGAACTGTATCGTCCTCAACCCAGATAATCAGATTCAATGGTCCGGCAAAGGGTTCAAAATATTCCATGTCGTGGGCAGCATTCGTATAGGGGAAAAAATAGACGAGTCCAAGGGTGTCCAGATCGGCTTCATGATATATACGATCTTCGATTTCAGAATAAATCTCAGTACCCCAGTAAACATATCCAACTGTAATATCAATATAGCCATTTTTCAGATCCTGGGTTGTATTTCCGTAAATATCATTCCATTCAGCAAGTTCGCTGCCAAAAACGGGGATACAGTTTCCTTCCAGATAAATACCATATTGAGAGTTGTTTATGATTTGATTATTGGATAGGAAGATAGGAGATGTATCAATCCCATAAAAGCCATAATCATTGTTATGTAAAAGGCAATGATCGAGGTTTAAAGAAGTCGGATTATTGGCAAATATACCGTAAGAAGTAAAATAGGTGGCTTGTTCGATAGTACAGTAGGAAAGAGTCCCACTGGAACCTGGCTGAAAGTGAAGCCCATACCACTCATCGTCAATATCCCTGCGGGTGAACAGGATCCCGTTCCTACCCGATGTCCCGTTGGCATTCAATGTGCCGTAGATTCCTATATATTTACCATGCCCGAATTTCACATTGACATCGTCATCAATCGTTAGAGTGCCGCCGGCATTAATGTTGGGTTGCACGGTGACGATATAATCCGCTGCAA
>JAFGRJ010000067.1 GCA_016935235.1 Candidatus Cloacimonadota bacterium
CCAGTGTTTCTTCACCTCTGTTGTCCAGAACCCGGAAAGGCTGAGCCAGCACTCTCATGGGATCTGACAAAGCCAGCCCGATCCTGGCATCGCCAAAATCAATCGCCATTATTCTAAATAGACTCATATTCATGTTTAAAAGACTGTAAACTATGTCAACTTAGTTAACAGATAAAACAGGACAGGAAAAGTCAGCCCTTTCTGCCCTGTTGCTTCAATTCTATGGCTTTTTCTCTGATTTCAGTTATCTGTTCCTGCTTGATCTCAATCTCTTCTTCCAGTTTACTTATCTTCTCAAAATAAGTTTGAATCTCGGGAAAATCCCCGAATCTATCCTTATTATTGCAGGCGATCTCGCCGATCTGTCTTTTGCAGTATCTGATTTTCCCTTTCAAACCATTTATCTGCAGTTTCAACCCTGATATTCTGCCAAACTCCCCCACTTTATCAATAACGCTGGTCAGCACGATATTGGTCTCTTTCATGACATTAGCAAAAAATGTTTTCTTATCCATACTGTGCCTCCATAATGCTTATTATAAAATCATTACGAAGTTTTATTTGTCAATTAATTTTAACCATACCTGATCCACTGTAAACCTCTTGTAATAATTAAATAAATTCTTGGTATTTTTTTTGCGTGGATAGTTATTCTTATTAATATTGAAAAATTATATAGGAGTATCAAAGAAATTATGAGAGTCAAGTTTTTTATCCTGCTTTCACTTCTTTCATTTTGCATCTGGTTGGAATCGGAAGCAATTGAAATAAGCCTTCCTGCTACAGAAACCAGAGCAGATGTTCTGGAGAACAGCTATTCCCGCATAACCATGCATTCTGCAGTTTCTTCTCTTCTGTTGAATCCTCTGGAGACCCAGGGGGGAGTGTTCCTGAATGTAGAAATCCCCGGATATGCTTTTTCGACGGTCAGTGGTGAGCCCAGATTGCCTGTTTTAAGAAGAATTCTTTCAGTTCCGCTGGGAGCAGAAATTAACCTTGAAATTCTGACCAGAGTGGAGAATGAAATCAACCTGGATGATTACGGTCTTGATCTCAGGATTGTACCCGCCCAGCCTTCTGTTTCCAAAAGTGCAGTCCCGGAAGACATCAGGTTCATATACCAGGAAGAATTATACCAACAGGACATTTTTCTGGGAGATGAGCTTGTCAATATCGAAGAACTGGGCATACTCCGCGGAATGCGCTTACTCCTGGTCTCTCTGGCGCCAGTATCTTATAATCCTGTTCTGAACAGGCTCAAGGTTGTCAGCAGTCTTGTGTTCAATCTGAACCTGACCGGATCGGATATCACTGCTACTGAGAATTTGCGCGCCAGAACCTTTTCTCCATATTTCGAAGCTGTTTACAGCCGTTCCGTATGCAACTACGAGAATCCCGCTGCTCGTGATTTTCTTACCAGGTTTCCCATAAAATATGTAATAATTTCTGATCCGATGTTCGCAGACCAACTGCAGCCATTTATCGACTGGAAAATACAGAAAGGATTTGAAGTAATTACCGGTTATACGGATGAAATAGGCAGCAATACTTCATCGATCAAGACATATATTGAAACCCTTTATGACAGTGCGACCCCTCAGGATCCAGCTCCCAGTTTTGTACTTTTTGTGGGCGACGTTGCCCAGATCCCTGCCTGGAACGGAGATACTGGCGGTCACGTGACAGATCTCGATTACGTACTGCTGGAGGGAAATGACTACATGCCCGAAATATATTACGGGCGCTTCTCAGCCAACACCTGCGCTGAACTGCAACCCCAGATCGACAAGACTCTGGAATTCGAGATGTTCACCATGCCTGATCCCTCCTACCTGGGCGAAGTGGTTATGATTGCCGGTATGGATTCCTGGCATGGCGATACCTGGGGAAATGGACAGATTAACTACGGGACTAATTACTATTTCAACGAGGATCATGGGATTTATTCTTATACCTACCTTTATCCCCAGTCGGGGAATAACAGTTACAATATCATTCAGAATGTCAGCGAAGGTGTAGGTTACATCAACTATACCGCTCATGGTGGTCCTACCAGCTGGAGTGATCCCAGCTTTACCATATCGGATATCAACAGTTTGGAGAATGAGCATGAATACTGCCTTGCCGTGGGCAACTGCTGCCTGACCAACAAATTTACGGAATACACCTGTTTCGGCGAAGCCTGGTTACGGGCAGAGAACAAGGGAGCGATTGGCTACATCGGCGGCACGAACAGCACTTACTGGGATGAAGACTACTGGTGGGGAGTAGGAGCAGGTCCAATAACCGCCAATCCTACCTATGAAGGGACCGGTCTGGGTGTATATGATGGCCTGTTCCATGATCATGGCGAGGAATATGAACACTGGTATACCACTTCTTCCGGCATGGTATTTAACGGCAATCTTGCCGTTATTGAGGGTGGTGGTAACGTAAACTATTACTGGGAAATATACATGGTGATGGGCGATCCATCATTGTCCCCTTATCTGGGTGTCCCTGCGGAAAATGTTGTCGCTTATCCCCAGACTATCTTTCTGGGGCTTTCCCAGGCTCAGATCAGCGCAGAACCTTATTCTTATGTGGGACTCAGCATGGAGGGTGAGTTGATCGCTGCCGGAATGGTTGACGATACAGGTGTTATTGAACTGGTATTTCCACCATTGCAGTCGCCTGGAACAGCGCTCCTGGTAGTAACCGCGCAGAACAGACAACCCTTCACTGCTGAAATCGAGGTTATTCCCAACCAGGGTCCTTATGTCATTCTGAACGATTTCACCGTTAATGATCTTAACAACAACCAACCTGACTATAACGAAACAGTCACTCTCGATGTTGTGCTGGAAAATGTTGGTGTTGAACCTGCTCTCGATCTCACCGCTATTCTCAGCACTGAAGATGATTATATCACTATTACAGATTTTGCCGAGGAAGTGGGAAACCTTGCTGCTGGAGCTACAGTCACACTGACCGACGCTTTTGAACTGACAATAGCAGATAACATACCCGATCAGCACCGTGCCTATTTCCAGCTTTCCATAAACGGGACAGATATCTGGACATCCCAGTTCAATTTTCTCATCAATGCTCCTGTTCTGGTCGTCGGTAATCTAACTGTGAGTGATCCCGAAGGTAACAACAACGGCATTCTCGATCCGGGGGAAACCGTAACCCTGTTCATCGAGACCTGGAACAACGGTCATGCCATGTCACCGGAA
>JAFGRJ010000068.1 GCA_016935235.1 Candidatus Cloacimonadota bacterium
GTGCCCAGTGATTATCGATGAGACTTACTACGAATTCTCCGGATGTACCCTGGCTGATCAATTAGACCGATACCGGAATCTGATCATAGTGCGTTCCTTTTCCAAAGCCTTTTCAGTAGCGGGATTAAGATTCGGTTACATTATATCTCATCCTGATAATATCAAAGAACTCAACAAAGTCATGACTATCTTCCACCTGAATCTGCTTACTCAGAGTTTTATCTGCGCCATTCTGGACAATAAAGAAGTGTTTCTGGAACACAATCATCGGGTAATATCGCTAAGAAACAAGCTTTTTGATGATCTCAGCTGCATAGAAGGTATACAGGTACATCCTTCACATACTAATTTCCTGATCTTCTCACTGGGTAAGAAAACAGGTGAATATTATGAATTCATGATACAGAATGAGGTATCACTCAGACCGGTCTGGTCTCACCCCCTGCTGCATGACTACCTGAGGGTCAGTATAAGCTCCGAATCCGCTAATAATATTTTTCTGGAAAAAACCCGGGAGTATGCTCGGCAAAATGAATGGACCATTGTGGACCAATGATCATACATGATCAGGGATTAGCTCCCCGTCCTGGCAGAGCATCACCCATCCGGGAAATTCATTCCTGGTCTTCCCCTTTCCTGGTCCCCGGTAAAGAAGATGATTGCATTGCCAGGCGCAGTCGCTTTACCTCAGCTTCCAGTTGTGAAATCAGAGCTTCTTTCTCGAACATCATCTCATTGATACGGTCTGACATTATACCTTCATAAGCCAGAATAAATTTCAGAGAAAGTCTTATCCTTTCCACCAGGTTGACCAGAACTTCCTCATCCTTTTTCGAGTAAAGAGAATTATCCTGCTTGCTACCCAGAGCAAGGAACCATCTGTTCTGCTGTTCTGCAAGGACCGGTATAATAAGGGCAAAACTGCTGATATCGCTGAGATCTGCGGTGTCCGGTTTTAAGATCCGCTGCAGCTTCAGGGACTTGAGTAAATCGTTTTTATCAGAAACAGCAGAATTCTCCTCCACATCCGATCCTCTTATCTCGTTGAACTTATAACACTGCTGCCCCTGATCAAAGGATATCATGGCAACTTTTGTAACCGGGAGTCTCCTGATCAGGTTATCACATATATATTCCTCAAACCCTTCCAGCACACCCTCCTCGGAGAGGACTCTGTTGAAGGATTCAGTCTTTTCCAGAAAATCCAGTTCAGAACTGTTCAATTGTTTATCGACCAGATTTTCCACCTTACTTTTCAGGGGATTGAAAAACGCTATCAAACCAATAGTAACAGGAATACCGGCGAGAAATTCCGAACCCATGAATTTTCCAAAAACATGCTGCAGGATTTCACCCAGCAGGTAATCAACCATACCAAAAAGAGTGACAAAAAGAAAACCGACCAAGGCATAAATAAGTGTACTTCGTACTTTCACATCCCAGGCTGTACCTGTAAGTAAACTCCAGGACAGAGAACCAAGGAACCAGAAAGCTCCCAGAAAGAAGCCCAGAATCGGTACTACCAGCAGAACGACAAGTATCAGACCCAGATAAGTACTTTCAAAAGTGAACCACTGCTGTAAACCTGTCAAACTGGATAATCCAGCGAGAAGCATGATCAACAGCAATTCTCCCAGAAATACAATTATCATCAGAATTGAGAACCCGATACCCCTTAATGCTCCCAGGAGGCGCCTCAGCTCCATCGTTCCCTGCCTCTTATATTCACGCCTTAACAGCAGGAATCCTTTCAGCAGCCAGAAAGCGGACCAGAGAACAGCCAGATCACTGTCCAGCCCAAGATAATTCATAACATAGAAAAATATCAAGACGCCGGTGGAAAGAAGATATAATTTTCGTAAATTTTTCACGATGCCAGTCTTGATAACAATGAAATGATAGAACAGAATCCCCCAGAAGGGTGAAATCAATAAGCCCCAGATCCTGCTGGGAATACCTGGCAGAATATAATCGAATCCAGGAATGAACAAGAAAATCAGGAAAAAGGCAATGAGCATATTTTCCTTATTCCTGCTATATTTAATTAATAAATACGAACTGAAGAAGACAAGGAATCCGATAATAATATTGAAAACCAGACTGACCAGAACCCTGTAATCCAATTTTGTGGTTGTTCTGAAAATTTCCCTGCTCACCAAGGAACTCAGTGTGTCCTGTAAAGTGACCGATACTGAATCCAGACTGGTCCTGTATTCATCGAAATCAATATTGATTATATGTTCATTTTGATCGAGTCTGATAACCAAGCCATGTTTTTCAGGTTCAGTCTGTTTGTCTTCACTCTTATCAAAAACCTTCAAAGTATCCACCTGCAGGACTATTTTATCACGCAACCGGGAAGCGGTCAGGGTATCTCTGGTAGACACCACTTCACCTTGCTGGAAATTAAAAGGCAGGGTTTTATAAAATCCATCTCTCTGAAAGAGAATTGCATTATTGAGAATATGCAGGAGCAGAATGGCATAGAAGATAAACCAGATTATAATTTTATATTCAGGGCGATAATAGTTTTTTTCCATCAGGAGAGCGGGGTTAAACCCTTTAAAGCAAATTCCAGTTCCTTGATTCTGGCTTCACAGGCAATGATCCTTTTATTTTTCTGTCTGATTGTTTCCAGATATTTGGTATTAACAATTTCATCGTAAGCCAGGATGAATTTCAGAGAAAGTTTGATGCGCCCACATAAACGTTCCAGGGCTTTCTCATCATTCCGGGTGTAGGCAGCACCATCATTTTTCTTACCCAGTGCCAGAAACCATTTATGCTCATCATCATAAAGGATCGGGATGATCATGCTGAAACTGGCAATATCCTTCTGATTCTCGTTGCTGATATAGACCTTATGGACCCGGTTCTCCCTTAATAAATCATGAATATCCTCCACCGCTGAGTTCTCAATGACCTCACTCCCCCTGATTTCATTGAACTTGAATGCTTTCAGGTCTGAATCATAAGAAACCAGCGCAACTTTTTTTATGGCAAGCCTGCGAAAGAGATTTTCACATATATATTCCTCAAAACCTTCAATCACACTTTCTCCCACCAGTTTTTCGGTGAAGGTATCGGTCTTCTCCAGAAAATCAAGATCAGAACTGTTCAGCTTATTATCTACCAGATTCTCCACTTTATTGCGTATAGGGTTGAAAAAAACCAGCAGGCCAATGGTAGCGGGAATCCCGGCAATGAATTCAGATCCGATGAAATTTCCAAAAAGTGACTGCAGGAGCTCACCCAGAGAATAATCGATCAATCCAAAGAATGTTATGAAAAGCAATCCAATAAGGGTATAGATTATCGTGCTGCGTATTTTTACATCAAGGGCAGTCCCGGTGAGCAAACCCCAGGTAAAGGAACCAAAGAACCAGAGAATACCTATCAGGATGCCGACGGCACTTATTATAAGGATAAAGGAAAGGATGAGAGTCGGGAGATTATAAATACCCAGACCGGAATATCCTTTATTCAGAATAACAATAATAGTCGAGACCAATACCAGTATTATCAGTGATATTATGGTGAGAAAGACACCCTTGAATGCGCCGAGAAGACGTTTCAATTCGATGGCGCCCGAAGTATGAAAACGCTTCCAGAGCAGAATATAAGCCCCCAGGATCAATGCGATTGACCATAGGTAAAGGTATCTGACCGTATCAAGTCCAAAAAGGAAATGCAATATCCAGGTAATGATGATTATTCCTGAGGCAATAGCATATATCACCAGGGAAGAAAATTTTAATCCGATCTTATGAATGATGAAATGAAAGAATAAAACACCCAGCAGGACAGCAGTGAAATAATTCAGGGCGGTAAAAAATCCCAATTGCGGTAGATTTCCCGGCAAGGATAGAAACAACAGGAAATAGATCATAAGGACATTTTCCCGGGCATAACTGTAACGCAGAAGCAAGAAACTATTGAAATAGATCAGAAAAACAAAGAAAATATTGAAAATAAGAATTATTATCCTGTACCTGTTTATACTGCTGACCCCAGGCACATTCACTGCATCGGTTGCATTACTGATTGCGTCATGGTAGGTAATTTCAATATTATTCCTTTGCTGCAGGTGATCATTGATATATTTTTCCAGATTCAGGGCAGCGTCTTCTGGTACTGGCTCAGAACCGGAAAACTCAAACAGAAATCTTAAATTTGAAGGTGTGTAGCTATGCCTGCTGGTAATATGAAGTGTGTCAACTCTGGTTATTTCCTTCCCCGACAGCAGAACAGCAAAGCTGGAATCTGTTATGTGGACAGCTTTCTTATCTTTAATATTGAAAGGTAATACCTGATAGGATATATCTTCCAGATACGTGTTGATCCAACTGTAAAAGTTCAGTGCCAGGAATATTAACAACAATGACCAACCAATTTTTTTAAGGAGTTGATATAAGCTATCAGACAATGGAAGCTCCTATACCTTTTCTGTATCCATCTGTTTTCTGATTTTAGGCTGGAAGAATCTCTTGTTGTTTTTCCTGATTGTCAGACCACTGGCATCAAAGAATTCCAGCAACTGCAACGCCACCTGCCGATTACTGTCGATAAGATCGCGGAATTCCGCCACAGATATTCCAGTCTCGTTCTTCTGCAGAAATCCTATCAGCAACTCTCTCATTTCATGAACATAATCTGCCTGAAAAAGAAATTTCTTAATATTGTATAATTTTCTCTGGGCTATGAGATATATAATAATTTGTTCTGCTTTTTTTCTGTCTCCTTTATATTCAGTAAGAAATTCCTTCAACTCTTCCCCATCACAGAAATGTTGCTGCTTCGATTGAAAATATTGCCAGACCAGATTTATCGAGTCCTGTATTCCCGAATTGATATCCACCTTGTGCTCGGTGAGTACCCAGGTGTTGCCTGTTCTTCTTATCCTCCCTTCATCTTCCAGCTCACCGAGAATGATCTGCAATGTCAGGCTGGTCCTGTCATTTTGCATCTGGGAGAAAATTCCCATCAACTCCTGGAAAGATTTCCCAGTTTCGAGGAGAGGATTCTTTTCATGATATGATTTTAGACCGGTCAATATCCTGTTAATTAATTTTGTTTTATCTTTTTTTCCCAGCAACAGCACTTTATTCTGTCCCTGAATATAGGTAATATCTCCTGGAAGATTGTGGAATACGGTTTCAACCAGAATTTCCATTTCCGCATTGACGCGATGGGAAATATCCTCCAGGCTCAGAGGCTGGACTGATTTACGAACTTCAGCCGCGACCAGTTCATCGATCCTGCCACTGGCTATTTTCTCTACATTTTCTATCTGTTTACTTCTGCGTCGACGATGGTGTAACGGATACGGGTCGATTACATATCCTCCTCCCAGTGTTCTGTCCCCGGAAGAGTTTCGTATGATAAACCTGTCTCCTGATTGTATGATAGCCTCCTGCGGCATATATATCTGAAAAAGACCTTCTTCTCCGGCTTCCAGGATATTTTTGTTAAGGAGATGCATCCGGACCATCATTCTGATGGTTCCCAGAAGGAAAACTACCTGTGACCAGAGTTTAATAGCAGCAGCATCTTTGAACAACCTGATCCGGGCGTCAATCAGTCTGGTGGGAGCAATGATCCGGGAGCTGAGAACCATGCCATGACAGAAATCTTTCTGTTTGAACCCGACCAGATTCAAGGCAGCCCGATCACCCGCTTTGAGGCTGCTTACTTCCTGACCGTGCCGTTCCAGACGCCTGATGCGGTATTCCTTGTTCCCGGGGAGCATGTAGATCGACTGATCAGCGGATATCCTGCCGTTCAGGACAGATCCGTTGACCACTGTGCCAAATCCTGGCCTGGTAAAGATCCGATCGATAAACATCCGGAAATGACCAGAGTCGTCTTTCGGTTTTATCTCCGGAACCATTGCAGTTATGGCCCCGATTAATTCCGGTAATCCTATTCCGGAAACAGATGATACCGGTATCAGGGCAGTATTTTCCAGAAAAGTCCCTACCAGGAAATCCCTTATCTCTTCTCTGGCTAATTCCAGAATTTCCTCATCGACCAGATCGATTTTCGTCATCACGACCAGACCGTGCTTAATGCCAAGAGTCTGCATTATTTCCAGATGTTCCACTGACTGTGGCATAATGCCTTCATCAGCTGCAATCACCAGCAGAACAAAATCGATTCCGTTCACCCCTGATACCATTGTCTTGATGAAATCAGCATGTCCGGGAACATCGATTATTCCTACACTGTTGCCATCGGGAAGATCAAGATGCCAGAATCCTAGATTGATGGTGATTCCTCTGTCCTTCTCCTGTTTATGAGTATCACAGTCATAACCTGTTAAAGCACGGATCAGGCTGGTTTTCCCATGATCCACATGTCCCGCAGTGCCCATGATCAGATGTTTCTTTTCCATACTTCCCCGGTCTTCTTTGGTTAAAGGGAATTACTGATGAGCATTTAGTCAAGTATTGTGTTAACTAATATCCCCGGTTAAAAAATCCTTTACAGTAAACCCGGCATTTAATAACTGGGACAACAGAGGGGATGAAACTGGTGTTTCGGCCGGTCTTCAAAACCGGTAATGGGCAGCTAAAACTGTCTATGGCAGGTTCGATTCCTGCCCTCTCGGCCATTTTATCTTCTCGCAAGGTTAATACCCTTGCATCCAAACTGGAAAATATTTCTTTAAAATCACGATCATGGTCAGAAACCCGGATGTTTATTCCTGACTTCACATCAGCTGCAAGATGCAGTTCCCTCGCGCAAAGAGCAAAGAATATTCTACTTCAGCAGTATCATTCTTTTGGTTATGCTGTATATATCGGTTTTTATTTTGTAGAAATATACACCAGAGGTAACCCTTTTCCCGTTATCGTCAATGCCATCCCAGAAAACCGAGTGCAACCCTGATTGTCTGATATCATTGACAAGGGTTTTGACTTTACCACCCCTGAGATTGAATATCACCAATTCCATATAACCATCAGCAGGAAGGAAAAAATCTATTTTTGTCTCTGGATTGAAGGGATTAGGGTAGTTCTGAAATAGAAGAGGATTCTGAGCTATCTGGTGATTATCATTGGAAGTTCCCAAAACTTGCAGATGCAAAGATAAGGTGAGTTCAGGATCAGCTAGATCATTACTGTGAATTAACAGGATTGCTTCATATGATCCCGGAGCCAGTTCCGAGGCATCGATCTGAAGTTCGATCAGGTCCGGTTGGCCAGTTATTACCTCTCCGTAATAACTGCTCAATGCTATCCAGTCAGGAATCGTTGATATCCGCACCGCCAGTTCATTTTCCAGGAAACTCTCATTAAATGCTATTTCCAGCCCATCAGTCGCATCATGATTCTCTATTCCGACTGTAGCTGAGTTCAGACTGCTCCCCATCTGATTATAAAAAAACAGGATATTGCCACTGCTCTCCAGGACCACCTGAAAATCGTAGGTTTCACCGGAAGTATACTTTTCCCAGTCAGAATACTGGATTATTAAGCTTGCTGTCTCCTCATCATGCAAGTAATAATTTTTCCCCTGGGAACCCGGATTAAGGTCATCCCAGAAAGGTGCAATCAGATCATTGGGTTCCGCTGTGCTCGGAATTGGATCATTGGATTGGTCAATTCCATCAGTTCCAAAGGTTAGATAACCATTACTCGATATCAGCACCTGTCCCTGTAAAGCACCAAAAAAATAAAAGGGAAACGGCAGCTCAATATCCACATAGTTATTATTCCCGGTTAATCCCGAATCTATGCCTGTGCTGGCAATATCGTTCCAGACAAATACGGGACCTTCCTCCTCCCTGCTGTCCTGCCAGTTATGACCATAATCATCTGGGCCACCCTGATTCCTGATACCACTCTGACCGATGATCTCAAGGGAATATTCCAGCTCCATACCACCATTATTTAAAATCTGCAGCGGGAAAATGGCAGTAGCACCACTGCTTACCTCCATAATGAACTCAGAAGGAATAACATAAATCGCCGGTGGAGCGAAACAACTGCCGGTAAGAGGAATTATTACCTCCATAAGCTCCGGGTCATTACTCTGCATAACCAGTTCAGCTTCATATGTACCCTGATTGAATGCAGGGAAAATTACTTCGATCTCCAGATAAGTGCCAAATTCTATAACCAGTTCTTGCGGACCTTCATAAATGAAACCATCACCGATGATCTGAATTTCACTCAGAATCAATTGTCCCTGACCCGTATTCTGGATATAGAGTTTTTTGATCTGGGAATCTCCTGGATTTACGGTACCGAAATCCAGGCTGGTGTCTGAAAGCCAGATCTGTGCTTCCTGATAATTGAGCAGGTAAGCCAGGTAACATTTCATCAGATTGATTTTTTTACTTACGATATCATCATTCGCGAGAGCTCCCATGATCAGGGTAGAAGCAATTGTCCTGAAATTATCATCCTCATTGTTGATAATGCGAGAAAATTGATCCTGTGAATGGAGTAAGGATTGGCCTGATGCAGGCGCAAGACGATTTATGTATATATCCGCATAGGTGTTGGAAGCATAACCGAATACGCAGGCATGAGCAAAATTATCCGCGTCACCCTGAATAACTTCTATTTCGTTATGAAGCGCTCCCTGTCCCAGATAAGCAGCCCCGAAACAATCCCAGAATTCAGTACCATTATGATCACTCCCTATATTTGTTCCTTCCAGATAGATTGAACCGCCATTATCAAGATAATCAGTAAGAATAACCTGTTGTTCGGAACTCACGGTTCCGGGAGGCAGCATTCCTCAGCTTTCACAAAAAGAACCCAGCATTACCAGGATAATATCATAATCGACAGGATTGGCAGGAAGATCAAAACCACGTTCGAAATCAACTCCGATCTCGGTAAGCAGACTGCTGATTGCCAGCGTCCCATCGATATATTCACCTGTATCAGGATCTGGAAAGGAAAATGAATTATTCTCATGATCCCATACATACAGGAGTTGACCGTTCAATTCCAGGAAAAGGTTCAGGATAAAGAAGATTATAAAACCTAATATTGTTAATCTTTTCATAATGTCTTCCCCTTCTGTTTATTTTACACTATTACATTATATATTCCAATTTACTATAAATGTAAATATTAAGAAGCAATCTCCTGTATTTATGCGCGGTTAACTTTAATAGAGGTAAATTTGTCTGTTCCTATAAACAGTAAAAAAAGAAGACGCTGTTTCCTGAAAGTGTAAAAAAAATTAACGGAAAAAAATAATAAAAAAAGCCTTCACCAGGATGAAGGCTTTTAATCATCGAAGATCTTCTTATTTGAGGAGAATCATCTTTTTTACCAGGGTAGTTTTGTTGGATTCCAACTTATATAAATATATTCCTGAAGCAACATTATTACCATTAAAGTCCTTGCCATTCCAGATGACATTATGGCTTCCGGCAATTACAGTTGCATCAGTCAACGTGTTAATCCTTTCACCCTTCAGATTATAGACAGCGAGTGAAACGTGGCTGTCCTCTGGCAGGTAGTATTGGATCGTTGTTTGAGGATTAAAAGGATTGGGATAGTTCTGCCCCAGTTGCGCTGTTGCAGGCGGAAGTTGTGTATCCTCCAGATCGACCAGTTCACCCCTCAGAAAATCAATATACTGACCCATCAGATACTCCCGCAGGTTCAAACCGAAGCTGTTACTGTAAGCACCGATAATCGGTGAGCAACAAATGGTCCGGTAAATATCGCCGATATTATATACACCTCTTCCTTTTTCATTTTCATCGGCAAGGTACAGGACTCCATCATCAGCACCGATCTCATCAAGTCTATAATGAGCATTGCTTCCACCCGCATAAGTGTAGGTGAGCCCTTCTGTGATGGTATCATCCTGGCCATTCAATGTATTCACCGCATCGATGAAACCCATATGAATGAAATTAGCGCCAAAATAATTCCAGAAGTCCGTTCCATTATGGCTGAAACCAATATTAGCACCTTCCATATAGACAGCGCCACCCCCAGCGAGGTAATTAACAAGCTTGGTCTGGTCAAGGGAGCTCACGGCTCCAGGTGGGGTGGTGCCTCAACCAACGCAGTACAATCCCAGCGAGATGAAAACCATGTCAAAGGTTGAGAGGTCACTGGGCAGTACTGTAGTAACGGCATAATCGATGCCATTCATGGACAAGGCATTTTCAATTCCATCTTCACAGTTCTTGAGCAATCCTGTCTCCGGATCTTCATAGTCAGAGCTATTGTCATTATCCCAGATCAGTACATTCAGATTGAGATCTTCACTGATCCTGACATAACAATAAGCAGACTGGTCGTTATTGCCATATTCATCCCCAGCCAGATACACAACCCCATAGACTCCGGTATTTTCCTGATCCTGAGGTGACCAGTAAAAATCATAGGAAGCAGTTGCTCCTGGAGCAAGAGGATCGGAAACAGCCACAGTGCCGAGTTCTTCTCCACCATGTTTATAAAAACCTACCGTATAATTATCCTGGGTGTTCAAACCAGCATTCTCGATATTCACAGTCCAGGCACCTTCTTCACCTGGATTAACCAGATGAGGTCCATCAACATCCATTGCTCTCAGATCGTTATCATATAAAACAGTGATACTGACATTGAAGATATCCCACCAGTTGATATTGTAGGTGGATTGCCCGTAACTTCTGAACCTGATCTGAATATCCTGCCCGGCATAATCATTCAAAGGAAAAGAAATATCCGAACCACTATCAGAACCCCAGTTGCTGGACATCGGATAGTACCAGAGCTGATACTCTCCCATATTGGTCAGGAGCAGAATCTCAGCGACCTCATTAACATAGGAAAATACATTTACATGCTGGGTTACAATAAGGTCATCTACATTCATCGGTAAACTGATAGATGATGAAATAGCTGACAAATCATAGGGAGAAATTGTCGGTGACCAGTATAATTCCAGTTTACCGCTGCTAATAGACCAATTTGCGTCCAAGGACCAATCACCGTTATTGACATCGAATGTTTCTTCCCAGTAGATTGTTTCTGCCAGCAGATTCATACTGAAGAACAGACAAGCTGTCAAAACCAGAAATTTAGTAAATGTCTTCATTAACATCTGACCTCCTAGTATTTCTAATATTATTCAATAACCGTCTGTTTAGAACACTCCGTAGCATGCAGAGATAAAATTACCAGAGTCATTTTATTGAGTTTATTATCTCTTTTTTATCCCACTTTTTTGTTGTGCCCATGGTAACAAATTTTTTTCAGCGATTTTCAAATGTCAAATAATTTTCTACCGCTCTCTATTATACCAGCATTTATCCAGCCATCAATTTATTTCAGCAATACCATTTTTCTGACATGGGTATGTCCCTCAGCTGATAATCGGTAGAAGTAAATCCCGGAGCTGAGTTCTTCAGCATGGTCGTTTCTGCCATCCCACTCCAGGCAATGTTCACCTCTATCCTGCCATGCATCAAGAAGAGTTCTTACCTTCTGCCCTTTTATATTGTAAATGTTTAATTTGACTGTAGTTTCATGGCTCAGGCCATAGGATATTTTAGTTACTGGATTGAAAGGATTGGGGAAATTTCTCAGATATTCAAGTACCGGGTAAATAATGTAATCGTCATACTGATTATTAACAGGAGAATAAGCATGGGCTTTTATCTGCCAGTTGCCGGGATCATCTACGAAATAGTCAAGTTGACGCCAGATTCCGCGTTTGATCCAAGCACCTTTATCAGCAATCACAGGACCGTTGTCATACCATCCAATTCTGCCGTTCACAGACTCGATCTGATATCCTATCCAGTAATCCATGCTTAAATCTATTGGCACCGGTATCAGAACCCAGTGTTCCAGCCACTCATTACCGGGAAAACCTGACTCTTCCTGTTCGTAGACGATTTCCCCGGGTGTGGTGGAACCAGCATCAGCCTCATAAATTTTCACTGTGAGACTACAGCTGTCAGAACTGGTGGGAGTTCGGAAAGAAACCTTTCCGAAGACACTGCCATCGTTAGCGGAGAATTCTTCCTGCGTCAAACGGCAGGCAATTTCATAATTGGAATAGGCATAACCCTGATAGATATTCTGGGTATCCTCTGCATAGGTGAATTGGTCTTCCAGGCTCCAATCTTCGAGTTCAAGCTCGATCTCCGTATTATCATGATTAATGTCCATCTGTGTATAGCCATAGAAAAAGTCATCATGTATCACTGCTACATCATATAATCCTGAGGGGACATAGGGAAGATAGAATGTTCCATTACTGTTATCTATGGTTATGTTAAAGAAGCCAGCTGTTCCATTAAGGGTCAATAGAGCCCCGCTAGGATCGATATAATTGGATACGATGAGACCGCTGATATCAACGAAGGTATTCAGGTATTCCAGTACAGTTTCAACTGTTATAAATGCTCCTTCCTGAGCCTGCCAGACAGGAATGATGGCGGACACATGAATGAAACCAGCACTCAAACAAGGAAATTCATCATAATTGGAACTATGCATATTCTGGTACCAGGTCTCCAGGTAAAACATATACTCACAGAGATATGATCCGGCATAGCCATTCCAGTCTATCCAGGCGTTGAGGGTTGTGCCATCCTCCACGGCACTTTCGATAGCCTCGACAGGCAGGGTTGTGTAACGCACAAAACCTACTGGAACCGAGTCATCCGGGGGATTAGGAGTAGGAAGATAAGGTGCCTCGTTATCCGGAGCCCAGTTAGTCAGATTTCTGGCTTTGGTTTCGATTTCCCAGGGTCCTGCTCCGGCTCCGAAGCTGATAATCGCAAGGGGATGCAGTTCTTCCACTATTAACCAGAAATCTTCCCAGGTATCCTGGTAGTCTACTTCAAAATCACCTGTATAAAGATCAGGCACAGGAAAATATGAATAAACATCATACCCGAGTTCCTGCCAGTTTTCGCCTATCCACCCATCCGGATTTAACTCGGGATTCTGGCTGAAGGGAGCTATCATCTGTCCGGTGGGATTCCAGTAACCGGTGACCATGATACTGGGCAGGGCATTAAGATAAGCAGCTAAAGAGAACATGAATATAAAAAAAAGGTGTTTTTTCATCTTTATTTCCCCTTTCTTGCACTTAACAAAAAAAGGAATGAATATAACACTGTCAAAATATTTTCTTCTGTCGCGAAGATATACTTTATTAAATCTACCTGGGAAATTTGTTCAGGTTTCATTTTTGAATTGACAGAATCGAATATTACTCATTCTTTCAGTTTCATTGAATAAGTCTTCTTACGAGATCAGAGGCACGGTAAAGAAATAAATTGAAATGAGGGAGACAGGAATGGCAATATTTTCCAAGAAGGACAAACCGGGTAAGGAAGATCTCCAGAAAATTCAGGAAAAAAGAGATCTACAATCCTTGATCCTGACCAATATTTCAATTGTAGGTCTTTCTCTTGAACAGGCTATCAAGGATGCTAATGTTGATCCTGAGGTGGTAAAGAGGTGGATGGAGGAAGATGCTGAATTCCGCCGCAGGATCGAAGAAGCCAAAAAAGTGACCTACGATTAAAGAAAAAGGAGAAGCTGATGAGAAAAAAATATGATTTTACCAATCTGGGTCTGGATCCGATCAAATTCGGTCTGGTTGCTAAACTCACACTGGTTATGCTGCTGGCAAGCATCATACCATTAGTATTAAATTGGGGATTCTCTCTCAAGATGTCACTGGACAGGATAGAAAGAGATAATACAGCTCTGTTAGCTGAAACAGCCAATGGTTTAGCCACTCAGGCTGATGAATGGCTCGACAAAAATGTGCGTGTTATCAAGACTGCCGCCCTGCTCCAGGACATCAGATCCATGAATCGGCGTGAACAGGAAGATGTATTGAAAGCAATAAACCAGGAATATCCCTGGATGTATCTTGTTTTCACACTGGATACGCGGGGGATGAATATTGCCAGGAATGATGGCAAACCACTGAAGGACTACTCAGATAGATCCTATTATTCCGAGGTAATGAATGGTAAAGAACTGAGCTGGCAGACGCTGATTGGTAAAACCTCTGGTAAACCGGCCATTGTTCTGGCAGTACCCATCAAAAACAACGGTAATATTGTCGGAGTAATGGCGGCTGCCATGAATATCGACGACATTTCCGACCGGGTGGCCAACTGGAAGAAGGGCAAAAGCGGCTATGCTTACATGGTAGATGAAAAAGGAAAGGTTGTAGCTCATCCCCAGGAAGAATTTGTCATGAATGAAACCGTTCTGGATAGGCATCCAGTTGTGGCGAATTTCCTGGCTGGCAAAGACTCTCAGATCATTAATTTCATTGATACCAATGCCAAACCCACTCTTGGCTTCATAAAAAAAACTGCTTACGGCTGGGGACTTATCCTGCAGCAGGAGAAAAGCGAGGTGTTCGCTGCTATCCAGAGGGTGATCATCATTGCTGTTATCCTGCTTGTCTTCACGATTATTGTAATCCTGATTGTTGCCACCATTGCGGCCAGATCAGTCGTAAATCCTTTGCGGGAACTCACTTATGCTGCCAATGAAATGAGTATGGGCAATTTAAATGTAAATGTGAAATCAAAAAGCAAGGATGAAATAGGTTATCTGGCTTTTTCTATCGATAGAATGCAGAGCAGCCTGACCATGGCCATAAAACGCTTGCAAAGCAGAAAGACCTGATCAGGAAGAAATATCAGCTATTTTCTCATCCAAATCATATGATTCCGAGAAGAATCACCAGAGTGCTGCATATCGGAAATGTGCCTGTCGGCGGCGGGTATCCCATTACAATCCAGTCCATGACCAATACCGATACAAGAGATGAAGAGGGAACAGTCAGGCAGATAAATCTTCTTCATGAAGTCGGTTGTGAAATAGTAAGAGTTGCTGTTCCAGACAGTGCAGCAGCCCGAACCTTGAAAAGAATAAAGAAAAGCATCGCGATTCCGCTGATAGCCGACATACATTTTGATTACAAATTAGCGCTCGCTGCTCTGAGAGCAGGTGCAGACGGTCTGAGAATCAATCCGGGTAACATAGGAAGTGAATCAAAAGTAATGCAGATCGTGACAGCCTGCCGGGAAAAGAAAATCCCTATTCGAATCGGGGTTAACAGCGGTTCTCTACCCCGCTCCAAAACCGAGCGCTACGGGATGACAGCCGAGGCGATGGTGGAGAGTGCCCTGGAACATGTACTTCTTTTGGAGAAAGCGGGTTATCACGAAATCAAGATTTCGGTTAAAGCTTCTTCTGTTCCTCTTACCATAGACTCCTACCGCTTGCTCAGTGATAAAGTCGATTACCCGCTTCATCTTGGGATAACTGAAGCCGGCTCCTCATACAGAGGCACTATAAAATCAGCTGTAGGAATCGGTACACTTCTGGCTGAAGGCATAGGTGATACAATCCGTGTTTCCCTGACCGCAGATCCGGTTACTGAGATCAGTGTGGCCAGGGACATCCTGAAAAGCCTCGGTATAAGAAAGGGATTGAATATTATTTCATGCCCCACCTGTGGCAGAACCGAGATCGATATCATCACCTTGACCGCTGAGGTGGAGAAAAGGCTGGAATCCTTATCAGATCTGAATATTAGCGTTGCTGTGATGGGTTGTGTTGTCAATGGACCCGGAGAAGCCCGGGAAGCAGACTATGGTATCGCCGGCGGTAAAAGTTCCGGGTTGATTTTCCGCAAAGGTTTGATAATAAAAAAAGTGAAAGAGGAAAATCTGGTTTCAGAATTGATCGACATCATAAATCAAGATGTTTCAGCCGCAAAGATTGATTAATCTTCTTTTCATACTTTTTCTGTTGTTTCCGCTTCATGCCATTGAGATCGACAGGATCGATTTTGCCGGCAACAATCTCATCAAAGGCGAAAGCTTGCTCAGTGTTATTTCATCCTATCCGGGAGGAGAGCTGGACATGAATCTCTTGATCCAGGATGCTGAAAAGATATCTCAACTCTATGCACACCGGGGTTTATATCATACCAGGATTAGCATCCAGGATATAGTACCTGATAACAGCGGAAGAATGAAGGTAATTTTCCGGATCGAGGAATTGCCGGATATAACTGTGGATGCAATCATGATATCAGGAAATAATTATTTTTCCACCGAAATGCTGTTGGAACCTGTCTCCTCTCAAAGATTGGATCTATCTGCCCTGAGTTCATTTCTGACAATGGCAGCTGAACAGTATACCGAGCGGGGATTCCTTTTTGCCATGGTAAACCTGGATAGCCTTTCCTGGCATGATGAGAAATATCTGGCTTATATTTCGGTTGAGGAAGGTTATCCCGCGATAATGGAAGAATTTAAATTCAAGGGTAACAAAGTAACCCGGGAATCAACACTGTTACGCATATCCTTCCTGCAGAATTATCAATATCTGACACCCCTCCTGATAAAGCGCGCAGAAGAGAATTTAAGAAGAAAACCTTATATCAAGGAATGCCGGATCTCACCCCTGAATCAGAGCCAGGTCCTGTTTGAAATAACGGAAGATAAGATGACCCTGATCTCAGGTCTGCTGGGATACAATAATTCTGAGAATAAGGAAAGCAGATTCCATGGTTATATCAATCTGGAATTTTTCAACCTTTTCGGGACGGACCGCAGCATTGCTGTTTACTGGCAACAATTAAAGAGTGATCATAAATTGATCGACCTTCAATATCATGAATCCGGATTTACCAGCATCCCCATCAGCGCTGATTTCAGTTTATCAAGGGAAGAGGTGGATTCGACATATACCAAGATAATTTTCAACACTGATATATATTATTTTGACCTTAACAACAGATATGGTATTCATGCTGGCCTGGAGCAGATTTTCCCCGGTGGCAGGGATCCTGCTCTGGTAGAGAAGATGGACAACAAAAAAATCGGTATTTTCTGGGAATTCAATGATATTGATAATCTCATTAATCCCCGCCGTGGAAATAATATATTTCTGAAATATTACAACATCCTCACCAGGAATAATGGCAAGACTATCAGTAAAAATGCTTTTAACGGGTATTGGGAAACTTATCGCCACTTGGGTGGAAGATTCGTCGGGATGATAGGTCTGCATGCAAAAATAATTGAAAATAAAAGTATTTCTCTCCTGGACCAATTCAATCTGGGGGGCAGTCGCAGCTTACGCGGATTCGTCGAGAACAGATTCTCCGGTTACAGAATAGGCTGGTCCAATCTTGAACTCAGATACCTGTTGACAAATCTATCCCGAACTTTTCTTTTCTTTGATTATGGATATGTTGAGAATCCAGACTACCGTCTGGGTATATTATTTTCCATAGGATTAGGTCTGAGAGTCAATACGAAGTTGGGGTTATTGGGTATAGATTACGGTATTGGTTACAGTCAGGACCGCTTCCAGGGTCTTTTCAATGGTATAGTACATTTCGGAATTGAAACGAAATTCTGAATGTCAAACGACACAGGGAGGATTGGATAATGGACAAAAACGGTCGCATGAAGGTGGGGGTCTATGTGGATGTGTCCAACATAGCTCAAAATGGCGGATTTGGAATGCAATATGATGTCCTCAGGGAATTCGCCTGCCGTGATAATGGTGTTGCAATCAGATTGAATGCCTATGTAGCCTACGATGATGAAATGGCGAGAAAAAATATTGAGTATAAAATGAAATCAGAGAATTTTCATTCCATACTAAGAGATTTTGGTTACAAAGTGATTGTCAAGAAGGTTCGCTGGTTCGAAGATGAACAGGGCAACCGCTACGGCAAAGCCAATGCTGATCTTGACATGGCTGTAGATGCCCTGTTACAGTCGGAAAGGCTTGATTATGTCTTACTGGTTTCCGGAGATGGAGATTTCATTCAGGTTGTAAGAGCTCTTCAGAATAAGGGATGCCGTGTGGAGATACTGGCTTTTAAGAATGTCTCTCATTTACTGCGTAATGAAGCTGATATATTTACTTCCGGCTATCTGGTCCCCAATCTGTTACTCACAGAACACGGCGCGGAAAACAACACTAAGAAAAGAGTGGTCCGAGGTGTATGTTATGCTTTTTACCCCGAGAAAAACTTTGGTTTCATGAGGTTCATGAAGGAACTCAGCGGTCAGCTCTGGATCACCGACTCCCGTAAGGAGGAATCCCCTTATGGAACCGCTTTCGCTCACAGTTCACAATTCCCCGAAAATATGGATATTTCCTCCCTGCCCAGTCGCGACCACATATTTGAATTTGAATTGAAAGAGGTAAAGAATAAAGGCTGGCAGGCTGAAAACATTAAAATGATTCACGAGTATTAAGATGGATGAGGTAAATAGAGCAGATACCTATGCCGTGATCGATGTTGGCACCAATAATATACTCTGCCTTATTGCCAGGAAAAGAAACCATCAACTGGCAATTCTGCACCGTGCATCCTCTATCTCTGCCCTGGGTAAGAATATGCAGAAAGGCAATCTCACTCATGCTGCCATTTATCGTACTAAAGTAATATTAAATGATTATATCGACTATATAAAATTTTTCACTGATAATATAATAATAATCGGCACCAGTTGCTCTCGTGAGGCCAAGAATATCAATATTCTTTCCACATGGCTTTCCCAAAAACATGGTCTGCATTATCATATCATCAGCGGAGAAGAAGAAGCGTATTATAACGGACTGGCAAATATATACGAATTCAAGGGACATAAAAGATTCCTCCTCTTCGATGTAGGTGGTGGCAGTACTGAATTCACTCTTATCAGCAATAACAGAATAGACAAATTTCAGAGTATAAAATTGGGCATCAGAAGGTTGCAGAATAAATACGGAAACAGCCTCAACAAGAAAGTTCAATTCATTCGGCAGTCACTGGAACAACTGGAACTGCGCAGTGATATTCTGATTGGGATTGGCGGAACCGTTACTACTCTGGCTGCCATAAATCACGGATTGGAGAAATATGATCCGAACATCGTACATAAGAGCAATATCTCTGCAGAAGCACTCGATATTATAATCAAGAGGATCCGATCGCTCAGCCATCGTCAGATCAGCCGGATCATACCCTTTGACCCTTTTCGTTCTGATATCATTACCCTGGGAGCGTTGATTATAAAAGAAATCATTGATAAACAGGAAGCAGCTAACTTTTATGTAAGTGATCGTGGACTGCAATTTGGAATTCTACAGCAGGAAATTAAAACTTTAAAGAAATATTTACCGGATAACTAAATGGATCTGAAATATCAGAGCGGTGACCCGATTTCTATTAAGATCAAAAACCGGATTATCGGCAGGGAGACCTTCACAGTTATAGCAGGACCATGTACTATAGAAAATTATGAAGATTTGAAAAGGATAGTACTATTTCTGCAATCACAGCAGATAGTTTTTTTCCGGGGTGGCGCTTATAAACTGAGAACCTCCCCCTATAATTTTTCCGGTCTGGGCGCAGAAGGTCTGGAAATAATCGAGAGGGTAGCCAGAGAAACCGGAACTATCTCAGTATCAGAAATAGTATCTTCCCAGGATGTTGATCTTATGGCGGGTAAGATTGATATTCTGCAGGTCGGAACCAGGAATATGCATAATTACCGTTTATTGCAGGCTTTGGGGCGGGTAGCAAATCCCATCATCTTGAAAAGGGGCATGAGTAGTACCATTGAAGAATGGTTATTTGCCGCGGAACATATTATTGCAGCAGGCAATCCCAGGGTTATTCTCTGCGAAAGGGGAATTAGAACTTATGAACCTTTAACCCGAAACACCCTTGATATTTCTGCTGTCCCAGCTGTAAAGAAATACAGCAATCTCCCCATTATCGTTGATCCGTCGCACAGTTCCGGAAGACGGGACATGATCAAAGCTCTCAGTTGGGCAGCGGCTGCTGCAGGAGCCGATGGTATCATGGTGGAGACTCATTTTGCTCCGGATAGCACATCATGCGACAGTCAGCAAACCATCAATGAATCAACTTTCCTGGAGATACTGGCATCATTACCGCAGTTAATTTCCTTATGGCAGAAGAGACTGACATGAGCATCAAATATAATTCATTATTGGTTAGGATCATTATTGTGATAGTGTTTTCTGCTATTTTTTTAGGCAGCTACAATTTGTATCTGAAACAAAAATCCACCGCCATTACTGATGATATGCTGCTGCGTCAGACAACTTCATTTCTGATCATATCCGCCATTAAGTCTTCACTGGGAATCATCGAAGGCAGCACAGTTGGTGGTGAGATTTCAGGGATAATCGTATCCGCTGAAAGCAATCTCCAGGTCGGGGATATTGTGCAGGCACCTTACGACCTGGTCGATTTCATCTGGAAAATTCTACTCTATGGCATTGTGATTATCACCTTTATCAAAATTCTTTTCGTGGCCAATCTGACTGACCTGGGAATCTACATTTACCTGCTGGGCCTCATTCTCTATTTTCTGCAGCTTACTATGCTCAAAGCATCCATTCTTGTGCACCTGGCAAAAAAAATAATAATCATTGGTCTGGTTATTTCTCTTTTCATTCCTTTAACACTGCTCATTTCTTATAATATCACGGATCTTTTCACCCACAACCTGGAAAAAGACGTTTCATTACAATTAAAACAGGTAGACAATGATTGGAATAGTTTCAGGCAACAGCTGTCACTGAAAGATTTAAAAAAAACATCCATAGTAACAGTCGAATTTGTCAATAAGCTCTATAAGAGAATGCTGTCCATTCTCGTTGAATACATCAGTATCCTGTTTATCCGGTTTCTGCTTTTCCCCATAATCACGGGTCTGATCCTATACTATTTATTTAAATCTGTAATAAAGAATCTTCTGTTCATTGGATGGAAGAATGAACAATTCTCTTCTGCCCTCCAGAAAAATCTCTGATCTTTCTGTACTGGTTACTGCCAGTAAATTCAGAATCACTACAATAGCTTTGATAATAGCCAACCTGATACCGATCTACTGTGTTTTATTTCTGGGCTGGAAGGTTTTCACTATTCTCTTTCTATTCTGGTTCGAGAATCTGGTTATAGGTTTTTACAATATTCTGAAAATTCTGGCAAATAAACCAACCGATGCAACCAACTGGATCGCCAAGCTGTTCATGTTGCCTTTTTTCTCGCTTCACTATGGCATATTCACCCTTGTCCACGGTGTTTTTGTAATAGCCATGTTCGGTCACGAACAATTCTCCTCGCATGACTTTCCTGATCCCCTGCTGGTGCTGCAGATTCTGAAGCAGAATAATCTGCTTATACCAATTCTGGCGATTTTCATCAGCCATGGACTATCATATCTGATCAACTATATCGGGAAAAAGGAATTTACAACCACAACTTTAACAGAATTAATGAGTAAGCCTTATGCCAGGGTTGTAATACTGCACCTGGTGATTCTCATTGGAGGCATTTTAGTACTGGTTTTACATCTTAGTCTGGCTGGTCTTTTCCTCTTGGTAATATTGAAGATCCTTCTTGATATGAGGCTACATAGAAAAGAACACCAAGGATCTGGAGGAAAAGAAACAGGAGGCGTATCTCAATATTCCCAGTCTTGATGTGGTTCGGGGATACAGAAAAGGTTATCGAGCTCTGCCAGAAGATCAGCTGGACCCTTCAAATCATCCGTTACTGCCAGTCCACTGGCAGGTCGAACACCCAGCCACATTCTGGTAAAAGCGTTAACAGAAGCATGTAATGTTGGTAAATCGGCAGAGGTAGCCCTCTTCAGGAAGGACTTTCTACCAAGAGAAAGCAAATAATTGCCCCCTATTCCACACCATTTTCCGGTGTTACCAAGATAGTGTGAGATGGGGTCAGTCAGGATCAGATTAAACTGGAGCCTTTTACCCGGCAAGCTGGTATTATGGATAACTTTCTCCAGATCACATATTCTCATCTGCCACCAGGAACTGGCTTTAATCCTGTTCTCAAAACGGCTTTTCCCGGTTATAATCCGGTAGCGAAAAGGATATTGCAGAAGGTCGTTTAATTGAATCTGAGCTGGTTCTATAATACCAATAAGCCGAACCTGATCTTCCAGGCTTTTCAAATATGACATCAATTCGAGAAACTGCTCATAATTGCGGTAACTCATCCAGTTAACAAAATAGGGACCATGTTCACCTCCCTGCTCTTCCATCCAGACATGATGAGTTATTTCAGAACCAGTGTCATCATAATAACCGATCCCAAATCCCTTTTTCCCCCACTTTATTTCAGCGAGGCTTATCTGATTGTTAAAAAAGCTTACAGATCCATGATTTTTCAATCTCTGCAACCGGGAATAGTGGATCTCAGCAAAATCTTTTTCGGTCAATCTCCGGGGAATTCTGCATTTTTTCTGGATTTTCAGATCAGCTGGATCAAAATAAATAACATGTTCATATCCACCGCTCCCATAGCCCAACTGATTGTAGAAACCCTGTTCAAATATACCCAGTCCTGATATCCAGGCACCTTTCTCCGCTGCCCGGGCAATTGCCTGAGCGGTGAATTTACGTGCCAATCCCAATTGCCGAGATACTCTGCCAGTATTGACAGACATTACTCCTGAAAAAGGAATATCCACCTGCAGATAGCGCATGTTTCCCGGAGCAGTCATAACCAGGAATTCTACTGCCCCTGCAATCTCTCCCACCCAAGTTTCACATCCCCGGATAAAAATATCCATGGTTTCTTCTTTCCCATCTTCCAGCCAGCCCGATTCTTTCCAGATCCGGTGAACAGCTTCCCTATCCAGAACAGGATTATACTTTCTGATATTCATATCTGCTTAATTCCTTTGCAATTGTACAAGCAAGTTCAACGTTATTTTTCAGGAGCACCTTATTAGCCTGCAAAGCCCTGCCATCAGTCATTTCTACTATTTTCCCGAGCAGGAAAGGAGTGAGTTCCCTTCCCTTAACACTCAGGGCAGCTGCTTCATAAAGAGCTTTTTCACTATATTCTCTGATCTCCGGAAAAGGGATCTCATCTGTCACTGGAATAGGATTGGCTACCAGCATACCCCTGTTCATATCCAGTGACTTATTGATGAGGAATGCATCTGCAATTTGCTGAGGCTCTTCCACCCTGGTAATGAATAATTCCGTAGCAGCAGAATAAAAAGCCGGAAATCTGTCGGTTCTGAAACCTAGCACCGGAATTCCTCTTGTTTCGAGATATTCCAGAGTCCTGGCAAGATCAAGGATCGCCTTTGCTCCTGCTGATACTACTATGACCGGCGTTCTAGCCAATTCATCAAGATCCGGGGAAATATCAAAACTATTGTTCACATCAAGGTGAACTCCACCAATACCACCCGTGGCAATAACCTCTATACCACATAAACGGGCAGCTATCATAGTTGCGGAAACAGTAGTTGCCCCTGCTTCTCTGCTGCTTAACTGGTAAGACAGATTCTGGGCAGACACCTTGGCAATATTTTCCGCTGTGGCAAAATATTCCAGTTCACTATCCTGCAAACCCACTTTCAATTTACCAGCAAGTATCCCTATAAAAGCCGGATATACACCCCTGGATTCGGCAGATGCTTTATTTTCCAGAGCTAGCAGCAGGTTATCGGGATAGGGCATTCCATGTGTTATCAAAGTAGTTTCCAGGGCTATTACCGGTTTGCCATCCTGCAAAACTGATACCAGTTCCGGATCAACTGTTACATATTTCAATCCATAATCTCCACTCTGAGTTTTTTCACTCCATCCTTGATCAAACCAATCTGTTCTGCAGCAGCATAAGATAGGTCCAGATCTCTTCCCTCGATAAATGGTCCCCTGTCATTAACTCGAACTATTACAGACCGGTTGTTATCCAGATTGGTTACCTTGAGAATGGTATCAAAGGGTAAATTTTTATGAGCACAGGTAAGCTTGTACATATCGAAGATTTCACCATTGGAAGTCTGCCGGCCGTGGAATTTACTTCCGTAATAAGAACATACCCAGTAGTATACATTTCCCTTCTCATAATTATCTGAATTTCTTACCTCAGTTTTGGTAGTATACTTCTGGTGGACCTGTCTCTTATCAACTCCCTTAGTTTCGAACCTATTAGTACTGGAACATCCTATCAGGTAAAGAGAAATAATTAATGCAGAGACAAGATATTTCAAAGATCCTCCTAAATTTGATTCATCTGGAGAGCACTATCGGCAAATTGTCCATTATTTTTTTATAATTGACAGAATGATGGCTCCCCGTAAAGGTATCAGCAAAATCAGTAGAGGAATATCTATGAAGACTTCCCTGAGCGAATATTTTATATCACTGGTAAAAATCGACAGTGAATCAAGAAATGAAAAAACCATGGCTCTGCAAGTGGCAAAGAATTTGAAGAAGCTTGGTGCCAAAGTATGGTTTGATGACGCCTACAGGGAAACCGGAAGTGACAGTGGGAACCTATACGCGTATTATCCGGGCAATATAAAAGCCGAACCCATATTATTCTGTGCCCATCTGGATACGGTTGTCCCTGGTAAGGGGATAAAACCTGTAATAGAGGGAGATCGCATTAAATCTGATGGCAGTACTGTCCTGGGTGGTGATGATAAGTCAGGGATAGCGGAAGTAATCTGGGCACTGAAGAAACTAAAGGATAGCAACCTCTCTCATGGTCCTGTGGAAGTACTTTTCACTGTTTGTGAGGAAATAGGTCTGCTGGGAGCTAAGAATGTTGATTACTCCAGATTACGTTCCAAGATTGGTTATGCTCTCGATGGGCATCGGGTTGGTGAATTAACCATAGGTGCGCCTTATCAGAACACTATAGAATACAGGATATATGGCAAAGAAGCACACGCCGGAGTTGAACCGGAAAAAGGCATAAGTGCAATTCAAATAGCTGCCCATGCCATAACTCAGATGCCCCTGGGCAGAATAGATCATGAAACTACCTGCAATGTCGGTCTGATTTCCGGGGGGAAAGCAACCAATATCATCCCCAAGGAAGTTTATCTGAAAACTGAGGTCAGGAGTCATGACCAGAAAAAGCTGGAAAATATAACCACCAGGTTAACAGAAACCATGCAAAAAACGGCGCTGCAATTTTCCCGGGAGAATTTTCACCCCCAGATCAAAGTTAAATTACAGCAGGAGTATACGGGTTTTCGTATCCCCCCGGAGCACCTGGTTGTTCAGATGGGTTTACAGGCTGCCAGTAACCTCAATATTGAATCCGGAACCAATATCGGTGGCGGGGGCAGCGATGCCAACATATTCAACAGAAATGGACTGGAAATAGTAATTGCCGGGACAGGAATGGACAATGTTCACACGGTGAACGAATTTATCCTCTTATCCGAACTGGAAAAAGGCGCAAGCTGGGTGGAAGAGGTTATCAAGATCCATTCCACCACCGGCAAATAAACGGAATGGTAACCATGCTGGCAATAGCTTTGACGGGATGGGGACAGATGGGACAGCTGATCGAGAAAATTGCTCCCACTCTGGACTGTTATGTGGTAGGTAAAGCCGATCCTCCGGCTGGATATCCTCTGAATATCCAGGATTTTATTTCCGCAGACATCATCATTGACTTTTCACTGCCAGAATCTGTCTTGGATAATATTAAACTGGCAGTTAAACTAAAAAAAAATATGGTAATTGGAACCACCGGGTGGTTCGATAAACTCGAAAAAGTGACAAACCTTATTAATAAAGAGAATCTTGGACTTATTTATAGTACCAATTTTTCCATCGGTATGAACCTTTTCTTCCTCATCACCGAATTTTGTGGTAACCTGTTCGATCAGACACCGGAATATGATCCCTACGGATTGGAAATGCATCATAATAAAAAAATGGATAGCCCTTCCGGAACTGCGAGAACGCTTGCTGAAATTTTAATGAAAACAATTTCCCGGAAACAGGGTGTTCAATTTGACAGATTGCAACACAGAATAAATCCAGCTGACTTCCATTTTGCCAGTATCAGGGCTGGTCATATTCCCGGAACTCATCAGATCGGTTTTGATTCCTCCGCCGACAGCATTGAGATTCGTCATA
>JAFGRJ010000069.1 GCA_016935235.1 Candidatus Cloacimonadota bacterium
ACCCCTGACCAGTCTGCGGATTTTGAGAAAATCCTTTTTATTGAGGGAAGCTGAGAACATGTCCCTGCTCCGATCCACCAGATTATGAGCTTCATCAACCAGCAGAATGAAATCTCCCTTCTGTCTTTCGTTCATGAAAAACCTTTTTAATCTGACTCTGGGGTCGAAAACATAGTTATAATCACAGATAATGCAATCGACCCAGAGTGAGATCTCCAGGGAGTATTCGAAGGGACAAATTTTATGACGAATGGATATTTCATCGATCCTTTTTCTGTCGAATATATTGTGCTTATAAAGTTCCCAGAGGGCGGCTGGCAATTTGTCAAAGAATCCTGCAGCATACTCACAATCATCAGGATTGCAGCGGCATTCCTCTTGGAAACATACCTTTTCCCGGGCGCTGATGACAAGAAACTTGATCCCGGCACCTGCTGCGATGATCTTCTTCAGAGCATATTCCGCGTTTTCTTGAGCTGTGGAACGAGCCGTGAGATAGAATATCTTACCACTTTCCAGCTCTGTCAGGCTCAAAACAGCAGGATAAATGACTGCCATGGTTTTACCCAGACCCGTGGGTGCCTGCAGAAAAACATCCCGTGATTCCCGGATGGCTTTTGCTACTGCAGTACAGATCTGTTCCTGTCCCTGACGATAGTCCTGATAGGGAAACCTGCTCTGCTGCAAGGATCTATCACGGTGAAGGTGATAATCCTCATAACGCAGCAGCCAGGTACTATATTGGTCGATCAGGTCTGTGGTGAACTCTTCCAGTTCCCTGAAGCCAAATTCTTTCTCCTGGCTTTCCGTTGTTCCAGACTCGACAAAATAATAAGTAAGTCTGATCCTGATAATGTTGAGATCCTTGGCTTTCATATAGAGATAGGCATATACCTTTGCCTGAGCCCAATGCCGGGGATGATCAAGGTTTCCCTTGCGGTGATTTTCGGAAGTGATGCTTTTTATTTCTTCCAGAATGATGCCAGCAGGCTGCTGAAAGATTCCATCAATGCGACCATTCAATCTGATCTGCAGATTATCTCTGGTAAAAATATCCGAAATGGCAACCTCGGTCTGATAATTTTCCGGACGTTGCGCCTGCAGGCGCTGATGTATTTTCTGACCGGTAATCAGATTCCCACGGGCACTGAATTTATCCAGGACAAGGTCTCCTGACATCATCACAAATTCAACCAGTTCCCGTACCGCCAGATTAATCGTCTTCAATTTTATCTCTGTTGAGTTTCTGCTGCAGTCGGTTGCTTCGCTTGATCAATGACTGGAAATTGCCAGAATTTACCATAGCTCTCTGCTGCAGCAAATTATGCGCTCGAAGAGTCCATTCCAGTGCCTTCACATAATTTTTACGCTGGTGTTCTTCCAGTTTTGCCAGTTCCACCATAGCATAGATCTCATCACAGGCAGCGGCTTTCTCCCATAATTTCTCCGCTCTGGACACTTCCCCTCTCTTTTTCAGCAGGAAAGACAATCTTTTCAGACTAACCCTGTCGTCGTCAAAGATTCTAATAGACCTTTCAAAGCATCTGATAGCATTTACCTCATCCCGCATCTGTTCGAATAATTTACCGATCCCGCTTTCATCCCGGAATTTCCACTCAAAACAGTCCCTGATATCACCAGTGATAAGTTCAGCGATGAGATCAAGCAGAATCACCAGAGAAAGGATATCAGTCCGGTTGTGCAGCACAATGTTCTTCAGGAAGGATGCATCCCTGTCCTGCAGATAATTCCTGTAGACCTCGGGAATTTTCTCTCCGGGGATATCTTCTCCGGGATTCCTCCAGAATCCCAGCACCTGCTGTTCGATATTCTGCAGGTCGTAACCGCTCAAGCTATTCTGCCATAATCTCCTGGTAAGATGAAGTAGATCGAGATGCCAAAGGTCAGGTAGTTCTGCTGTTAAACCATTGAAAATAAAACGATTACGCAGTAAGGGCATATCAAAGGATTTACCATTGAAAGTTACTATCCCGCAATAACTGGAGATTTCAGAGATGATTGATTCTAAAAAATGCTGTTCTCCGCTCAGTCTATCAAGTAAATACTGATCAACAGTAAAATCCTTTTCAGTAAAATAACCCAAACCCACCAAAAAAACAAAGGTCCCGCTGCCGGTTCCCAAACCGGTGGTTTCCGTATCGAGAAATACAATATCTCCCAGCTCTAACTTTCCCGAACCCGAGTATTTATGCACTATTTCAGGTATTCTGTAACACCGTAATTTTCTCTTACCGATTGTCATATCATAGGGATAGGAGGAAGATATCTTAAAAACTTCGCCTGCAGCGAGATAATTCCCGGACAGGACATCCTGAAGGTTATTGCCGCCAGCTCTACTGTGGTTCCGAACTGTATTCTCTTCCGGTAAGTGCCCCTGCAGTAATGCTTTCAGATCCTTTAATTCCGCTTTATTCATGATTGATCGTTTCAAGTATTTTTTTTACTATACGTTTCGACCCCTGCCCCATTTCAGCCTCCGGTCCTACGCAAGAAGGGCAGCCTGTTGTACAAGCACAATCTCTGACAACAGCGAGTGCTTCCTGAAGCAGCAAAGAGTGTTGAGAATATAGTTTTTCCGCCAGACCCATACCACCGGGGATGGAATCGTATATTACTATGACCGGCAAACCTTCCGCCAGCTTCGAATTTTCCTGTACTACAACATGAATATCCTTGCGGTCGCACATCAGATAGAAGGGAGAGATATTGCCTAAAAGAAAGGCAAGTCCGCTCAGACCACTCTGGATATAGAAATTCTTTTCTATCCGGCGATGGCAGGTACGACACAGAGTAATCAGATTATCGGGATGATTGGCTTTCTGAGGATCGGCAAAGGTTCGGAAGGGCTTCCGGTGATGAACATCAAGAACCCGTTCTTTACCTTTATAACCGCAAATTCTGCACTGTCTGCCATCCCTTTCCTGGATCTGGGACGTCAGCCCTGACCAACCAGGTCCGTAATCATTGCTTCTGTTATTCCAGTTATTTTCAACACATAGTGCATCGACCAGTTTTTTCCCCAGGGCAAACCAGTAGCCATAGGTAATCATCTCCTGCGGAGGCAGATCCAACTCACAATATCCCAGAATCTCGTTGCTGAACCATTTGATCTTCTTGAATCCGGTCACCCGATGGGTAACTTTAAGTTGACCGAAAAACTTCTTTACTTCCTGCACTTCTTCTGAATGTTTCTGTAACAGGAGCTCGAAGTCTGTCTGGGAAATAGCCTGTGTATAGTAGTCAGTTCTGATCCGGCTTAGTTCTGCTATATGCTCCTGCAGGTGCAGGTCTTTTACCAGATAAGTGTCACCCTCATGGATATAGATTGCCTGAGGATGTGTCATCCAGAAAGCGCTGCTGGCATCGACCAAGCCCAGAGTTTTACCCTCATGCTGCAGCAGGAAATAATCTGCTCCCAGAGTACGCAGGGAGAACTGACCAGCAGGATAAGCGTCGGATATCCAATATTTCTTTTCTCCTTCATCATGCAACACACCATATTTCTGTAAAAGGTCCAGGAAGGGAACAAGCTCTTCAGGGGAAAGACAACCAAAACCTTCGTTATTGAGAAACGGCTTTTCGAAAAGGGCACACTTAAGTTGAAACAGAAGAATAAAAGGATTTTCGGGATTAATAAGGGCAGCTTCCGGATCTTTATCGGTAATGAATTCCGGATGCCTGATAAGATACTGATCAATCAAAGCTGGAGAAAGCACCAGAATAGTCAGGCTTTTCCTGACCCCCCTTCCTCCTCTTCCCGCCTGCTGCCGCAATGAAGCTATACTGCCAGGATAACCGTTAATCAGAACCACATCCAACCCTCCTATATCTATCCCGAGTTCGAGAGCATTGGTGGCTACAGTTATTCTGGTAATACCTGACTTCATGTCTTTTTCCAGTTTCCGGCGACTGCTGGGAAGATAACCTCCCCGGTAGCTCTTTATGACATGGCTTTCCCCGGTCTCCGCCTGCAGATAGGTCAAAATCAATTCCACCATGCGCCGGGTATGAGCAAAAATCAATGTCTGCAGATCAAATTTGAGCAGGTGCTTTGCCAGTTTCACCGTTTCTGTCATGTAATTTTTCCGCAATCCCAGCTCGCGGTTAATATAGGGTGGATTGTAGATGAGAAAATGCCGTTCGCCACCCGGAGAGCCATCATCACTTATCAGGAATGCATCTTCGTGGATCAATCGGTGCACAAAAACACTGACATTGGTCAGAGTAGCAGAGGTAAAGATAAAAACGGGCTTAACCCCATAGAATAAGGTCAACCTTTTTAACCTTTGCAACACATTGGCGAAATGAGAGCCGAAAATGCCCCGATATACATGCACTTCATCAATTACAACAAAGCGCAGGTTACGAAAGAAACGATGCCAGCCTGTATGATGAGGGAGAATGCCCATATGAAGCATATCGGGATTGGTAATCACGAAATTGGCCCTATCACGAATATCCTTGCGTTGGGGAAGACTGGTGTCGCCATCGTATATCCCTATTACGGCAGGGCTGCCACTGTAAGCCGCGTGGGAGATGATGGCTTCCAGCGCTCCCCTCTGATCTTGAGCGAGAGCTTTAGTGGGAAATATCAGCATAGCTCTCAGATCCGCATCTTCCTGCAGGGTCTGCAGAACCGGGAGTTGGTAACACAGGCTTTTCCCACTGGCAACCCCGCTGCTGACGATAATATTCCTGCCGCTTCTGATCATATCATAGGCTTGCCTCTGATGTGTATAGAGATTGTTTATACCTGCGCTGCGCAAATAATTGCGGAGACTGCCAGCCAGATCATCCGGAAAGGGAAGCCACTGGCTATTCCGGACTGGTTCCAGACCATGAAAGATGATGTTGGGACCCCAGTAAGGATCTTCCAATATTGATTTCAGCAGATCATCCATAATATCCATATTAACTCTCTGTTTAATATTGAAACTATTTGTTAACTGTCAAGTTAATATATATTCTTCTGTCCAGGAATTATTCCTTCAGGATTATTTCTTTGATTCCTAACAAGATACATTCAATAAGACCGATACCCCCTTTATTCAGCACCATAAATTATATTTGACTAAATAAACAAGACTTATTTTTTTATAAATAGTTAATTTGATAAATGCTTCCTGATTTCTTGAAGACTATATGAGATAAGGGGTAGTTTTGGATAAAAGACCTATTGGTATTTTTGATTCCGGAATAGGAGGATTAACTGTATACCAGGAAATTAGGCAACAATTTCCCCATGAAGATATCATTTATTTCGGTGATACAGCAAGAGTACCATACGGACCTAAATCCTCGCGTACGGTTATTGCCTACTCTGTGCAGAATGCTCGTTTCCTGCTGCAGAATGGAGCCAAAATAATAGTTATTGCGTGTAACACTTCTTCCGCTGTTGCCCTTGATCATCTGCATGAAATTCTCCAGGTTCCGGTGATGGGTGTTATTGAACCAGGTGCCAGGGCTGCTGCGGACAGGACCAAGAATGGTCTTATTGGAGTGATAGGTACTAGTGGCACCATTAAAAGCGAGGCTTACCCGAAAGCAATAGCAAGAATCGATCCTGCTCTGCAGGTCTTCTCACAGGCATGCCCCTTATTAGTGCCCCTGGTGGAAGAAGGATGGAACAGCCATTCTGTGACCAGGACGATCATAACCGAATATCTGGAGCCATTATTGAAGGAGAACATAGATACGCTGGTTCTTGGTTGCACGCATTATCCCATACTCAAACCCCAGATCGGAGAAGTCCTTGGCGATGATATTAATATGGTAGACAGTGCCCAGTCCCTGGCGGATGAACTGAGGAAAATATTACCAGAGCCAGCAGTTCAGGGTCGGGGTACGGAGGATTTTTTTGTCAGCGATGATGAAGAAAGATTTTCCCTTATTGCAAGCCATATACTGAAAAGGGAGATCAAAACCCTGCGGAAAGTAACGCTGGGGGAAAGCTGGTATCTGCATTGATGGAAAATTATTCTGAGATTGCCTTCAATATAGTGAACAATTTCCTGAAAATATACAAAGACATGGTGATTGTAATCACTGGTGAAATACATAATGCACCGGATTCCCGGGAACCACTGGTAGAAATCCCCCTTATTGAAGAACTGGCAGTAGCCATACGTAAAAGGAATGCCTTTCCCGTGCTGGAAATATCGACTCAGAAACTGAAAGAACGATTCTTTCGAGAGATTCCCTCCGAGATGATGAAAATGCCACCACATTATTACAATAACTGGCTGGATTCAATAAACAGCTTCATCGAGGTGGGCTGGAAAAGTCTGACCGATGAGTTTGCAGTACAGGAAGATGAAGATTACCAGAGATTCAAGAAAACCACCAGCAAGATCTGGGATAAGATTTTTCAGCAGAAAAAGAAGATCATCTTTCTGAATTTTCCTACCTGGGAACTGGCTGGATATATAGGTGCAGATTTCGATCAATTGAGGAGAGCATATTTAAAGGCCATCAATTGCAATTACAATTTATTGAACATAAAAAGTGAAGAATATCGGGAAGAATATTTTTCCTTTTCCGATTATCAGATCAACAGTGAAACCGATAAGTTACTGCTCAAATTGGAGAAGGACAAACCAGCCCTCTTTGCAGCTGATAATCCGATAGTCATACTACCCAGCGGATTCATTGAATTCCCCGTGATCAGAGATTCACTGCATGGCTGTTTTCAAGCTGAGAAAGCTTATTTCAAGGGGCTGATCCAGGAAGATGTCAGGATCTGTTTCGAAAATGGCAATGTACGTTTCATAACCTTCAGACACCAGGAGAAGGGGAACTTCCGCCTGCAGAATTCCCTGATCAATTCAATTGACAACTGCTTTCTTACCATCGGATATAACAATGAACTGAATCAGTGGACAAATTACCATTTTTATGACCGCTGTCGTATTGGTAATATTTCGCTCTCCTTTGTCGACAGGGGAGGAAGGAAAATAACCTTTTCCTGCTGCAGGGCTGAAATCAGAAAAAACAAGGGATAATTATGGCCAAGCATATTTTTGTGATGGGTGGTGTGTTGTCATCGCTGGGAAAGGGAATAGCTTCCTCTTCCATCGGTCTGTTGATGAAGAAAATGGGTTATAAAGTGGTGATGCAGAAATTTGATCCATATCTCAACGTTGATCCCGGAACCATGAGTCCTTTTCAGCATGGAGAAGTATTTGTCACCGACGACGGTGCTGAGACCGATCTTGATCTCGGACATTATGAACGCTTTATCGGCACTCCCCTGACTAAAAATTCCAATGCCACTTCCGGACAGATATATGAAAAGGTGTTAATGAAGGAAAGGAGGGGAGATTACCTGGGCAAAACCGTTCAGGTGATACCTCATGTCACTGACGAAATCAAATGCCTGATCAGGGAAATAGCGGTGGGGAATGACATTGTTATTACCGAGATCGGGGGCACTGTAGGTGATATTGAGAGTCTCCCCTTTCTGGAAGCAATCCGCCAGTTCCGTCTGGAAGTAGGCGTCGAAAATTCGCTTTTCATATTTCTTACTTATGTTCCTTACATGCAGGCAGCGGGGGAATTGAAAACAAAACCAACCCAGCATTCCACGACCAAACTCAGGGAAATAGGCATTCAGCCAGATATCCTGCTCTGCCGTTCGGAAAGGCCTTTCAATGATGAGATCCGCAGCAAGATCGCCCTGTTCACCAATGTGCTGAAAAGCAGGGTCATCAATGCCGTTGATGTGGACATCATATATGAGGTTCCCCGCACTTTCATGAAGGCTAATCTGCATGAGAAGATATGCGAGCATTTCAATCTGAGGCAGAACACCATAGATTTTTCTGATTGGGACCGTATCCTGGATAATCTCAAGAATCCCGACAAGGAAGTTACCATAGCAGTCTGTGGTAAATATGTGGAACATAAGGACGCTTATAAGAGCATCAATGCAGCATTGATACATGCTGCTGCCGATGGCAGGTTCAAACTGGATCTGAAATGGGTCGATTCAGAAAAGACCATTGCCGAGGATGAGATTCCGGAGATTCTGGCTGGTGTTGACGGGATTCTGGTACCGGGTGGATTCGGGATCAGGGGTATTGATGGCAAAATTGCCATCGCCAAGTATGCCCGGGAGAAAAAAATACCTTATTTCGGTATCTGCCTGGGTATGCAGATCTCGGTCATTGAATTTGCCCGTAATAAATGCAATCTAGAAGGTGCCTACAGCAGCGAATTCATGGATGATTGCCCCCATCCTGTTATTCATCTCATGGAAGACCAGAAGTACATCGAAAAAATGGGAGGGACCATGCGTCTGGGCGCCTATCCCTGCAAACTTCTTAAAGATTCGCTGGCTTATCGCATTTACCGTAAGGACAATATTTCAGAGAGGCACCGTCACCGCTATGAATTTAATAACGCCTACCGTAAGATAATGTCGGATAAAGGTCTCAGAATATCAGGGCTTTCACCTGATGATCTTCTCGTGGAGATAATCGAGCTGCCGGATCACCCTTTTTACATAGCAGTGCAGTTTCATCCCGAATTCAAATCAACACCGGATAAACCCCAGCCTATCTTCCGGGAATTCCTCCGGAAAGCTGCTGAAATCAGATACAGTAATTAATTCCTTCTCTCTCCGGGTAATATAACTTTCAATCGATCATTTCTTCGGGATATCTTATGAAGAAAAAAGCACTTCAGCAATTGCATCTCAGACAGGCAACTGCCATCCAGCAATAATTCATGCAATTATCTATAATGTTTCAGGGATAGAAGTTAATAAAATTATTTCTGCGGGTTCTTTCCCTCGGTCAGGTTATTGTAGAACCTGGTAGTGGGATAGGCAAAATCGATATCGTCGTGGTTGACAAATTCGCGGAGGATACTTTCCCAGATGGACTGCGAACTGCCACGTCTTTTCCTGGTCTCACAAAGATAGCGTATGGTCAGTTTGACTCCATTATCCACGACATCGGTATATACAATAGGAGTAAGATTACGGTAATAGATCATGAACTTCCGGGCTGCTTTCTTGATCTGTCTTTCCATTGTACTGGTTATGCTTTCTTCCTGATTATCTATGATGTTCTGTAAAATTTGCTTCGCTTTTTCCCAGTTGCTCTCAAAAGTCAGGATCACCTCGATTTCATTCCAGATATATTTGAAACCCTTATCATAATTCGCCAGTTCATTGTTGAAAATCTTGCCATTGGGAATATGGATAATCCTTCCTGTACTTTGATCTGCATGTACCCAGTTACCGATTTCCAGGATTGAGAACTGGAAAAGACCGATATCAATAACATCCCCGGCATTAGACCCCAGCTGTATCCTGTCTCCAACCTCAAAGGAGCGCCTGGAAACTATAAACAACCAACCTGCCAGATTTGCCAGCAGGTCTTTCAGGGCAATGGCGATACCGGCTGACAGCAGTCCCAGAAAAGTAGCAATGGACTGTACCCCCTGCAGCCAGATTCTCCCTACCAGAAAAATACCCAAAAGCGCACTGATATAACCGATTATTTTATTCCAGGTATACTGAGATTTTACTTCTCTTACATTACGGGTGATGATCCTGCGGATGATCAGAACCAGCACCCATAAGATTCCGATGATTAATACTGAATTCAGTATTTTTACCGTCAGGGGAGATCCCAGGATTGATTTGATTTTCTCGATAAAAATCTGCCAGGAAATGGTGCATACCTCCCTTATTTTATTTTTGTATCATTGCCGTAGCAATATTATATAATCGCCGCTACTTGCCTTTTCTTCAGGGAAAATCATATTTTCCTTTTCATTGATCACCGGGGTAATGACCGCAATTTTTAATTCCGGACTGAGAAAGATGGTTTTCTGGACGGTACCCAGACGTGAGTTACTATGAAAATCCCCGGTTATGTGAATGACTTTTTTTTCAGGATTTTTCAACATGAAATTCACGATGCTTTCAGCCATGGTATCATCCTTGAGGCACTGGGCTGCATAAAGGTTATCCAGCTGCTGACCTGGGAGTGACATACCACCATGAAATTTATTTTCTTCCATTACATTTATAAATCTGGTGCGGTATTCATCGTTGATCACTCGCAGGGAAGCAGCGAAGTAAATTCTTTCTGCAGGCGGGATGGTCTGCAGTACAGCGCTGCCCCGCTCATGAACTGAAGCTGCATATCGTCTTGGCACATTGGCTGCAATCACAGGTAAACCATGGTCCCGGGCAAATTCGATCAGGTCCTTGTAGTCAGGATCATAGTTGACCCAGGGGCGGGTATGGTCCTGGAATTCAGCTGCGTCTATCTCATTGTTGAGATAAGCATCCAGGTAAGGTTGAACATCCCTTTCGAACATTTCCATGGACAAGGCAACTGCGCTGGAGATATTGTAGATTTCCCTGAAAAGTTCAAGCTGGATGTGGTGTAGAACGCTGTTCTCATGGAACTCACCAAAAAAGATCACATCATTCTGGAAAAGCCTTTCTGCCAGTTCGGGAAGATCTATCAGTTCGCGGTTTTCAGTAACGAAGATAGCATAATCCTGATCAGCCCACAAGGCAATGAAAGAAAATATCACCCCTAATCCCATCATTAATTTTACTTTCATTTGTTTGCACTCATCCGGGAAAGAAAATCCACTTCCCTGACATCATTATAAACAGCGAGAATTTCAGCAGCAATAGCCACTGCGATCTCTTGCGTGGTTGTTTTGCCAATATTCAGCCCAATGGGGGCATAAACCCTTTCGATCAGGTTACCGGCATAGCTGGCAGCTTTTATTCTACTGACTGCATTTTTAACCTTGTCCCGGGAGCCAATCATACCTATATATCTGACCTGAATATTTTTTCTGCAGAGCAT
>JAFGRJ010000070.1 GCA_016935235.1 Candidatus Cloacimonadota bacterium
AAAAATATTTCTACCAGTCATTTCCTTACCTGTTATTAAAGTTCAGTCAACTTATATTTACGTTTGCCCAGACCAATCTTTTCCGCATGAGAGAGCTGCACATTGGGATCAAGTTCGGGAAAGGACATGGCGCCAAGATCTTTACCAGTGTTTCTCCGGGTAAGATCAAGGGTGGCCTGATCCAGAGCCACAGGGTCGTAGCCACCCAGGATACCAATATCTCCGATTACAGGTTTCTGCTTTATATTCATGCAATCGCATTGTCTGGTCATATCAGCCAGCACATTGATAAAAACGCATTTTTCCCGTTTACCGATTACAGCTCCCAGAGCATATTCAGCAATCCTTTGCTGTATATCTTCCGACTGTACTCCCCAGTTATACTTAACAGCATTGAATTTGCATACTGCCAGGCATTCCCCGCAACCGCTACATTTTTCCGATATTATGAAAGCAACTCCTTCTCTGGGGATGATGGCCTGTTCCGGGCACCATTTCAGGCATTGTTCACAGAAAGTGCATTTACTGTTATTGATATACGGTTTAATAGATGAATGTTGCTGTAATTTACCCTTACGGCTGGATAACCCCATTCCAAGATTTTTCAGAGCAGCACCAATGCCTGTAGCCAGATGACCGGTGGGATGGGATAGCAGAACCAAGCTGTCCGCCAGTATTGCATCACGGGCGATTTTGACTTTCTTGTACAGGATCCCCGGTATGGCAACTTCAATTTCAGAATTGCCCAGTAAGCCATCGGCCATAATGATAGGAGCCCCCACTTGCTCGTAGGTAAAACCATGGCTGTAAGCATGTTGTAAATGCGTGACCGCGTTATTCCTGGGACCGGAATAAAGAGTGGAAGTTTCGGTGAGGAATGGCAATCCCTGGCAACTTTCTATCTTTTCCACGACCATCTTCACCAGTGCAGGTGAAATATGGGTTGTATTGTTGACATCACCGAAATGAGTCTTGATAGCAACCTTGTCCAGAGGTTTGATAATTCTTTCGAAATCCAGTTGTTCCAGTATTATCGCCAGGGCTTGCCGGCGTTCTGCTATAGAACTGACGGGTGGCAGCTTTCTGAAAAAAAGGTCGTTAGTGTCCAAATCATCTCCAGGTTACTGTTTATCTGTGGAACCGGTGAGCAGGGTAACATTATTTTTAGTGAAGAATCCCTTGAATTCTCCGTAACGGTGGACATATTCCTTTACCAGCAGACTGTTTGGCGAGGTTTCCGTAAAGGTTTGTTTCAGTCCTTGTTGGGGTGAACCGATCAGCCCGATGAGAAATTCCTGTTTGTCTTTTTTCAGGCTTCTATAGGTTTTTTCGATATTTTCTGTTCTGAATGCCAGATGGTGTACACGCGGACCGTAATTCCGGATGAATTTCTCGGTGGGACCAGAGTGCTGCTCATCAATGAAGGGTGAAATACCCGAGGTGAAAACCATGGCGAATGCATCATCTGATAATCGGGCGACATTGGTTATGGAATTGAAGAGTTCCACGTAAATGGCAAAATCAAAATTGTAGCAGGTTAATTCCATGAATTCGATTATGGCTGGATCCCGATCCCGGGCACGAACCCTGGTAGCTGTATGGTCCAGCTCTCTGATATTGATAAGATAACCCTTCTCCGGTTTCGGAATATTCCATTTGAGGATTTCATCTTGGCCAGCCGGATAAATCTCCTCCTGATCCTTCCATTGTATCACGGCATAGGATATCCCCGTGTAGGAGGAAGGGAAGGTCTGGACAAACCGGTAGTGATCTGTATTGATGATATCATCTCCGATAAAGCGGACCCCTCTTGTACTGTGATAACGGAAATACTCTCTGATATCGGGAGTCTGGAAAATGTAGGTCTCCAACCGCGTATTAGGAAGATTCAGGGCTTTGGGATGGAGATTGAAGCTGCGAAAGGGATTTTCTTCCTGGTTTCGGCACCGGATCAGGATATCTGGTGAACCTTTAAGTTTGAGGACACAGGTAAGATAATCCTTATTCTCAAACGCAACCTGATAATGATAACCAGTTGTCCTGAGAAATTCCACGGTTGTTGCCAGCACCCGATCCTTCTCCACATTGATGATTATAGCCTGCAATTTCCCCACCAGTTCAATTAATCCATTTATCTGCCTTTCCTTTTTTATCCTGCTGGTTTCAGTTTTGAGAAAATCATCGCTGTTCCTGAAATCATAGACATATGGCGATGACAGGCCATGTACCGGGCAACTTCCGTTTTCTATCCTTTCATGAACTTTTTTACATATAGGGCACAGCACTTTGGACATATTTATTTCCTTTTCTTACCGGGAAATTTTTATTGGTCAATTTCTAATTCATAATTTGCTGATGTCAAAATTTCTCTTTATATTATTCCTATAATAGTTCACACAGGAGGAAGCATGAAGAATCAGATTTCCTATTCCACTCTTGGCAATACCTTTATTCACCGGATGAGGAACGAGATCAACAATTCGGAAGATGCAGTGGACCTGGAGAATTGCTTTTCCCTGACCAGTACTGATTTTTTAAGGGAAGTCTTTGGTGAGATAGAAATTGAGATCAATTCCGATGATATTGTTTTCGATTCTCAAAAAAAGGATTATTACACAATCAGCAAGACACTCTCCGGCCAGGAAAAGTTCAAGGAAATCTGGCAGAATTCTGATCTCCCCAGTGTGATTAAAAAATTCGCTGAATCGACCTATCATCACTATCTGCATCTTCAAAAACATCCTGAAAAAACCCAGAAGAAAATAAGGAATTGATTATTTCTGCACATTATGACCGGATTATCCCTGGAGTGCTCTGGATCACATCTCGATACAGGAACCATCAGGAAGAAGATTTTCAGGATAGGGTATGTGTTTGTTTAGTCTCAGGTAGCGTTGACAGCGAGACCAGTCCCCGCAGCAGTAATGATGTTTCCAGTAAAGCCCGATAACACCGGAAGATTCAAATTTGCGTAATATACATTCCTGCAGCCAGAAACAGGATTGCTGCAAGACCTGTATTTTCTGGAAATTCTGTTGCAATACAGGGAGCAGTTCAGATTTATGCAGAGCGGCAGCGGGGTGGATTACAGGATAAATCTTGATATTCTGCCAGTAAAGCTTACCGGTGGTTTCCCTGAATTTTCTTCTTTCTGGAATGGGCAGATTATAGAATCGGAATATTTCTCGGGTTGCATAATAGCCCAGGAGTACCAACA
>JAFGRJ010000071.1 GCA_016935235.1 Candidatus Cloacimonadota bacterium
AGCTCTAGTAAAAAACAACATCGTTGCCCACAATTCGGGAGGACAGCTTTATGGTGGCGGAGGATTTTACTTTATCGGTAATGATGAGGAGCCGATCATTGTCGAGAATAATACCATAATAGGCAATCATTCCGAGACCACAGGTGGAGCAATGCGCATGTGGAGCAGTGTTGTAGATGTACTGAATAATATTATCTGGGGAAACACCCAGAATTCGGGAGGACCCCTTTATGGAGCTGGCGCTTCCTCCATAACCTACTGCGACATTGAGGGCGGTTTTACCGGGGAAGGTAATATAGACGAATATCCAGCATTCGCGGATACTACCACCTGCATTCTCACAGAAACTTCTCCCTGCGTGGATGCCGGTAATCCTGACATTATGTATAATGATCCTGAGGATCCCTTTAATCCTGGCAACGCTCTGTATCCGGCTCTGGGAACATTACGCAACGATATGGGAGCTTATGGGGGCGGCGGTTCTGAAAACTGGGTTGTTAATGATGAAAACCTCTTAAAACCATGTGCAAACAAAATTTTTATGCAAAACTTCCCCAATCCCTTCAACCCCGGCACAGCAATCTCCTGCCATATCCCTCCCGCCATAAATGATGAATTTGCCTTGGTTATCTATAATATCAAGGGACAACTAATCAGGGTGATGCCTTTGCATCAAGGTTGCAGGACAGCTTCCGAAACAGGAGAAAACCGTTATACCTTCACCTGGAATGGTAAAGATGAACAGGGAAATCCTGTAACGAGTGGTATTTATTTTTACAGGCTGACCCTGCCCGATTCGCCAACGCGGAAGATGCTCCTTATGAAATAGTCAACTCCAACAAAGAGAACAGGTGCAAACCTGTTCTCTTTTTTTCCGGAAAAAGTACAATCTCCTCTGCTGAAGCTAATAAGAGATCCTTTACCGCAGGGAAAATTCCCACCACAGGGCCCATTACCACTGAAATTAAGGGACAGCCGGAAAGCTTCTGATGAAAATTATAGCACACAGATTACTGATATCAGGCATTCTATCTATCAAATTATACCTGAAATGCTCTGAGCAGATATTCCATTTCAATATCCAGATCGCTGAGATGTGACCTGGGATTGAATACGTAAGGGTGAACAATGGCAAAGATTGCCTTGAGAAAGTATGTGATTGCCACTTCAATATTCAGATCGCTGCGAAATTCTCCATTTCTGATGCCTTCTCTGAAAATGGTATGGAATTGACTATCCATTCTTTCTCTACGTTCCTGTAATATCTTGATAGTGTTTTCAGATAGATTCAACCTCAATCCAGCTTGTGTCCTGTACTGAACTGTCAGCAAGTGATAACCAGGTTCCCTTTTAAAGAATTCATACTGGTTGTGTCCATAAATCACCAGTTTTTCATGGCTGCTGGATACATTCACAATCTGGCTAAGATATTTATCGAAATCATCATGAAAAGCCTGGGAGATGAGTTCGTAAAAAATTTCATACTTGCTCTTAAAATAACTATAAAGTGTTACTCTGGAAAATTCAGCTTTCCGGGCAATTTCTACCATGGTTACATTATCAAATCCCTTTTTCAGAAAAAGTTTCCTGGCTGCTTCCAGCATTTCTCTGCGTCTCAGCAGATTTTCTCTCTGTTTTCTATTCATTTTTTCTCCTTTCAACTGTAAAATTCGTACCTGAAGTCTGGATCACTTTGGGAGCAAACACCAGGAAGAATATTTTAAGAGAACAGGGAGGTTATCGTATAACCTCCCCGCTCCCCGAGTAATCACGAATATTTTTGAACAGATTCAGCTATGCTCCTTATTTCAGTAACAGCATCTTCCGGCTGAAGCTGCCCTGGGCCTGTTCCAGCTTTAAGAAATATACTCCTGACTCCACACTTCTTCCCCAGTTATCCTTGCCATCCCAGAGTAAAAGATGGGGACCGGCATCCTGGAAAGTATTTTCCAGTATCCTTATTCTTTGACCTTTCACGTTGAATACAGCTATCTTGACAAAGGAATCCTTGAAAAGGTTATAGGCAATCTGGGTATCTGGATTAAAGGGATTGGGATAATTGATTAGTGTTAGATCAGCATTGGGAATGACATTACTTCCTGAGATTCCCGATGATTCCAGATGTATTCCCTGAGCCCATAAACCTCCCCAGACAGCAAGGATATTGTTGTTAACGCTCATATCGGTAATCTCATCCCCCCAACCTTCGTTCATCTGCCAGTAGGCCACCAGGCCTGATTCATCTCCAGCGAGATATTGTGACATATGATCACTGATCTCACCTGCCGAAAGTACCAGATTCCATAACCTGCCTTCATCTATGATACCTTCAAAAGTATTTCCATCCCCGGGACCATTACCCAGATAAATTTCCGACATCGAATTATCAACTATATTACCCGAAGGGCTTAACAGAAAAGTCAATTCCTGAATAACAGCATTTATGTATATTTTGATTTCGCTGCTGCTGCCATTATAACTTACCGCAATATGGTTCCATTGTTGAAGTTCAATGGAATTTTCAGGAGTACAGGCAAAACAGAGTGATGAACCTTCGGTTATGATTTTAAGCATCAAACTATGGTCATTCAGAGTATTATGATGCCGGCAAAGGAAAATCTTAATCGCTGTCTTATCAAATATGGTACCCCCATAGAAATCTGCTTCACCCCATTCCAGAGGATAAATCCATGCTTCCCAGGTAAAATGTTCTGTCAGATTGAGACTGGTATCAGGCTGACAGGTACAGTATCCACTACTGCCATCAAACTCCATGGAACTCTCACCATCAAATACCCTGATATATTCCTCCCTGATCAAAGTTTCACTGAGGATACCGTTAGTAACTTCAAGACTTACTGTATAATAACCAGGTTCTTCGTATACCCAGGTGGGATTTTCTTCATTGGAATCTATGATACCATTGTAATCAAAATCCCAGCTCCAGGAATTTACATCCGGTAAGCTGTATGACACTTCCAGGAAATTCGTGGTGACAGGAGCATGACCGCTGAGTTGATCGGCATTGAAATCGGGCAGAAGAAAATAATCAAGGTTCTCCCACCATCTCAGCTCATTCTGGCCGTAACAGGAACCCAGTATATCAAGATCTTCGTCGCCATCAACATCTATCATGAATAAGTCGAGGAGGTCGAAGGCAGAGGGACAGAAAACATGTTCGGTAAAATTCTGCTCGCCATCATTCTCAAAGAAAAAAGCATCAGAGGTTGGTTCATTCCAGCCAATGGCAAATATATCGACATCAGCATCGGCATCAATATCCGACAGGGTAATGCCCCGCGCTCCACTGCAATTATCTTTCAGTAAATGTAACGTGAAATTATTGTCCCCATCATTTTCCAGCCAGCCAATAGAATTACTGGTACTGCAGGATGTTGCTGCCACGTCGATATCACCATCCTGATCAATGTCCAGAGCCTGAATGGAATTGGGAGAATCCCATTCCGTAAAGATGATATGCTCCGTAAAATTCTGGTTCCCGTCATTCTCGAACCAGATAATTTCACCTGCCTTCGCAGTGGCTAAAACATCCATGTCACCATCCAGGTCGAGGTCCGTGGCAGTAACACTGTTCGCCCTGTACCAATCCTCCTTGAGAGTATGTCTGGTGAAAATCTCATTACCATCATTCTCAAACCAGGCCACACAATTACTTGCGCAAGCAGTGGCAACAACGTCTGTATCGCCATCACCATCAATATCAAGCTCAATATCATTGAAATGATCCTTAGCATAAATATTGCTTGCATGAGACCAATCCGCAGTGATAATCTTCTCAGTAAAATTCCCCAGACCATCATTCTCAAACCAGGAAATTTTTCCGTCCGTAAAAGCACAGGCACATACATCCTCATCCCCGTCTCCCTCAAAATCCGCAACATCCAGAACCCGTGCCCCGTCTAAATTATCACAAATTGAATGTTCGATGAAGTTCTGGCAGCCATCGTTTTCAAACCAAGAAATACAGCCGTCGTCGGAACTGGTGACGACGAAATCTGTATCGCCATCATCGTCAAAATCAGCACCCCCAATGGAGCAAGCACCACCAAAGTCAGGCAGGATAATGATCTCGTTGAACATGGCTGCCGCAGTTAGCAGTATCGGTGCCAGCATTAATGTGATCAATAAGTAAGCATTTCTCATAATGTGAACCTCCTGATATTGATTTACACTTGTTATTAAACTTAACACGTGTAAATTTTGTCAAACAAATATTATCAGAAAAGTATTATTTTGTTATGCTTGACTGAAAAATGTATATAATACTTATTATTAAAAAATGCTGGTAATTGTGTTATTAAGCTCAAATAACATGATTTTTTATTATTACTTGAGTCACTTTATGATGGGTGAATGATTGCGAAGAAAGTAGCAGAGGGAATTAGATCACCAGAAAATACCGGGAAGGATCAATCTGAAGTTATGGATAAGAGATTATACCAGTATGGATTTTCAGAACAAAATCCCTTAACGATGTATAACATAGAGCAGCGCAGCCGTAAAGCAGACAAGGTTCTCGCGGTATTAGCAACAGAAATCAAGGATTTAAGCAATATGTCACTTCTTGATATCGGTTGTTCTACAGGAATCATGACAGCAAAATATGGTGAAAAATTTTCAAGGGTTACCGGTGTCGATATCGATAAGCCTGCCATAGAACACGCAATAAATACCTACAGCGCTGAAAATGTCAGGTTTTGCCTGAAGGATGGGATGGAGACCCTGTTTGATTCCACCAGCTTCGATGTGGTAATATGTACCCATATCTACGAACACGTACCGGATAGTAGAAAATTATTAACAGAAATTTACAGGTTACTGAAACCCGGGGGTTATTGCTATTTTGTGGCAGCTAACCGTTTCACTTTTTTAGAGGGTCATTATCATCTCCCTTTCCTTTCCGTTGTTCCGAAAACTGTGGCTCACCTTTATCTGAAAATGACAGGTAAGGGAAAATATTATTACGAGAAACATCTAACCTACTGGAAGCTGAAAAAACTGGTGTCTGAGTTTGAGATTATCGATTACACGGGTAAAATAGTAGAGGATCCTGTTACATACCATGCTGAAGATATGATAAAACCTGGTTCCTGGAAACAGAAATTAGCCTTATATGTAATCAGAGAAGCTTACTGGGCTTTTCCCACTTATGTCTGGTTACTCCACAAAAAATAAGACATTCTAAGAATGTGTCTGAAGGTCTAAAATTATTCCAATTTATGGCTTTAATATTCGACTGCTGATTTTTTATAAATGATCTTGACACCATATCCCGATATCATTCAGGACCTGACCGTAGCAGATGTCGCTATGCAGTTCGTGATACCCCCCCCTGTATTCTTTCAATAAAGCATCTGCAAAAACGACGTTTCTTATAAACCTGTGACTTCCTGATAGTAAGGATATTGCATCATCACTGCCATGGACAATCAACAGTGGATTTATCAATAATCGCGCATTTTCCTGTATCCAATTTGCCGCTTTGCTCAGCTCCATTCCGAGCCGGGGCGTCGCCTGGCAATGATAAAGAGGATCATCTCTAGTTTCTGTAATATAGGACTGATCACGTGAAAGCAGACTTATATCCAATCCGGTTGAAACAACAAGTCCCGGTCCGAGATGGTTCATTATATAAGCCAGCGCCCATTTCAACCGGGAGATGCCTGTTTCACCCAGCGCTGGAGCGGAACAGACCAGACCATTGATCCGTGGTGAGTTTCTCAGGCAATACTCCAGGGTAATCACTCCACCCATACTATGACCGAACAGAAAAATTGGCAGGTTGGGCTTTTCCCGTTGCACAAGTTTCATAAACTCGGAAAGGTCCTCTCTGAATTCACCCCAATTATTGATATGGCCACGCTTCCCAGGAGATTGTCCATGACCACGAAGATCAAAAGCATAAATCTGATACTGCCTGGATATAAAAAAGTCCACCAGTTTCTGGTAGCGATTACTGTGATCCCCGAGACCATGAACGATTATTATTGCAGCCAGGGGTGAAATCCGGGGGGACCAGCGTCTGAAGAATAATGTTACGCCTTCATACCCCTGAAAATAACCTTTATATTGATTTTCTGTCCCAGTATTCATCATTGATCAAGCACTTTCCACCTTTTCCTTCCTATTGTTAAGTCTGATAATCTGATTCATCCTCAATTTATGAGATTTTCTGCAAGCATGTCAAATTTGTTCTTTTATATTTTATTTACTCTCAGGAAAAATAGCAGATCACCTCTTCAGTTAAATTGCTATTATGTTTGATAAGATATGAAAATTATGTTCCGGTTGAAATTAATTCAGCGTATTTACTGAAACAATTAATGAAATTATCTTGACCACTGAAAAAGATATAAGTTCTCTAGATTCGAATACATTCTAATTGAGGAAGTGGATTATGAAAAAAATGATTTTATGTATTGCCCTTCTGTTAATATATATTTTTCTGCCTGCTGAACTGAAGGCAGAAGGAATAACTTATGATGAGATAAAATTCTTTGAAACCGGAGACGAATATCCCGATAAGGATGACAGGTATTACCAGTCTGAATTTCAGCAAAGCGCAACAAGATATATTGCCTGTGAATTGAATATATACAATAACCTGTACGATGACCACGATAAAACCTACAAATTGGAATACAAGTATTATTCTCCCGATGGCAGTCTCTTTGGTGAAATTTCCGATAATCTTGAGATCAAATCGGAATGGTATACAGCCTGGTATGTAAACAGCTGGGGCTGGAGTGAAACAGGGAACTGGGAAGGAGGTGAATATTCCGTAAAGATATATATCAACGATCAATTTTTCGGACAGGGGAATTTCAAAATATTCAATGATGAATCAATGCTGTTTTATACCAGCACTGATTTTTTCGCAGGTGGTTATAATGCACCGGCCCCGGAATACCGGAAATACAAGACAACCTTCCTTAACAATGAGACCTGTTATATCTGGACAGAAATAAGATTTGATAATAATTGTTACCTGTTGGAAGACCAGCTGGTAAAATTCAAATTGGCTTTTTACTATCCGGATAGCTCCTTCATGGGTAATAGTGAATTTGAATATTTTATCCCCTCCGATTGGGAAAGCGGTTCTGTCTGGAATGGATATGGTTGGGATGAACCAGGCAACTGGACAACTGGAACTTATCGGGTTGTGATTTTCTTTGGGACTGAAGAAGTCGGACAGAGCAATTTCAACATATATTAATCCCGAACAATGTTGCAGTGGTTTTCCTGAATTAGTTACTGATGTTTTTATCACGCTAAGGATTTCTGTTGCTATCGATATTGTTTCATAAATCCTTTTCATCAAAATTATAATAAAAATATTGAATAAATGGATATTCTCTCACATTCACTCTGGTCACTGGCTTTACTGCCGGGACCCCCAGTATTTTCGAAAGTTGTCATGGGCTTGTTACCGGATCTTTCTGTATTCGGTACCGGTCTGGTTGTGCAAACAATAAAGGGACAGAAACAACCCCGTTTTCAATCCCGGGAGCAGATGTTGCAGTGGTTTGATAAGAAGGATAATCGCTGGATAAAAGGTCTCTACAGTTGGACTCATTCACTTATCATCTGGATTTGCATTCTCATTCCTGTTATTATCATATATAGATGCAGTTACCGGGCTATGCCCTGGTTCATGCTGGCTGCTCCTTTGCATATAATAATGGATATTCCCACCCATACCCGGGATTCATTTCCCGTAAGGTTTCTAACTCCATTATCCAGATTTCAGATAAATGGTATCCACTGGTCGCGAAAGAACGCCATGATATTGAATTACTCATTTCTTCTAGTAACATTAGCAGTCAGGATTGGGATTATCCGTCAGTGACAGGCTGGATTTCCAAACAGCAAGCACCATGCTGCCCCCATACCCCGGCAGTAATGATAATGAGGCAGGAAAAAACTGACAAAACCTCTGTGTTAAGGGAAAATATGATTTTCTTGACATGTATATTTATATAGAAAGTGTACAATTATAGATTAAACAGGAAAGATGATGATCCTGAAATCAAACAGGCGGTACTGATTATGAAAGGTGAGATCCTGAGACGTAATCCCTGGATCAATGTAGAACTGCTGGGAGTTATTCTGGTGGGAGCTGCCAAGTTCCTGGTCTCTGACTGGTTAAAACTTAAACTGCTTTTCATGACAGCCGGAATAACCTTCTGGATTGGATTTATTATTTTTCGCGTAATCCAAGATCCATCTCTGTTAAGAGAATGGGGATTAAGAAATTCCAGTTTACCCAGAAGTATCAGGATCATAATCCCTGTCACCATTTTATCAATTCTAAGCTGCATCATCTACGGATTACTGACCTCCCGTGCTCTGCTGACCTGGAATATTCTACCTGTTTTAATCCTCTACCCTGTCTGGGGAATTATCCAGCAATTTCTGCTTGCTGCCTTACTGGCAGGCAATATGGAAATTCTTCTTAAGAATAGAATCCCCCGTATTCTGATTGTTATTTCCACAGCAATTCTTTTTGCACTTATTCACCTACCCGAAGTACCCCTGGTCCTTGTTGCCTTAGGATTAGGCTGCTTCACAGTCAGTGTTTTCCTCAAATATCGTAATATATGGACAATCGGTATTTTTCATGGTTTGTTTGCTACCGTATTCTATTTTTTTGTACTGGGTATTGATCCCTGGCAACAGCTTTTTCTGACTGTACCCCAGTAAATCCTGGCAGGTTCTATATGGTTTATCAAAATCGGGGTCTGGAAGACTGGCTAAAACTGGACAATGCTGCAAAAATCTATCCTGCAGCATCACCAAAACGTTCACCTGCCCTATTCCGTATTTACGCAATCATGCAGGAACCCGTGAAATTGTGGATCTTCAAGCAAGCTCTGCAAAGAATCATGCAGCGATGTCCGTACTACCAGGTGGAACTTAAAAGGGGATTTTTCTGGTTCTATCTGCAACGGCATAGTAAAATCCCTGAAATCAATCTGCTGGAAGATATTGTTCTGAATAAATCAATTGCCAATCCCCAGAATGCCGATCTTCTTCAGGTCAATATTAAAAGCAGTACTATTGCTCTTGATTTTTCCCATATTATCACTGATGGCAGCGGAGGGTTCAGATTCCTTATCTCTCTGCTTGCAGAATATTTAAGATTATCCGGGGTAGACATCAGGCATACCGAGATACTCTTAGATCCGGACAGCAGACCAGATCCCGAGGAATATGAAGATCCCCATTTGAAATCATTTCAGAAACACTCTCTTTCACCACAGAAAATGACTCCTGCCTTTCACCTTTATGGTCATCCCCATCGAACAGAAAAACCTCGTTTAATAACAGGTCAATTACCTATAGAGAAGGTTTTAAGATTAACCAGAAATAAGGGGATCAGCATCACTGAATACCTTGTTTCATTATATATATACTGCCTCGTTCAAATTTATCATGAAACGATCCGGTGGAAAAAATCCCGCAGGTCAGTCATCCGTCTTGAAGTACCGGTCAACATGCGAAAATTCAGTTTTCCCAGGGTCATGAGAAATTTCTCTCTATTCATTTCACCGGAGATCAACTTAAAACTGGGCAGATACAGTTTACCGGAAATAATCTCTATTGTGCATCACAGCATGCAGATGCAGATAAATGACAAAGAGCTGAACCGGCAAATTTCCCGCAATGTTGGGGCGGAACTTAATCCTCTGATTCGTTTTCTACCCCTATTTTGCAAGAATCTATACCTTTCCGGGCTATATAGCAAACTTGGTGAAAACCCCTATTCAGGGGTATTATCTAATCTCGGCAGAATTGAACTACCTCCAGAGATGGTGGAGTACATAAAACTTTTTAATGTAATAGTATATCCTAATCATGTCATGAAGAAAAGCTGTTCTGTTATCTCTTATCAGCAAGAGATGTTGATAACATTCGCCAGTATCATAGAGAGCCGCGAACTGGAAAGGCTTTTCTTTACTCAATTAGTTGCTGATGGTATTCCGGTTTTTATCAGGGAGGTTTGAATTATGCCCATATGCAAGAAATGCGGTGTGGAATTCAAGGATACAACCAGCTGTCCACTATGTGGAGCAGCAGTGGGAGAATCCAGCTGCCCGGAAGAAAAAGATGAAGCCAGGCCACAGCCCATCTCCTCGGTTGCCTCTATTACAAAAATCTGGTTCTGGGAACTTTTTACTTTTTTTGTTGTAGCCACTCTTATTGTCGTTTTTACAGTTGATTTCGCCTATGGTATGAAGGTTACCTGGTCGCGGTATCCCTTACTATCCATCACCTTCCTCTGGCTGACAGTCTGTTTGATCATTTTTCTTACCAGACATATATCCCAGTTGCTGCTCTGCGAAACATTAATTCTGGGACTGTACCTATGGTTCTTGGATATGTTCATGTCTGTAAGACCATGGTTCTTCCCTTTTGCCCTGCCTCTTCTACTGGTAACCAGCCTGCTTTTCTGGGGAACCTATACTTTCGTTAATAAAATAAATGTGAAGGTTACAGGGATACTGATAAGCTGCATGATCAGTCTGGGGATATTCCTGGTTTGCCTGGAGATAATTCTCAATCGTTTCATTACTGGTAAAATCTTCGTCAGCTGGTCTGTTGTAGCTTTTGCCTGTATTCTTCCCTTGACAGGTTTTCTTCTTCTGTTTCAGAAAAAAATGCAAAAAAACGGATCTCATCTCAAGAAGATATTCCACGTTTAAAAATATCTTGCCAAGAGAGTTTGGAACTTAATGTATATTCTTTTTCGATGTAGTTAGAACAGTTTTTAGATCCAGGAGGAGCTAATGTTTGAATTGCCTGAATGCACCGTGCTGGCTGCTCAGATGAATGAAAAATTATACGGGAAAGTCATCAGCTCCGGTAGGCATGGTAATTCACCTCATAAATTTGTCTGGTACAATTGTACACCCGAGCAATTTTCCCGGGCAGTAGGCAATAAAATAGTTCGCAAAGCTACCGTAAAAGGGCGCTGGTTGTTCCTGGGACTGGATCCCGGTTATGTTCTGGTACTAGGTGAATGCGGTGGCAGAATGCTCTATCATAAGCCAGGTAGCAGATTACCTGCAAAATATCATCTCCTGCTTGAATTCAATGATGGATCCTTCTTCACTGTAACCACCCAAATGTGGGGCGCAATGGAGTTATATGAAAAAGGCAACGAATATTCCGGGAAATATGTAAAGGATATGAGACCAACGCCCCTGGAGAAAGATTTCCATTTTCGTTACTTCAATGAATTAATAGATGAAGCAAGCAAGGAGAGCAACAGAAGTACCAAAGGTTTACTGACCCAGGAACAGCTTATACCCGGTCTAGGTAATGCTTGTGCCCAGGACATCCTTTTCCGGGCAAAACTTAATCCCCGCCACCCGATCTCCCTGCTGACAGAGAGTGAAAAGAGAAATCTCTATGATGCTATATTGGAAACAGTTCAGGAAATAATTCGTAAAGGTGGTAGATATGACGAGTTTAACCTATTCAACAAACCCGGAGGTTATATACGTATCCTTGACAAAAATGCAGTAGATAGACCATGTCCATTATGTGGCACACCCGTAGAGAAGTTCAGGTACCTGGGGGGCACCTGCTATGTCTGCCCAAACTGCCAGAAAATGTCCCACAACTCCAATTCAGGAAATGCTATTGCATAGAAATTTCTGCCATAATTACAGTCTAGATAATTAATAAGCGCAAATAAGCGATCCCATATCGCTTAAAATCAAATTATGAGAATAAAGAAACAAATTCTGACGATAAAAACATGTATCTCATCAGCGGATTTCGATAAGGCGCTTAACCTGACCCGGGATTATTTTTCCTGGTTGGATATGAATCTCAGTTTCCAGGATATTGAAGATGAATTCAGAAATTTTTCGACCATGTATGGCAAAGCTGAAGGATGTTTTTTGTTGGCTTCCCTGCAAGAAGAACTGATTGGTGGAGTAGCTTTTCGAAAACTTACCCGACAGATTTGCGAGATGAAACGACTGTTCGTGTTTGAAAAATATCAAGGAAAGGGAATAGGCGAAATTCTCTGCCGGGAACTTATTAAAATAGCTTCTTCCAGAAAGTACCAGAAGATGAGACTTGATACGGTCGGTAAATTATACAAGGCAAATAGGCTCTATGAAAAATTGGGATTTAAAGATATTGAGGCTTATAGAGAAAATCCCGAACCCAGCGCTCGTTTCATGGAAATCGACCTGAGAAGTGCCACTATTCTCACACCAGAAAAACCAGCAAAAATAATCAGGTATGAAATAAATAGAGTTTTTCTATAATATTCCGCCGGAAACAAGTAAGTTCTTTAATGCATATGATTAACTCAAATAAGATGAATTATGGTGTTCCCCCGGGAAAGGAATCCCCATTATTTGTAAGCTTATTGATAATCCCCGGTGGTTAGAAATAGTCTGTTATATGTAAGAAAATTTTACTGCTGGTTCCTTCCCAGACCTGCGCCAATTACACATAAAATATGATTTATCCAGAAAAATTCAGCCATGACAAGGTTTTTTTCAGTTAACCTATTATTTATGATTAGAGAATTGAATTAAAAAGTAAAGATTTCTTAACTATGAATTTAGTTGACACTTAAGTGCAAAAAAAATTAATATGAAATGTGCTGCAGGAAAAAATGCTTGAAAAATCAATCTTGCCAAGAGAGTAGTATATGGATATAGAATTTCATTATTATCTTACTAAATATCTGGCACTGGAAGCCGGTCTTGAACCAGACGAGGCGGAAATCGTAGCTTATTCTTCCCAATACGTCGATGACAATGCTTACCGGTTTAACATCCAGACTCCGGCTGGATCGACCTACGCGAATTATATAAGCCAAACTCCGGATATTACACAACCGGAAAAGGTATTAATGCGTATTCATATACTTTTTCATTTTTTGCCCGGAGATCCTACTAGCCCCAAAGTCAGACGCCGGGATGGTAAAATGCATCTACTTATAACCAGTCCTGCCAGTACCCATGCTCAGGAAATATTTTACGATACGACCCGTTCCGAAGATCTATACATGCTGGGTATCGCTTCCCATATGCTTGCTGATACTTTTGCCCATCAAAGTTTTATTGGCAATCTGGAAGAGATGAACGACATGAAAGGTATCTGGGAGACGCTGGAGCCCAAAATCGGTCATGCAGCAGCCGGTTTTATGCCGGATATTCCCAACCTGATCTGGGAAGACCCCCGCCTTATTGATAAAAACAAGATAATAAACAACAAGGAAAGACTCATGCTGGCTGCCCGTAAATTATACAACAATTTCCTGATCATTACTTCGCGGGAAGAGGATTGGACGCCGGTAAAAAACAGAATAGAAGATATAATCGGTGAGATGATATCTGAGAATCAACTCAGCTTGGTAAAAGGGCAACGCCAGAAACGAATTCAGCAGTACCTGAAACTTCTGGGTAATTTTACCCCTCAGAACGAGTACAATTCCCGGGCATGGCTTACTCAGACAGTAAAGGAAAAAGCTGTAGCCACCGCTGCCAGAATCACCCCTTCGGACAGCCTCACCTTTACCACAGATTATGAGAATTCTAATTGGTTCAGATTTCAGGAAGCAATCAGGGAATATCAGCAGATTGCTACTAACAAGCTGGAACCGATAATTGCCCAGCTGGACATCAGGGAATGGTAAGTAACTATCTTAATGAGAAATCTATTTTTAACTCATAATTAATCAATATGATAGATAGGGAGGTTTAGATGAAGAAATTATTGATCTTAATATTCTGCGTGATAATTGGTTTTCTGGGGGCACAGAATATCTGGATAAATGAACTGCATTACGATAATACAGGTACCGATGTGGGTGAATTCATTGAAGTTGTTCTGGAAAATGCTGCGAGTTACAACCTCGTTGATTTCACTGTCTCCTTTTATAACGGAAACGATCAGATGGTGTATGGTTCTGTCGCCCTGGATCAATTTACTTACGGAGTAACCGTTGAGAATTTTACCATTTATTTCCATTATTATGCCGGTATTCAGAACGGTTCACCCGACGGGATCGCTATCGATTACCAGGGGACACTAATCCCGGGTCAGTTCCTGAGTTATGAGGGTGAATTCGTAGCTCTGGACGGACCAGCTCTGGGGGTGACCTCTACCGATATCGGTGTCGAGGAAGGATCAAGCACACCTGCCGGTGAATCTTTGCAGTTGCAGGGCGTCGGCAGCATGTACAATAACTTCGCCTGGGAAGGACCTGTCACGGAAAGTCCCGGTGCTGTAAACATTAACCAGATCCTGGGGGAGATCACTGAACCGATGATTACCGTCCTCAGTCCCAATGGCGGGGAAGAATGGGAACAAGGTTCAACTCATAATGTTCTCTGGAGTTCCATCAATTTCACAGACAATGTCAAGATCGAGCTGGACCAGGTATGGTTAAGGAACCGGGAAGTTCTAGTTTCCTCAACTGAAAACGACGGTATCTGGGAATGGTCCATCCCGGTTGATCAGGAAGTAAGTGATTATTATTCCATTATCATTTCCGATGCAGCAGATGGTGATCCCTGGGACGACAGCAATTCCGCCTTCAGTATAATTCCCATGGCTTCAGTAATAGATGTTGCTACTATTGCAGAACTTCGAGCCGGTATTCAGGGCACTCAGGTTTACCGGCTTACTGGAGAGGCAATTTTAACTTATCAGCAGGATTTCAGAAATCAAAAGTTTCTCCAGGATGATACTGCAGGTATCATGATTGATGATGATCCGGGTGTTATAGCCACATTATATGAAATTGGCGATGGCATTATTAATTTAACCGGCACTCTCACCGAATACGGTGGTATGATCGAGTTCCAGCCGACCAGTGACAGCGGGGTGATCAACTCCACCGGGAATATGATCGACCCGGAAATCATCACCCTGGCTCAGTTCAATGCCAGTTTTGAGGACTATGAATCAGAACTGGTGGAAATTCAAAATGCTGTTTTTCTGGATACGGGAGTTTTCGCTGTTGGTCAGGTGTATGCTATCAGTGACGACAGCAGGGAAGAAGTAAATTTCCGTACTACTTTCTACGATGCTGACTATATCGGCACCAATATCCCAACCGTTCCGGTTCATCTGACCGTGATCTGTAATTCCCGGAGTGAAGGGAACTTTGTAACCAGCCGCTGGCTTGATGATATCGTCCCCGCAGGCAGCGAAGAGGTAATAAC